>JAGSHC010000099.1 GCA_023954745.1 Deltaproteobacteria bacterium | reverse complement strand
GCCGGCTGGTTCGCGCAGTCCGTGTCCCAGGAGTCGCACGTCTCGGTGGCCGCGGGGTTCACGTCGTCGGAGTAGGCGTTCGTCGTCAGCGCGACGTCGAGGCAGTCGTCACCGCCGACCTCGTTGTTCGGGCCGTTGCCCAACGCCGCCGCCACCATGGTCCCGCACTGGATGTACAGGTCGCCGTCCTGGTCGAGCTCGTCGACCTCGGCGCCCGATGGGATGCCGGTGTTGGACGGGTAGTTGCCCTGACTGCCGCAGTCCGTGTCCCAGCCGTCGCAGACCTCGGTGGCCGCGGTGTTCACGTTGGGGGCGTAGGGGTTGTTCGCAGCGGTCTCGTCGAGGCAGTCGTCATCGCCGATGACCGAGCCGTACCCGTTGTTGAGGATGCCGTTCGCCAGCGTGCTGCCGCCGAAGGTGCACTGCACGTACGTGTCGCCGTCGTCGTCGACCTCCTGAGCCGCCTCGGGGAACCCGTCGTTGTTCGGGTAGGCCGGCTGGGAGTCGCAGTCCGTGTCGTAGGAGTCGCACACGTCCGAGATGCCGGGACCTGGGTTCACCGAGTTCGAGTACGCATTGCTCGCCAAGGGGACATCGAGGCAGTCACTGCCGCTCTCGACGCCGCCGTAGCCGTTGCCCACCGCGCCGCCGGCGATGGCCGCCGCCGAGAAGTCGCACTGGACGTAGGTGTCACCGTCGTCGTCGATCTCTTCGGCGTCGGACGGCAAGCCATCGTTCGCCGGGAACGCCGGCTGGTTCGCGCAGTCCGTGTCCCAGGAGTCGCACGTCTCGGTGGCCGCGGGGTTCACGTCGTCGGAGTAGGCGTTGCTCGACAGCGCGACATCGAGGCAGTCGTCGCCGTCGAAGCCAGGTGCACCGGTGGCCGACACGAAGTTGTTGCACGCGATGTACTCGTCGAGGTCGTCATCCATCTCACCAGGGATGTCGCTGGCCTGTGGAATGGCGAGGACCGTGGGCCCGCTGGCGTCGCAGTCCGTGTTCCAACCGTCGCAAGTCTCCGACGCGTTGGGGTTCACCGAGGCCGCCATGGCAGAAGTGACCGCGAGACCCGTCTGCGGGTGGTTCCCGGAGTTCAGCTCGGGCTCGGTGCTCGGATCATCCAGGCAGTCGTAGCCGCCGAGAATCGTGTCGCCCGCGGGGTTCACTGCTCCGGTGCTGATGGTGACGGCGATGCACTCGAGGAATCGGTCCCCGTCGTCGTCGAACTCGTCGTCGTTGGTGTCCACGAAGGGAGCCACATTGCCGGTGCAGTCGTTGTCCCAGCCGTCGCAGAGCGTCGGCGCGCCCGGGTAGATGTCCGTCAGCGGAAGGCCCGTGCCGCTCGGGTTCGCGGTGTTCGCCGTGTCGGCGCTGATGTCCGCGCAGTCGAACGCGCCCTGGTACTGACGGTTCGCCTGACCGACGTAGAGCGACCAACCCACGGAGAAGGTCGCAGTGCCCGGCGCGGGGAGGGTCTCTTCCTGGCAGTCGACGTAGTCGTCGCCGTCGTTGTCGAACTCCAGGGGCTCGACGGTGGCGCTCGTCATGAAGCCGCCCGAGGAGCAGTCGTTGTCCCACCCGTCGCAGACCTCGGGGGCCGTCGGGTGCACCGCGGCGGCGTTGGCCGGGTAGTTGTCCGCACCAAAGAGCGGGTAGCCCGGGATCGCCGCCGTGATCTGCGAAGCATGCTCCAGGCAGTCGTTGACGATCGTCGTGCTGGTGGGCTGGCTCGGGTCGCAGACCGTGAAGCCATCTCCGTCGTCGTCGACCTCGTCGAGAGTCCCGCCGGAGCCGTCCGACAGCAGGGCGTCGCAGTCGGTGTCGAGTTCGTCGCAGATCTCGGCCGCACCGGGGTTCACGCTCGCGTCGCCGTCGTCGCAGTCACCGGGGATCCCGCCACCGACGCAGAAGCCGCCGGGGCAGTAGCCGTCGCCATCGGCGTCGACCTCGTCCGGATCGTTGGTGGTCTCGTCGCAGTCGGTGTCCTGACCGTCAGCCAGCTCGGCCTCACCGGGGTTCACCGTGCCGTCGGTGTCGTCGCAGTCACCCCCGCCCGTGAGGGTCCCGGCGAGCGGAACGCCCGGAGCCGGGTTGCAGATGACGTAGTCGTCGCCGTCGTTGTCGAGCTCGCTGGCGGGGATCACGCCGTCGCAGTCGTTGTCGAAGCCGTCGCAAATCTCGAGGGCCTGATTGTTGACCGCCGCGTTCGTGTCGTCGCAGTCACCCGCCGCCGGGCTGATGTTGTCGCCGTCGAGGTCGAGCTCGCTGCCGCTGCACGAGTAGCAGGTGGTCGAGGAGCTTCCCATGCAGTTGGCGGGCGAGGTCAGAGCGCTCTCGCAGTACTCACCCGTTCCTGGAATTCCGTCCGCGTCGTAGCCGGCGTCGCCGGGGCACTGGTTGTCGACGAGGACATAGACCCCCGCGACTGCGTCGTAGTAGGAGTCCGCGATCTCGGGAGCTCCCGGGTAGATCAGAGTCGCGAAGGGCTGCGTGAGCACGTTGTCTTCGCAGTCGTTGCCACCCGCCGCGCCGAGCACCGTGTTGCCCAACCAGCTCGAGTTCGGCGTGCACACGACGTATCCATCGCCGTCCTGGTCGACTTCGGTCGCCGGCACGTTGCCGTCGCAGTCGTTGTCGTAGCCATCGCACACCTCGGTGGCGGCGAGGTTGATCTCGGGGTTGTTGTCGTTGCAGTCACCGCCCGCGATGTTCACGAGGGTGTAGGTGGCGGCCTGACCCGCTCCCCAGGAGCTGGTGCCGGAGCCGTCGACGGCGTCCGCGAGGACCAATCCGCTCAGGGCTGCCTGAATCGTGGCCGCCAGCGACGTGGTGGTGGACGTGCCCGACACGTAGGTCAGGGTCAGCGTGCGCGTGCCGATCACTTCACTCAGGGACTCGGACCCACCCGACTGAACCTCGAGGGTGATGTTCGCGCCACTGGCCGCGGCCGGGCCGGTGATCGTGAGGAGCTCGCCACCGATGCCGTCGCCGGAGACGTCGCTGCTCGGCGCGCACTCGGCGTACCCATCGAGATCGTCGTCGGTCTCGTTGGGGTGACCGATCCCGTCGCAGTCGTTGTCCTGACCGTCGCAGATGGCCTGGCCCGCCCCATTGAGCTCCGAGGCGCCGGGGTTGATGCCCGGAGCCGCAGGGTCGGTGGAGTCGTCGTTGCAGTCACCGCCGAGGGTTCCCGTCACGGCGTAGGGGCAGCCGCCCCCAGAGACGCATTCCTCGTCGCCCGCGGACCAGATGTGCTCGCCGTTCCCGATCACGAGGCTGATGAGCTGCGGCCGCGCCGCATCCCCCACCGGGAGAGCAAGCAGACCGGTGATGAACTGGTTCATGGAGGTGGTCGTCGACGCGCCGGCGTCGAACGTGACGGTCACCGTGAGGCTCGGGATGTCCTCGACCAGCGCTTCGGCGCTGCCGGAGACCACCTCGACGGTCACACCGAACGCGTCCGCAATGGAGAGGCCAGGGTTCGCGAAGAGAACCAGCTCCTCGGTCGGCTGCCCCGCAACCTGCACCTGGGCCGTGGGCGGCACACCGGAGCACTCGACGTAGTCGTCGAGGTCGTTGTCTTCCTCGTCCTCCGGGACGTCGAAGTCACAGTTGTTGTCTTCGCCGTCGCACAGCTCGGCGGCACCGACGAAGATGTCGTTGTTGGTGTCGTCGCAGTCCAGCCCGGAGCACTTCGGACGCCCATCGTTGTCGAGGTCCTCGTCCACGTTCATGGAGACGTCCCACCAGGTCGGCGGGTTCGCCGGGGGGGTGGTGGGGTCGGTGTTGCCGTCGCAGTCGGTGTCGACGCCGTCGCACAACGGCTGCGCACCGGGGAAGACCGTGGCGATGCCGTCGTTGCAGTCGAGCTGGCACTCACTGGGCAGGAGGACGTCGCCCGTGGGCTCCGCGCCCGTCGGGATGCAGCGCGCAAACGGCACAGCCGACGTGGACGGGTCGCCGCAATACAGGAGCGGATCCAGGAGGCTCGGGTCCTCGCCGAAGCCGTCGCTGTCCTGGTCGCGCAGGTACCAGACCATGCCGTTGCGGTCGTTCTCGGAGTTGCAGTCGCTGTCGAGCTGCACGTCCAGATCACCGGGCTCGCAGACCTCCTGGTTGCCCGGGAACACCTCCGCCGCCCGCGCGAGGCAGGCGATGGGGTCGTCCGCATCGACGCAGTCAGCCTCGCCGTCGAGGCAGTCGTCCTCGCTCGACCCGCAGAGGATCTCGAGCTCAGCGATGAGGGCCGCCTCATCGGCACCCTCCACCACGCAGGAGGAGTCGAACGAGCAGATGCCGTCCCCATCCTCGTCGGACGGGCGCACCTTGAAGCCGTCGCAGTCGTTGTCGACCTGATCGATCAGATTGTCGTCGGCATCGCGCTCGCAGGTCTCTTCTTCGATCCCGGGATTCGCGCGGTGGCCAGCGCCGGTGCTGTCATCGCAGTCGGCGTTGGGGTCCGAGCCGAGGATGTCCTCGCCGGCGCAGAAGCCGTCCATGTCCTGGTCCCAGCCGAGGGAGACGCAGTCCACTTCGCCCTGGAGCACGATCTGCTCGGACCAGTAGGCGACATCGTCCACTTCCACATCGGGGGTGCGGAGCCAGAGACGCGCGTTGTTGACGCCCAGCTCGGCGCCGCAGAAGAAGACAGTGAGCTCGAGCTCAGCACCGGCGTTGATCGTCAGGGCCGAGAGGTCGGGACCGGCCGGGGGGTTCGAGCAGGCGGCCAGGGGATCATCGTCCTGCTCGGAGTCCAGCTGCGTCCGACTGTCGTCGTAGAGCACGAAGGGCTGACCAGCGAGCGCCTCCCCGTTCGCGTCGAGGAAGCTCGCAGTGACCGTGTACGCCTGATTGGAGTTGTTGGAGACCGTCAACGCCTTGCGGACGGCGGCTCCTGGGCGGTGCAGCTCCGGATTCGGATCATCCGGAGCAGCGCAGGTCCCCTCGGGGATCTGGCCCGTCCCGCTGCCGACTGGAGCGGTACAGGGAGTATCGAGATCCACTACTTCGGCGCGCGCAAAAGAAAGCACGAGCTTGTCGACCGACAAGACCACGTCTGCCGTTGGGCAGCCGGTCAAGGCGATCGCAACGATCGCGAGGATCGCGGTCGTCAGAGTGGAACGGAATCGAACAGAACAGCTGGACATCATTGGCCCCCGAGCCTTTGAACCTCATGCACACGGGTCCCCGTCGTGCGCGCGAGGGGAGCGTGCACAGTAACACGCTCTGCAGCCGCCAAGATCGGGCACGGGATCCCCGGATTGGAAGGCCTCGGGCCTCAAGCTGGGCTTACTTCGGAGCGGAGCCCAGGGCGTATACGTGCACGGCCTCTCCGGGCTCCGAGATCCAGCGGTCGGAAAGCGTCGCCCGCCGTTGCGTTGCAGCGAGAGAGTCGAGCAAGCCCACCGTCGGCGGATGGTAGTTCCACTGGCCGAAGGTCCCGGCGATCGACTGCTCCGTCGGCCATGACCTCAGGGGATCCCGCGCGACATACACGAAGCAGGTCGCCGAGTCCGCTGACTCCTCCCAGGCCTGCGGTTCCATGAGCATCCCGGGCACGCGGCGATGGCCTGCCGCAAGGCGGAGCGTGGGCATCATCTGCCCCTCGTAGGCGCCGTGCCCCTCGGAGAAGAGCAGGATCAGCCCCCGCCCCCCGGACGCGGCGTCTTTGCATAGCTCCACCATCCGCTCGATCTGCAGGCCCTGCTCGAAGGGGGGTCCCGCCATCACGTACTCGTGTCCGAGGTAGCCGGCGGGTAGGGGTGAGGCGCCGCCGAGAGTCGCCCAGCGCCCTGGCATCGGTGCGAGACCCTCGCCGCGCGACATGAACGCCAGCTGGTTCGCGCCCAGGAGAGTCAGGAGCGCGAGTCCCACAGCCCGCGCCCGGTCGGAGGCCACCCACGTCGTCCACCCCGCAGCGGCACACACAATGGCCGGGGCCATCAGGGGGATCGCGTAGTAGGGCTGCTTCTTCCCGAGCACCGTGAAGATCGCGAAGCCCGCCACCAGGGTCGACTCGAGCACGAGCCGCGTGTCTGCCGTCGCGCGACGCCGCGCCCCCGCGCCCCAGAGGACCACCCCAACGATCACCAGCAGGGTCGGGAGCAATCCGAGGCCCCCGTCGACCCACGCGAGGCCGTAGTAGAGGAGGCCGCGCACGGAGAACACGGGAAACCCTTCGCTCGACTCTCCATCCGCGGTGATCTCGCCCCCGAACTGCGAGAGGATCTCGTCCGCGTGCAGCGTCACGAAGCGGGTGTAGTAGTAGCCCGCCCCCACGGCCACCACCGCGACCGCGCCCGCCCAGGAGCGCCAGCGACGGTGACGCCACATCAACGCCACCGCGGGAGCGGCCAAGTACACCGCGAAGATCACGCGATCGACGAGCAGACCCGCCGCGCAGATCACCCCGAAGACCACCACGTCGCGCCGCCCTCGAAGCCCGCCTCGGGCCAGCCACCACAGGGCGACGGCCACGGAGGCCGCGAGCGCGACGTTGGGCTCGTATCGCCGCACGTTCCCGAAGATGGCGGGGGCAAAGGCCAGCGCGGTGACCGCCCAGGCTCCCGCCCACGCCCCCGACGCCCGTCGGCCGAGCTCGCCCGTGGCGAGTAGGAGCGGTACGACGGATGCGCCGAGGGCCAGTACGGCCACGGTCTTCCCCGTCCCAGCGACCGCCATGGCGAGCAACGCTGGCCCGTGGAGCAGGGGCGGGTAGTACTCGTCCCAAAGGAATGGCCAGGCTTCGCCGAGGCCGTCCCCGCTCCACCGAAAGAAGATCTCCACCAGCGTGTAGAGGTGGATGAACTCGTTCTGGTAGCCATCGGGCAAGTCGTTCCGGCCCAACCACCACGCCGCGACTCCCAGCACAGCGGCGGCGAGCCCGAGACTCCACCCCGCCAGCAGACCTCGTCCTCGCATCGGGGCATTGGACCGCACCGCGCACGAGTGTAGACGGCAGACCGAGGCCCCCGTGGCCCTCGGGAGCGCGCTATCTTCGAAGCCCCCAAGGAGGAAGCGCGTTGGCCGTCACCACCGATCACGGACGAGGCAAGTCACGAGGTAGCAAGGCAAAGGGGTTGGAGTACCCCGAGGCCGAGGGACCTCCGACCGCCGGACAAACCATCGTCGACCACCGCGACGACCGCATAGACACCGACGCCGGTGCGCCGGAGGAGCGGGACGAACCCACCACCGAGGAGGCGATCGTCCTCCGCCCCCTCGCCCTGCAGCGAGCGCTTCGGGATGTGGAGGCGACCGTCGACGCCGAGTACGTGCGCGTCCAGGAGGGGATGGACGAGATTCGCGAGGCGGAGGAGCAGCTGCAGGATCGCCTGGAGAAGCTCTACCTCGAGCTGGGATCGGTGCAGGACTCCCTCGTGGAGAACAGCCGCTCGATGCGGGTCGCCCTCGACGAGCGGCGCGATCTCGACGCCAGCCGGTCGCGTCTCCAGGCGAAGGCAGTGCAGCGCACGCTCTCCACGGACGCAGAGGCCCTCCGCGCGCGAGCCAATGCGTGGCAAGACCGTCAGGGCGCGGCAGAGGCGCGGGTCCGGGCGTTCAAGGACAACCCGGCCCTCGCCGAGCAGATCGCTGACTTCCGGCGCCTGGACGAACGGCTCGACACTCTCGACCTGTTGCCGGAGAGCTATCGGTTGATGGTTCGGCAGCGCCACACCGAACTCCAGGGAAAGCTCGCGCCGCACCTCGAGGAGCCAAAGCAGGCCCCGCTCGAGACCCTGCGCCTCGCCGTCGCCATCAGCGCGTCCCAGACCAGCGCAGATGGTGGGCGGAAGATGTACGCGGTCCTGCCAGTGGACTTCAAGACCCACGAGCGCGCCCGCGAGGGGAAGACCGACCTCTGCGCGCGCTTCGCCTTCCGCGTCCTGGCCGCCCTCTCTCGCTTCGTCGTGAACATCGGCGCGCGGGCGGATCCGAAGCCCGTGCAGCTGGGTGAGCTCCTCGGCATCGAGGTGCCCTTTGACGAGCTCGACCTGCCGCTGTCTCCCCTCGATCTCGCGCGGGCCCTGCGTGACTCGTTCATCGAAGCGCCGGACAGCCAGATGGCGAAGGTCAACGTGATGACCGACATGGTCTTCGTGAGCAACGACGCGCTGGCGATCCTCTGGGAAGAGGGCACGGAGAAGGCCAAGAAGGGCAAGCGCAAGCGCTGAGCCCTCGGATCCACCCAGCGCATCGATCCAGTCAGCGATTCCCAACTGCGCCGGGTATCTTGGATGAACCCGGTCCAGATATGGGCGGGCTGCCTGGAGTAGTACATCGATGGAGCGATT
The DNA here is from genome assembly GCA_023954745.1 of Deltaproteobacteria bacterium. GTDB lineage: Bacteria > Myxococcota_A > UBA796 > UBA9615 > UBA9615 > JAGSHC01. Next base: position 14,403 of record JAGSHC010000099.1, on the reverse strand, counting down.
CAACCTCGAAGGTCTCAAGGTCTCCCTGGTCTACCCCCCATACGGGGCGATCAAGAACGAGCCCGGCATCAAGGCGGTCAAGGAGAACTACGGGGTCTTCCCGACGCTCTCCCTGATGTACGTCGCGGGGTGCCTGGAACAGCACGGCGTCGAGGTGCAGCTCATCGACGTCAACGCGGAGAACCTCACGCTCGAGGAGACGGTCGCGCGCCTCAACGAGTTCGGGCCCGACTACGTCGGCTACACAATCACCACCTACCTCTTCTACCAAACGCTCTCCTGGGTCAAGGCCATCAAGGAGCTGGTGGACATCCCCGTCATCGTCGGCGGCGTGCACATGGGCATGTACCCGCTGGAGTCCATGAGCCACATGTGCCTGGACTACGGCGTCACGGGTGAGGCGGAGGCGACCCTCCCCCACCTGCTCGACGCGCTGATGCGTGGGAACGAGCTGGGCGGCATCAAGGGTCTCGTGTGGCGCGGTGAGGACGGCGAACCCATCTACAACGGCCACGCCCCGACCATCGCCAACATCAGCGAGGCGGCGATGCCCTCCCGGCACCTCGTCGACAACTCCCTCTATTACTCCTTCATCAGCAAGTACAAGAACTTCAGCTGTCTGATGACGAGTCGCGGCTGTCCGTACCGCTGCATCTTCTGCGAGCAAGGCGGCCTCAAGTTCCGCCCCCGCACTCCTGAGGACGTGGTCAACGAGATTGAGATCGCGAACAAGGAGCATGGCGTCATCGAGTTCGACTTCTTCGACTCGGCGTTCACCATTCAGAAGCAGCGTGTGATCAACATCTGCAAGGAGATCGTGCGGCGCAAGCTGCAGGTCGTCTGGGCTGCGCGCACCCGCGTGGACTGCATCAGCGAAGAGATGCTCCAGTGGATGGCTCGCGCCGGCTGCGTACGCATCTACTACGGACTGGAGTCGGGGAACCGCGAGGTGTTGCGCACCTTGCTCAAGGCCGCGGACCTCGAGGAGGCGAACAAGACCGTGCGCCAGACGCGCGAGGCCGGCATCGACGTCTTCGGCTACTTCATGGTCGGCAACCCGGGGGACACTCCGTCCACCATCCGGCAGACCATTCGCTACGCCCTCGACCTCGACCTCACCTACGCCCAGTTCAGCAAGGTGACCCCCATGCCGGGCACCCAGCTGTACGACATGTACATGAAGGAGTACGGCGAGGATTACTGGCGCAAGTACATCCTCGACGAGAACTACGACTCCTACATTCCTCGTCCCGGCTGCGACCTGACCGAGGAGGAGATTCAAGAGCTCACCCAGCTCGCCTATGTGCGCTTCTACTACCGGCCTCAGTTCGCGATGAAGTCCATCGCAAAGATGAGGAGCTGGCACGAAGTGAAGCGTTCGGTGAGCACGGCGTGGCAGATGCTGGTGCAGAAGCCCGAGGGTCAGTACCAGGAGATGGACCTCTCGTAAGAGGCACTCACCCTCGTCGTGGAGGAGCAGGAAGCTGGGGTTCACGGTCGCGCACTGGCTCTGCGAAGGCCTCGGCTGACCGCTCAGGAGCGTCAGCGGACGACAGCAGGACACGACCTTCACGGTGCTGGTCCCTTGCCCTCCTCCACCGCAGCTTCGCACCCTCCCCCGAGTCGGTATCCTCGCGGCGATGGTCCGCCTCGCCCTCTTGTTGTTCCTGACCGCCCTGCTGGGGACCGGGTGCCTTGCGTGGTCGCCCGACGGGACCGACGGCGGCGCGGACGATGACGACGACATCGTGGACGACGACGACGACGCCACGGACCCGCCCGTCGACGCAGATGGCGACGGCGTCTCCGTCGCCGATGGTGACTGCGACGACACCAACCCTGGCGTGTTCCCCGGCGCCGAAGAGCTGTGCAACGAAGTCGACGACGACTGCGATGGGGACGTCGACGACGGCGTGCCTCTCGATGCGTTTCGCCCGGACGCCGACGGCGACGACTTCCCGAGCCTGAACGCCGGCCTCGAGGTACTGGCGTGCTCCGCGCCGGACGGGTATCTGCCCGCGATCGAGCCCTTCGACTGTGCTGACAGCCTCCCGGGGGTCTACCCCGGCGCCGAAGAGACGTGCAACGGCATCGACGACGACTGCGACGGAGCTGCGGACAACGGCGTACTCGTCTCGCTCTACGTGGACCAGGACCTCGACGGCTCTGGCGCAGGCACGTCCGTCGGCCTCGGATGCCCCGGAGAGGGCTTCAGCGCCAACAGCGAGGACTGCGATGACGACGACGCGGCACTGAACTCCAACGATCTCGATGGGGACGGTGTCTCCTCCTGCGACGGCGACTGTCAGGACGACGACGCGAGCGTCGTCCCCGGGGTGGACTCCGACGGGGACGGCGAGCTCGCCTGCTTCCAGGACTGCGACGACACGGACGCGAGCATCGGTACGAACGCCACGGAGGTCTGTAATCAGTCCGACGACAACTGCGACGGCGTGCCCGACGACGGACTGTCCCCCGCCCTCGTGATCCGGGGAACGGCGCCCGGCCCCGGGAACAAGGTCTGGGAGGTGCTGGACTCGTCCGGGTACTGTGCCGCGCCTCCGATGGAGGCGGTCACGGTGACGCCGGACACCGCGGTCTGGTTCTACGAGATCATCATCGTGACGGCCGGGACGGGCGACGCATCCGGCTGGCTCGGCGACACCACGGCCCTCGATGACTGGTACTGGAGCACCGCTCCAGCGGGCGCGAGCAGCCGAGCCCTGGTGGGAATGGGCATGGGTGGGCTCGCTCTCTTCGAGGCTCTGGGAGTGGATCCCGACTTCACCCCCGGCGGGAGCGGGGTGTTCTCCGGTGGCACGACCACGGCAGAGAGCGCCACGGACTCAGTCTGGAGTTGGCCCAACCAGGTCCTCGGTTTCGGGGGCGCCGTGACCGTGCACACCCAGTCGTTCGCCACCCACCTCGGCCTGCTCAACACGCAGGCCCACCGGGTGCTCGGCACCAACCCCGCAGGCTCCGGCGTCCTCGTCGTGACTCCCCCGTGGTCCGGGGGCCAGACTCCCACGTACTTCTGGGGTTTCGAGCAGGGCCTTCAACTGGCCAGCACCCCAGGCCTTCAGCTCTTCGAGAACCTCCTCTACGACGCGATCGGTCCTCCCTAGCGTGGCGTCACCTCTCGACCTCTTCTTGTCCTTTGCGAAGCTCGGCCTGATCGGCTTCGGCGGAGGTCCCGCGATGATCCCGCTGGTGCAGGCGGAGGTGGTGGACCTGCGCGGTTGGATGAGCAATCAGGAGTTCCTCGACGTGCTGGCCGCCGGGAACGCGCTGCCGGGCCCCATCTCCACGAAGATGGCCTTGTACATCGGCTACCAGACCGGGGGGCTCACGGGCGCCGCCGCCGGACTGGTGGGCATCCTGCTTCCCTCCACGATCCTCATGCTGGCTCTCGGAGCCGTGCTGGTGCGCCACGCCGAGCACCCGCGAGTGCAGGGCGCGCTGTCAGCGGTGCGCCCCGTCGTCGTCGCCCTCTTGGGATGGGTCGTCATCCAGCTGGCCCCCGCGTCCGTCAACGGCTGGGGCAGCTTCGGATTCGTGCTCGTCGCCCTCGTGCTGCTCTACTTCAAGGTGCACCCGGCCTGGCTCATCGCCGGGGCTGCGCTGATCGGAGGCTTGTTCCTTGCGCGCTAGCTGGCTCTTGCTGCTCTCCCTCTTTCTCGCTGCGCCTGCCGTGGGGCAGGACTCGTACATCATGGGAGAAGAGGAGGAGACCGAGGACCTGGGCCCGGAGCTGGCTCGGTTCACCAAGCTCCGCGACCACCGCTATTCCGAGCGATTCGCAGTGGAGCGAGTCACGCTGGCGGCCAACGGGGCTGAGCTCGCGGCCATCACCCGCGCGTCGCGCGAAGGCGCGAAGTCGTGGGACCTGGGTTCCGGGCGTTCCATGAAGCTGCCGCCCATGTCTCGGGACGCGGCCACCCTCGCCTGGTCTCCGGCCCAGGATCTCCTCGCGGTGACGGTGAAGGCGGATGTGCTCTCCGGGGCCCAGGCCGGCATCGAGCTTCTGCGCATGTCCGACGGCGGCTCCGCCGGTTTCCTCATCGGAGGCGAGACCGCCAAGACCCTCGCCTTCTCTCCCGATGGCGGACAGCTCGCAGCCGCCTCGGGCGAGGGAGTCCTTCTCTTCTCGCTGCCTGGGGGCAAGGGCCGACTCATCCTCGACCAGGGCAGCGGCGCCGACACGGTGGCCTGGCTCAGCCCCAGCCAGCTGATGGTGGCGAGCGATGGCGGCGCGCGGATCGTGCGTATCGACGTCGACGGCAAGGTCCTCGAGTCCTGGGAAGGCAAGCGGGCGGACGGAGGCATCTGCTTCTCTCCCACGGGCCGCTTCGTCGCTCTCGGGCAGGAGGCCGAGTTCCGCGTCATCGACCTGTGGAACGGCGGGCCACCGCAACGGGTGCTGCTGGAGGGTGCCGTGACGAGCCTCGCCTGGTCCCTCAACGGAAAGACCCTGGTGGCGGGGACCGACATTGGCCTCGTCCACGTGTTCGCCGTGGAGGGCGCCCCCGGTGTCGCCTTCAGCAAGGACCCAGCCCCGGCCTCCCGAGGCGGCCGCACGGCTCGCGCCCAGGGCAACGACCGCGACGACAGCCAAGCCACCCGTGGGAGCCAGGACTCGGGGCGCATTGAGGCTTCCACCTCGTCCTCCCGCAGCCGCGACGACGGTCTCATCACCCTGCGCGGGGACGAGCGCTCGTCGGACGACCGGGGCTCGATGGAGGCCGGCTCTTCGGGCGTATCCGCCGCCGACCTGGAGCCCGTCATCAAGGTGCTCGTCCTGGACAGCATGTCGTCGGACCCGCGGGACGGTCGCTCCATGGAGGCCTCCGTCAAGAAGTCCATCAAGCGGCTCGAGCCCTGCTGGAAGCGTCAAGCGCGGGCGGGGAAGTTGGGCCGCGGAAAGATGGTTCTCGAGCTCGGGGTCAATGCCAACGGTGAGGGAGTCGCCATCCAGGCGCCCCTGGAGGACACCTTCACCAACGAGAAGCTCCTCAGTTGCCTCGATGAGCGCCTCCGCGAGACGCTGTTCGGCTCGGGGCTCGGCTCCATGGACATCGAACTCACCATCGAGCTGCAGTGAGCGGGGATCAGGCCCCGCCGCGGCGGAGCGTGGGGATGCTGTTCCTCGCGGTTGGCCTCGCGGTGGGGGCGGGCGCCCTCGCGACGATCCTGAAGCCGCCACCCACCGCCGGACCCACCGTGACCGCCACCGGCTCCATCTCGGTCCCAGTGCCCACCGACGCGACGCCCCCCGATCCCGTCGTCGCCAGGGACCGCCTGTTGGAGCAGTTGATCGCCGACGCCCGCAGCGAGCCGCGGCCGACGCTCTTGCCTGCCTATCAGGCGTTGGCCATCCCGTGCCGACGGGGCCAGCCCACCTGCGACCCGGTGATCAGCCGCCTGGGAGACGACGACGTGCCCCTCTCCCTCGTCACCGCCTTTGCCGGCGAGCTTCGCCCGTCCGATCGGGAGCGCCTCGACGCCCTGCTGCTGCCGCTCCTTCGCGGAAGCGCCGAGGACCGGAGAGCACTCGCCATCGATCTCTATCGGGAGGCGGGACGCGCAGCCGTACGCAACGACCCCGCCTGCGGCTGCGGCTTCGGCATCGCTCCGACGCCCCTCGGGGAGGAAGCCTGGTTCTTCGCCGAGGCACCCGCCGGCGGCCTGGCGTGGGCTCCCGTGGAGACCGAGGCCGGCTGGTCTCTCGGGCTCACCAGACACGCCGACGGCCCAGCGCGCCTGCTCCAGGCGGTGGCGTGGACGAAGCTCGGGGCACACATTCAAGGGTCCGAGGGCGGGAGCGTCCTTCGGCTCAGCCGGACACCGGCAGGAGGTAGCGATGGGAATCCGTAGTCTGCTCGGCAGCCTCTTCGGCGGAGGTGGCGGCGAGCTCGAGTGGGAGACACTGGCCGAAGGCGACGGAGTCGAAGCGATCCCCGGGCGGGACGTGACCGTGCACTACACCGGCTGGCTGACGAATGGGACGAAGTTCGACTCCTCCCACGATCGAGTGCAGCCCTTCACCTTTCGGCTCGGGGCCGGCCAGGTGATCAAGGGGTGGGAGCAAGGAGTCGAGGGCATGCGCGTGGGGGGCAAGCGGAAGCTGACCATTCCGCCGAACCTCGGCTACGGGCGCTTCGGCTCTCCCCCGGTGATCCCGGGAAACGCGACGCTGGTGTTCGAGGTAGAGCTGCTCGGAGTGAAGTAGGACGGGGGCCTGGCGCGCGTCCTAGCCCCCGAGCATGGCTCTGGCGTTGACAGTCCTCAGGCCCTGCCTTACTTTCCGTCGCTCTTACGGGCAGACGCCCGGTGGTTCATTGAATGAATAAGCACGCAACGTCTGACGACCGACGTTTCATGGAGCTGGCGCTCGATGAGGCCCGGGCCGCAGCGGACATCGGTGAAGTGCCAGTAGGCGCTGTGCTGGTCGACGGTGACGGCAATGTCGTGGCGAAGGGCCGCAACCGGCGCGAAGAGCGCGGCGACCCAACTGCTCACGCCGAGGTCGAGGCCCTCCGAGACGGCAGCCATTTTCCAGGTTGGCGCCGTGAAGGATCCACGCTCTACGTGACGCTCGAGCCCTGCCCCATGTGCATGGGAGCCCTGGTGAACGCCAGAGTCTCTCGTGTGGTCTTTGGAGCCTGGGACAGCAAGGCAGGAGCAGCGAAGACCCTGTACCGGATGGGCGAAGACCCGCGTCTCAACCACGCGGTCGACAGTCAGGGAGGGGTCCTCGAGGGCGCGTGCAAGCAACTCCTGCAGTCGTTCTTCAAGGAATTGAGGGCGCGGCGCAAAGAGGAGCGGAATACATCGGAGAGGTGACCGAGTGGTCGATGGTGCTCGCCTGGAAAGCGTGTGTGGTGCAAGCCACCGAGGGTTCGAATCCCTCCCTCTCCGCCATACGAACGAAGCCCCCGCTGACTGGACGTCGGCGGGGGTTTCGTCGTTCTGGCCAGCGGAGGCCTGGGCCCGCGCCGTCTACCAGTCGCGCAGGAACCGCTCCAAGGCGGCGTCGTCCACGAAGCCTCCGCCGAGGTCGGCCTCGAGCGTGATCGGGGGGACGAGGTTCCGCCCAAGGGGCCAGCGCGCGTGGACGTCCACCGGCCCCTACCTCATCCACGCGGCGTCGAAGCGCGCATCGAAGGCGCCCAGCGCGGCCTGCACATCTGCGGAGCCCAGGGCCTCTTCCAGGGGATCCACCACGTCGTCGGTGGGCGGGGCGGCGTGGTCGCCCTCCTCCATCCCCGCGAGCTCTCTCGCAAACGCGATGGCCTGGCCCCCCAGGTCCTTGGCCTGGTCCATCACTCCACCGAGGGCCGCCGAGAGCACGGTGAGGTCGAGGTCTTCGACGGCGTAGTCGAAGGCGCTTCGCATGCGCTCTGCCTCTGCGACCGTCGCGCGGCGGTCCACCCCGACGAGCTCGCCCCGTCCGAGCAGACGGTAGAGGGCACGGCCCATCAGCCAGGTGTTCATGAGGTCTTGGGGTACTCCGCGCGCGGCGCGCACCCACTTGACGATGCGGCGAATGGGCAGGAGAACGATCTCCAGGGGCAGCCCCGCGAGGGCGCTCCAGATGGAGCCCGTGGAATAGATGGGCGCGAGCCACTCGGTGGGATACGAGCGGCCCTGGGCCCCCAACGTGAGCCCCAGGGCCGTGCGCCGCGCCCGGGCGCGGATCAGGTCGTCGACCAACGGAACCGGCACGAAGCGCGCGCCGGCCGCCGCCACCGCGCACAGAAGCCACTGGCTCTGGAGGAGGACGGGGGGCTCCGTGGGAGCCGCAGGGTCGCCCGCGCCACTCATGTCCCGATGCGCTCCACCAAGGCGCCCAGCCGCTCGGCCCAGACCGTCTTCGCGTCGTCCACGGCGACGCGCGTCCGCAGCTTGGTGTGGCTCACGGACACGGTGCAGCGATCTCCCTTGTCAGCCAGCCACAGCGTCGCGTGAGAGCCGTCCGGCCCCCGGAAGCGCACGGACTTGGGCTCCGTGTGCCCGTGGAGAGACAATCCCAGCGCCCAACCGTCCTCGCCAGCGAGGCCCAGCAGGGTCGCGAAGACCTCACCTCGGGGCGCGCGCACGGTCTTGGAGCGGCTGGCCTGGAAGTCTCCCTCGCAGGTCTGGCCGACCTCCCGCCGCCCGCGCAGGCGCTCGTAGCCCACGGTCACGGTCTGAGCCCACCACGCGTCGTCGATCTGGGTGTGCACCCACTTCGCGATCTCGGAGTGGCCCATCTCGCTGGCTCCGAGGTCGTCCAGGACCTTGCTCCACTCGGGCCAGGTCTTGCCCGTGCGCTCGCGCACCTTGCCGTCGGTCTGCCCGGCGATGGCTGCGTAGTCGGGAGGGAGAGGGAGGTCTTCCCGATCGAGAATCTGGGCGCGGGCGGCGGTGTACGACTCGCCGGTCTTGTCCATGCGAGCTCGGATGATGCGCTTGAGGTCTTTGTTCTTCGGCACGATGCGGTCCTTCCGTTCCACGGGCCGCCGCGTCCTCCCCAGCAGAATGTCGGCAGCCCGAAAGAATCGGGTGCACCGTCGCTCGAGAGGTATGCCCTCCTTTGCCTCGCGAAGGTCCCGGCTGGGGTGGGACCGAAGAGGTTGGGCGCCGAGCGTCGCCTGCCCAATCGTGGCGGGGCGAGCGCAGGCTGGCAAGGGAGATGAAGCCGCGGGACCCGGCCTCGGAGACGGCCGCTCAGGCTACTGACAGGTCACGATCTCGCTGTTGCAGCCGTTCTCGCAGGAGCAATTCCCGGGATCGGTGAACGCGACGCAGTCCGCGCCGTCCGTGCAGTCCAGCTCCAGGGTGAAGCACGGGCTCTCCGCCGAGCAGCTCACCCAGACGTCCCCCACCCGAGTGGCGAGCTCTCCCTCATCCGGGACGAAGTTGCCGGGGCCGTTGTTCCCGTTGCGATCGAGGATCGCGATGAGGTTGTAGGAGCAGTTCTCCTCGGAGAACATCTCGCCGCCCAGGCACATGTCCATGGACCAATCCACGGGCCCCGCGGCGAGATCGACGTCGGCCACCGTCGTACTGATGTGCACGACACCACCGACGCCCGCCTGCCCCAGGTTGCTGTGAGTGAGCACCACCACCAGGTCGCCGGTCAGGTCCTCCCCGGCGAGCTCCGGACTCGACGCAGTCTGTCCTCGGAGCCACGCGCCCTCGTTGCCGGGATGGCCGCTGCACACCGTGTTGGCGACGGGGATGGCGCTGCACTGAGCGACCCAGGGGGTCTCGTCCCCTCCATCGTCATCGTTGGCGGGAGTCCCGTCCGCACAGCCGACGAGCAGAGCAAGGGAAAGAATCAGTACCTGGCGCATCGTCTCACCTCCGTCCGCATCCTCGAACCCGCGGGATCGATGGAGGGTGAATTTCGGGCCTCAGCGATCGGTGCACGTCTGGCCCTGGAGGGTCTCCTCGAACACCTGGCGGACCTCGCGCACGTGCTCATCGAGGGTGTCGGTGCTCCAGTCCCCCGTCGGGATGGGGTCCATCACCGAGATGCGCACGATCCCCGGGGTGATCGAGAAGCCGGGAGTGGGCCAGAGGTCCCTCGCGTTGTGAAAGACCACCGGCACGACCGGAAGGCCGCTTGCGATCGCGATGTGCGCGAAGCCCTTCTTGAACGGGGCCAGCCTGCCGTCGCGGCTCCGGGTTCCCTCTGGGGCCATCCAGGGGCTGAGGCCGAGGCGCCGAATGGTCCCCACGAGCTCTTCAATGGCGGCGATGGCGGAGCGACGGTTGCTTCGATCGATGCGCAAGTGCCCCGACAGGACGTAGGCGGGACCAAAGAAGGGAAGCCAGATCACCTCCTTCTTGCCGATGCCGACCCCGAGCCTCGGCCACAGCGCCATGCTCGCGAAGGTATCGATGGTCGATGCGTGGTTGATCACGAAGACCGCGGGGGTGAGTTCCTCGATGCGCTCGCGGTTCTCCACCTCCAAACGCAGTCCCAGGATCCGCAGGACGACCGGGCACGCAAAGCGGGCGAACACGCCACCGGCATAGAGACGCGCACGACGGGAGGGAAGGAGCAGCACGAGCCCCAGGAGCAGGAACGTCGCGGTGGTCCCGAACCACACAAAGCCCAGGGCGAAGCGAAGCCAGGTGGACACGAAGCCGTGGGGAGAGACGGGCTGCACGGCGCCAATCTACGCTGGGCGGCGATGGCCCGTGACCCCCTCGACAAGGTGCGCAAGCTGCTCGCCCTGGCGCGCTCGACCAACGTGCACGAGGCCGCCGCCGCCACCGCCCGGGCGCAGGAGCTGATCGAGCGCTATCGCCTCGAGTCCATTCTCGGGGCCGAGAGCGACGCAGCCGCAGACCCCGTCACCGAAGAAGTCCTCGAGGCGGCGCGGCGGCAGCGACGCTGGAAGACCGTGCTGGCGGCGAGGCTCGCGCGGGCCAACTGCTGCGTCGCGTTCGTTCGCAAGGTCGGCAGGGAGCGACACATCGTGCTCGCCGGTCGAGCGGAGGACCGCGCGGCTGTGCGCTCACTCTGGGAGTGGCTCGTGCCGCAGCTCGAGTGGCTGTCGGCGACGCACGGCGCAGGCCAGGACAAGCGCTGGCACGACGACTTCCGCATCGGCGCCGTCGAGACCATTGCGGCGCGACTCGCCGAGGTGGGGGCAGCGGAACACGAGCTGGTCGCCCCGGAGGCGCTGGTGCGCATCGAGCCTGCGCTCCTGGCCCGACGCAAGGCATTGAGAGCCTTCACGGACGAGCACCTGGAGACGAAACCGGGACGCGCGCTGATGGTCGGCGTCGACGCGTGGCAGGCCGGGAAGGCCGCGGCGGGCGAGGTCGCCCTCGGCGCGCCGGAGAAGTAGCGCGCAGAAGGACCCCCTGCATGCGATAAGCCCCCATGCCCACCTTCGACACCCTCCAACTACGCCCGCAACTCCACGTCGGTCTGGAGCGGCTCGGTTACACCGAGATGACCGACATCCAGGCCCTGGCGCTGCCCGAGGCCCTGGCGGGTCGCGATCTGGTCGGGCACGCGCGGACTGGCAGCGGCAAGACCGCCGTCTTCGGACTCGCGATCCTTCAACAGCTCGACCTCTCGCTACGGGAACCTCAGGCCCTGGTGCTCGCCCCCACCCGCGAGCTCGCCGAGCAGATCGTGGGCTCGCTCCGAGCGTTGGCGGTGGGGCTCCCCGGGGTGCGGGTCATCACGGTGACCGGCGGGAGCCCGTCCCGGGATCAGCGCAGCGCCATCGAGGCAGGCGCCCACGTCATCGTCGGTACTCCCGGGAGACTGCTGCAACACCTCCAGCTGGGGCGAATCGACACCACGCGAGTGCAGACCCTGGTGCTCGACGAGGCGGACCGGATGCTGGACATGGGCTTCGAAGAGGAGGTCGGCGGCGTGCTGCTCCGGGTGCCGGAAGACCGCCAGACCTTGCTGTTCTCGGCCACGTGGCCGGCGGTCATGGAGCGGCTGAGCGCTCAGGTTCAGCGCGACCCCACCATGCTCGGCGGGCAGGCCCTGGTGGACGCCGAGCTCCTCCACCAGAGTGCGCTGCTCTGTGAGTGGGAAGACCGGGACGAGGCCCTGCGCAGCGTGCTGCTGGCTCGAGAGCCGGTGCGCACCCTCGTGTTCTGCGAGACCCGAGCTCAGTGCAGAGACGTGGCGCGGTTCCTCGGACAGGCGGGAGCTGCCGCCCTGGCGCTGCACGGCGAGTTGTCCCAGAGCGACCGGGACGAGGTGCTGGTCCGGTTCCGCAATGGGACGGCGCTCATCCTGGTGGCGACCAACGTCGCCGCCCGGGGGCTGGACGTGGAGGGAGTAGGCCTGGTCGTCTGTTACGAGGTCTCGCCCGAGCCCGAGGTGCACGTACACCGCGTGGGGCGCACCGCGCGCTTCGAAGCGAAGGGGGAGGCAGTGAGCCTGGTCGCTGGCGGCGGCAAGGAAGTACGGCGTCTGAAGGCCATCGAACAGACCCTGGGAGAGGAGATTCCCAAGGTCGACTGGAGGGCCACGCCGTCGGAAGGCCTGGCCCACTGGTCCACGCCCTGGAGGACACTGGTGGTGCTCGGTGGGCGGCGGGACAAGCTGCGGGCTGGCGACCTCCTCGGTGCGCTGACGCGCGGAGCAGGGCTGGAGGGCGACGACGTAGGAACCATCACGCTCACCGACCGGCGAGCCTGGGTCGCAGTGCGCGCCGAGGTCGCCGCTCAGGCGGTGACTGGCCTCAACCGCGCCCGCATCAAGAAGAAGCGATTTCGCGTGAAGCTGGTGGGGTAGATGGACGTTGCCGCACACATCCCCCCTGGGAGTTGATGTCCGCGCCGCTGGAGGTGTCGCTCTCAGAACCTCAAGGATCCCACTTCACCTCTCCCCCCCTTGCGCAACGCCCCGCCGTGGGTACTATCCCGGTCCCTCGCGTGCGGGGGTGATCTTTCAAATCAGGAGATGAGTCGCCGGTGAGCTGGCCGAGTGGTCGAAGGCGCTTGATTCGAAATCAAGTGTGGCGCAAGTCACCCGGGGTTCGAATCCCTGGCTCACCGCCATCTCCAGATATCAAGAACGTGCCCCTCGTGGGTACGAGTGAGGGCCGGGCCCCTCTTGGCTGGTAGTGGTGAACTCCGCCAGGCCGGGAACGGAGCAACGGTAGCCATGACCCAGGGTAAGCGGGTAGCTCGGTCCTCTCTCGTGCGCACGGGGGGTTCGTCGTTCTGACACGGCGACCCGACCGCCACCGACATCGGGACCCAGGAGTCCGTGATCTGATCGGGCCTCCGAAGCGCCCCTGCTTGCACTAGACTCCGCGGCCCATGTCGCACCTCGCAATCGCCCGGAAGTGGCGTCCTCAGGTCTTCGAAGACATCGTCGGCCAGCGGCACGTCACGCGCACGCTCCAGAACGCCATCCGGCTCGGACGCGTCCACCACGCCTTTCTCTTCACTGGCGCCCGCGGCGTCGGGAAGACGTCGGCGGCTCGCGTGCTCGCGCGCGCGCTCAACTGCGAGAAGGGACCAGCTCCGAATCCATGCAACGAGTGCAGCTCGTGCCTGGAGATGCTCTCGGGCTCCTATCCCGACGTCATCGAGATCGACGCCGCCTCTCACAACAGCGTCGACGACATCCGCGACCTGGTGGAGAAGGCCCGCTACACGCCTCAGCGTGGACGGCTCAAGGTCTACATCATCGATGAGGTCCACATGGTCACGAAGCAGGGCTTCAACGCCCTGCTGAAGACCCTCGAGGAGCCGCCGCCCCACGTGCGGTTCATCCTCGCGACCACGGACCCGCAGAAGCTCCTGGACACCGTCATCAGCCGGTGCCAGCGCTTCGACTTCAAGATGATCCCGGTGCGGACGACCTTCGAGCACCTCAAGCACGTCGCCAGCAAGGAAGGCGTCGCGATCCCCGATGGGTCCTTGATGACCATCGCCCGCGAGGGCGGCGGCTCCATGCGCGACGCGCAGTCCCTGCTCGACCAGGTCCTCTCCTTCTCCGACGGCTCCGTCAGCGCGGACGAAGTGGCCGAGATCCTCGGCTTCATCGACCGGTCGATCCTCTACGACGCCCTGGAGGGAGCCATCACCGGCAACCCCGCGATGGCCCTCGAGGTCCTGGGCCGCGTGCGGCTCTACGGGTACGACGTGCGGGCCTTCTCCGGTCAGCTGCTCGAGTCCGTGCGCAACGTGCTCGTCGTGCGGTTGGTCGAGGACGCGGCGAAGCTCATGGATCTCCCGGACGAGGAGATCGGGCGGCTGCGTGATCTGGCGCGGGACCGGGACCCGTCGCTCATCCGACAGCAGTTCGACGTGCTGGCGGAGACCGTCGATGCCATCACCCGCTCCGAGCAGCCGATGCTGCTCCTGGAGACGGCGTTGGTGAAGATGGCGGCCGTCCGCCCCTTCGTGCCCATCGATCAGCTCCTCTCCCGTCTCGAGCAGCTCGAGCGACGCCTGGCCCAGGCCGGCGCCCGCGGAGGCGGCGGTGGTGGTGGTGGTGGCTCGGCGCGTGGCGAGCTGCGACGTCCCCCTCCTCCCGGAGCCTCGAACTCGTCGTTCCGGGCCGAGCGTGCAGCGACGGCGCCTCCTGCCGCACCGAAGCGAGCCGCTCCGCCAGCCGCTCCGAAGCAGGCACCCACTACGCGCTCCCCCAAGCTCCCGCCGCCGACGCCCCCGCTCACCGCGACCCCCGTGAAGACTTCGGCTCCGCCGAAGAGCGCGGCGCCGGCCCCCTCCTTTGAGCAGGCTCCGAAGAAGCCTGCGGGCGGTGGCTCGATGGTGTCCAACATCCTCGGTTACTCCCGAGGGGACGCTCCAGCCAAGCCCGCACCTGCCCCCTCCCGTACGGCTCCTCCGCCGCGCGCGCCCGCGCCCCGAGCCGAGCCGCCCCCCCGACTCGACCCACCGTCGCGGCCGGAGCCT
>JAGSHC010000389.1 GCA_023954745.1 Deltaproteobacteria bacterium | reverse complement strand
TCCCCTGGCCGTTGAGCGCAGGGGTGGGCGGGCTGGTCTCGATGGTCCCGGCGTCGGCCGCCGCATCCATCGAGGTCCCGGACGACGGCGGCCTCTACATCACCGGTGGCGCCGGAGAGCTCGGAGCCGACAGCTGGGCGCTCCAGGTCAAGGGGGGCGGTCCATGGCCCCCAGCGGCCTTCGCGAACGCCTTCACCGTGCCGTCGCCCGTGACCTCTCCCCTGCCCGGCCCAGGCAACATCGGCAACCTCCAGGCCGTGCAGGTGAGCTGGGATGCTCTCGGCACCGAGGGAGACGTCGAGATCTCGATGTTCCGCTGGACCACCGCCAACCAGACCGCCTGGGCCGCAGTGCGCTGTCGCAGCGCCGACGACGGAGAGATGTTCGTCGCCGCCGCGGACCTCGCCGCCGGAAACGGAGACATCCTGGTGACCATCAGCCGCGCAGCGTGGGTGACTGGCCCCCAGTCCGTCGGTCAGGACACGGTCCACGCTCACTTTGGTGGCATCCGCAGCATCGTCTACAGGCTCACCCCGGGCTGAGCCGCTCCGAGAACAATCGGGCAAATCGGCGCCAGCCCCTGGAATAGATCGGGGGCCAAACTCATAGCTCTATGTGAGATGAAGGCGTCCACACCACTCCGCGCACCGTTCTGGGAGCGCGGCCTCCTGTCTGTCCCCTCCTTCGAGGGAGGACTGCGCATCTTGCTGATGCTCAACCTCTTCGACGCACTGGCGACGCTCGCATGGGTCGAGCTCGGGCTCGCCACCGAAGCCAACCCCGTCATGGCCCAAGCGCTGGATATGGGACCGGCCCTCTTCATCCTGAGCAAGGTGGCCCTGGTGAGCCTCGCCGTCACGATGCTGTGGAGGCATCGGGACCGCCCGCTCTCGCGCATCGCTGCCGTTCCGCTCGGCGTGCTCTATGCCGCGGTCGCTGGCGGTCACGTCGGTTTCGGCATGCTCAACGGCCTCGTGCGCATCCTCCCGGGCCTTGGCTTGTGAACACGATTCTCTGAGCCGCGCAGGGCCCTGAGGCCGCCTGGAAACAGATAGACTCGGCGCATGTCCGACAACGAGAGCGGCCGCCCCGACCTCGCTGGCCTCCGCGGCCCGCGCTACGACCTCGGCGAGGTCCTCGGCCGTGGCGCCAACGGGGTCGTGCACCTGGCAGGAGATCGGCGCCTGGGACGCACTGTCGCCCTCAAGCTCCTCAACGCGGAGAAGGAGAAGCGCGACAAGGAGGCGCTTCGCTTCACCCACGAGGCCCAGGTGACGGGGCAGCTGGCCCACCCATCCATCGTGCCCGTGCATGACCTCGGCACGCTCCCCGATGGGCGCCTGTACTACACAATGAAGCGGATTCAGGGTCGCTCGTTGCGGGAGATCTTCGTCGATCTCAAGAAGCGCGACCCCGCGTCCCAGCAGCGCTGGACCGAGACCCACTTCGTCTCCACCTTGCTGCGGGTGGCTCAGGCCCTGGCGTTCTCCCACGACCGCGGCATCGTGCACCGCGACGTGAAGCCCGCGAACATCATGGTGGGCGAGTACGGCGAGGTGCTCTTGCTGGACTGGGGAGTCGCCCGGGTCCTCGGCGTGATGCAACCGGTCGCCGTCGAGGGAGAGGACACACCTCCGCGCCGGGTCGTGACCTGGCGCAGCCTGTCCGATCAAGACCCCACCATCGACGGCACCGTCGCTGGAACGCCGGCCTACATGCCGCCCGAGCAGGCCCGAGGAGACATCGAAGCCATCGGGCCGTGGTCAGACGTCTACTCCGTCGGAGTCATCCTCTACGAGTTCCTGGTGGGCGCGCGGCCCATTCGAGGGCGCACCGTCGAGGAGCTGCTTCAGCGCGTCATCAGCCACCCCATCCTGCCGCCCAGCCAGCGCAACCCCGACGGCCGCGTGGACCCCGAGCTCGAAGACCTCGTGATGCGCTGCCTGGCCAAGAACCGGGCCCGCCGTCCCCGGTCTGGCACCGAGCTCGCTCAAGAGCTCGAACGCTTCCTGGAGGGCAGCCGCCGCCGCGAGGAGGCTCACGAGCTGTCTCGACGCGGCCTGGCGCGCTCTGCTGCGTACACCAAGGCGGCCGAAGCCACCGCCGTCGCCGAGACCTCCTCGCGGGAGTTGGCCTCGGCGACGCCGCCCTGGGCCGACGATCGGTCACGCCGCAACGTGTGGGAGACCGAGTCTCGCTACCGAGCTCTCCGGCGCCTCCGGGACGACACCTACGACGAGTCCCTCGCTCTGCTCCAGGCAGCCGTCGAGCGCGACCCCGACTTACTCGATGCCCGCGACGGACTGGCCGCCCTCTACCTGCGGCGCATGGACGAAGCCGAGGCCCGCGGCGAGGTCGAGGCCACGCGGTTCTTCCGGGCCCAGGTCCTCCGCTACGACACCGGGCGCCTGGCGAGCGTGCTCGAGGGCGAGTCTTCCCTGTCGGTCAACTCGCTGCCCGTGGGACGTCCCGTGACGCTCCACCGACTCGTGGAGTGGGAACGCGGTACGGGAATGGACGAGGGCCGCTACCTCGGGACGACCCCGCTCAACGAGATCCCCCTCCAACCCGGAGGCTACGTGGTGCGCGTGCCCTTCGAGGGCCGTGACGACGTGCTCGCCCCCGTGCACGCGGACCGACCGGGTCCACACAGCGTGATCGCTGCGCCTCCAAAGACGCTGCTCCCAGGCTTCGTCTATATCCCTAGCGGAGCGTTCGTGCGGGGGGGAGACCCCGGCGCCCTCGATGCCTTCGACCGCGACATCCGCGACCTCGGCGCGTTCGCCATCGCGCGACACCCAGTGACCCTGGGGGAGTTCCAGCGCTTCCTGCGCGAGGGCGGCGAGGCCGCGGGCTACGCCTCCTGGGTGGGGCCCGACGGCATCTCCGAGGCCGACCGCAGCCGCCTCCCCGCCCTTGGGGTGACCTTTGACGCAGCCCGCGCCTACGCCGTGTGGGCCAGCGAACGCACGGGACGGACCCTGCGGCTGCCGAGCCACGACGAGTGGGAGAAAGCTGCACGCGGCGTCGACGCCCGGGTGTTCCCTTGGGGCGGGCCCTGGGAGCCCAGCTTCTGCAACGGTGTCGACGCGCTCCCCGGGGAACCACGCCCCGAGCCCGTGGGGAGTCGCCCCCGGGACGCGAGCATCTATGGGGTCGCGGATCTCGCTGGGGGCGTGCACGAATGGGTCCTCGGTGACGTGCCCCACCGGCCGGACCGGCGCTGGGTCCGCGGCGGCTCCTGGAATGGCCACCCTCGCGCGGCGCGTATCTGCTCCCGCCTCATGCAGCCTGCGACGAGCCGCGGCGGCACCCTTGGGATGCGGCTCGTCCAGGAGCTCTAGAGAGCGCCTCGTTGCGTGATCGGCCCGGCCCCCGGAGCTACAGGCTCTTGAGCCAGTCGAGCACGTTGTAGAGATACCGACGGTCGGTGGAGCTTCCGCCGTCCTCGGGCTGGAAGGGCAGCCAGGCGCCCCGGTGGTCCATGGGCGCCCCGGCCAGGCACGGCGCCGAGGGGTTGGCGGTGTAGGCAATGGTGGTGAGGCTCCCGCCCACTTGCCCGTCGATCACTGCTCCCGTGCAGGTCCCGACGATCGCGTCGCCCATGGGGTCTCCTCCGGTGGAGAAGGACGTGCCGAGACCGTCCCAGAAGACGCCTGCGCCGACCCGACTCACGGTGTTCGGGACGGACGTCCCGTTCCCCGAGAAGTTGAGGGTGACTCCGGCCAGCGTCGCCAGCTCGTAGCGGTCGTTGTAGGAGCTGCACGCAGCGCTCCCCAGGGTCCCGGTGATGACGATCCCCCGGCCGTCGCCAGACAACCAGTTCCCGATCTCGGTCCGTTCGGCGCCGGAGTAGGGCGAGCACCCCTCGCCAGGGCTCGAGAGGAGCGCCACGTGGGCTGCCGAGGCCACCAACGCCGCCTCGGTGACCGGCGACGCTACGTCCGCGAAGGTCAGGTCGCACCCACCGTAGGTCGTCGCCTCGATGTCGAGAGAGACCAGGGCGGGGAGGTTCGCCCACGACGTGGCCTGCCCGGGCAAGAACGCAACCCGTACCTCGGTCTCGGGCACTCCGTCGCAGTCCCAGTCGGTGCCGTCGCAGTCGGGGAAGCCCGCTCCGGGGAACACCAGCGGATCGGCGTCGTCGCAGTCGTCGCAGATCGAAGCCCCGTCCCCGTCTGCGTCGGTGTTCCCGGGGGTGCCGTCGCAGTCGTTGTCGTCGGCGTCACAGAGCTCGACGGCGCCGGGGTAGGTGTTGGGGTTGTTGTCGTCGCAGTCCACCTCGGGCACGGCGCAGGTGGAGACTCCGTCCCCATCGGCGTCGAAGCCCTCATCGATCTGGGTGTCGCAGATGTTGTCCTGCAGGTCACACACCTCGGTGAGGGACGGTGCGTTCAGGGGGTCTGCCTCG
>JAGSHC010000138.1 GCA_023954745.1 Deltaproteobacteria bacterium | reverse complement strand
CGGAGGGTCCTGAGGTGAAGTCGAAGAAAAGGGAGGGGTTGGGCCCACGGCGGGCGGCCACGGTGCGGGCGCTGATGCCGCTCTTTCTGGGGCTGGGTTCGGGGCAGGCTGAGCGGGTCGAGGTGGCAGTTCAGCGTCTGGATGGCTTCCTCGAAGCGGTCCCCGACGCAGGCCGCGCCGCGGAGTTTCAGACCCTCATCGACGCGGTGGGCGCCCTCGCATTGGCTCGCTTCCTGAAGTTGCCCGGGTCCCTCGACGAGGACGAACTCACGGCGCTCACGACGCTCATGTTCGACCGTGAGTCCTCGGCGCCAGAGCAGGTCCTCGGGGCCTTCTTGAGTCTGCGTGGCAGCCACGCTCCGAGCCCGTGGGACCTCGCTCGTTCGCTGCGTGAGTTGATGGCCGTTGCCTACTACAGCAACCCACAGACCAACGCGTTCACCGGCTTCGAGCCGGCTTGGGAGCGCCCGGACATCCTCGCTGTCGCTCCCGAGGAGGCCGACGCGGCGCCGTACACGCGCGACGCGCGGACTCTGCTCGACATCGAGGCGATCCGCCGCAAGCTCGAGACTCCGTCTGCACGGCCGTCTGAGGGATGGTTCAAAAACGACGGCCGGCCTCGGGTCGCCATCGTGGGCAGCGGGCCCGCCGGTGCGTGTGTCGCGGCGGAGTTGGCCGGCGTGGCCGATGTGGTGGTCTTCGAGGCGGGGGCGCGCTTCGCTCCGTCGGAGTACCCCCACGACACCATGGCGGCCATGGCGCTCCTCTATGAGGGCGGCCTCATGACGCCAACCAAGGACCTCGACGTCCGTGTGCTGCTCCCCCGCGCGGTGGGCGGTGGCAGCGTGATGAACGAGGGCGTCTCGGTGCGCCCGCGCAAGAGCACCCTGGATCACTGGCAGCGCGAGGGCGCAGGGTTCGATCGCGCTGGGCTCGAGGCCGCGCTCGACGACGCGGAGAGACGGCAGCGCTTCATGCCCATCGCCGAGGACCTCGCCACCGCCAACGGCCGCTGGTGGAAGAGGGGGCTCGACGCCGTCGGCGGGGACTTGATGGTCGCTCCCGTGTTGTCCGACCTCGCGACTCACGCGTCTCAGCACGAGGGCACCGCGCACTCCGACCTGCGAGGTGAACGTTGCCTTGCCTGCGGCCTCTGCAACTTCGGCTGCCGCTACGGTCACCACCTCACGGTGGACCGGACGTTCCTCTGGGATGCCGAGCAGGCCGGTGCCCGTGTGGTCGAGAACACGCGCGTACACCACGCCGTGAGCGAGCGCGATCGCAAGACGGGAGAGGTTCGGATTACCGGCCTCTCCGTCACTCACGCGGGTAACCGTGAGTTTGTGGAGGCAGACTTCGTCGTCTTCTCTGCAGGCACGCCGGGGAGCCCAGCGCTCATGCACCGGTCGGTTGCCGAGGGGCCATTGCGCGGGATCATTCCGGCCAAGGAGAAGCGCGTGGGCGCCCAGTTCGGCTTCAACGTGGGGAGCCCCGCCATCGCGCGGTGGCGAGAGCGGCCCGCCGTGCCGGGGTTTCGGGGCGTGCAAACCCAGTACGTCGCGACCAAGGCGGGGGACGACAGCTTCATCCTCGAGAATGGCTTCATCCCGCCGGGAGTGCTCGCGGGAGCCGTTCCCGGGTTGGGAGCCGTGCATCGGGCATGGATGAAGGACTTTGCCCATCTCGGGATGGCAGTGAACACCATCGGGACCCCGTCGAACGGGACCATCGACAAGGCGGGCAACATCTCGTTCAAGGTGGGGGAGGGGACCATGGACACGATGCGCCGGACCCTCGCGACCCTCGTGGACGTCTGGCTGCACGCTGGCGCCGAGGAGGTCATGCCCGCGGGGGTCTCACCGTTGGGCCCCGTGCAGCCGCGGTTCGACTCCGCCTTCAAAGGACGGCCCGCCGCCATCCTCACCATTTTGGAAGCGGTCGCGCAGCTACCTGAGCATGTGCAGATCGGCTCCGGCCATCCGCAAGGGGGGCTCGCCATGAACGAGGACCCCACCCGGGGGGTCGTGGACGGCAGCTTCAAGGTGCACGGCACGAGCAATCTGTTTGTGGCGGACGCGTCCGTCTTTCCGAGTACGATCGTGGTGAACCTGCAGTGGCTGGTGATGGGGCTGGGCCTGCTGGCTGGACGCGAGATTCGGGAGAAGGTCGAGGCCTGGGGAGGCCGCGAACTCGCGTGAGGTTTCGCTCACGGTAGGAGGGCTGATGAAGCTAATCATCTTTCGAGGACGCCGGAAGATCGGAACGGCTCCGCTGACCAAGGCCGAGATGATCGTCGGGCGGGGCGCCGATGCGGATGTGCAGCTGGAGGACCCCACGGTCTCGCGGCAACACGCCCGACTCACCCGGAAGGACGATCTGGTCCACATCGAGGACCTCGGCGGCGCGGGTGGAATCACCATCAACGCCAACCCCGTCATCCGCGCGCGACTCCTGGCCGGTGACCGGGTGGAGATCGGCCCGTTCACCCTCGTGCTCGCCTCTGAGGCGCTGGGGATCGCCACGTCGCTCGATGTCGAGTCGCTGGCCGACTTCCGCGCAGCCGCCAGCGGGGATGAAGAGACGGTCCAGTTGAGCCCGACCGAACTCAAGCAGCTTCGAGGACGACAACGCACCCTGCTCGGGGCGCACCTCGTGATGCGGGGGGACCAGGCGAGCACCGAGTTCGCCATGACGGACCGAACCCAGGTCATTGGATTTTCCGATGACTGCGAGATTCAGATTCCCGGCTTCTCCCTGTTGGGAAAGCGCGTGGCGGAGATCGCGCCGGATGGTGACGGATGGGCGGTGGTTGCGAGCAGTCGCCTCACCTCGGTGACCGTCAACGGAGAGAAGATCCAGCGCCACCGCCTCTCCGACGGAGACATGGTCGAGTTCAAGGGGGTGAAGATGCGCTTCGTCGCCGCCGTAGGGTCGAAGAAGTAGGTGCTCGCTTGCGCTCAGGGCTTCCTGCTGAGCGGGAGCTTCTTGAGCTCGTAGCGCTCGAACCTGGGTAGGTCGCACGTGCGCAACGGCCCGAGCAGTCGGTCCGACGGGCCCCCTGCCAGGGCGGTGTGCAGAGCGTCCTCAGAGAGGTCGGCGACCATCCGCCACACGGGGGCCACCGTGGCCACTCGCCCCGCGATGCGGTGAATGCGTCCCTGTTCGGGCGTGTCCATGGCGCCTGGCAGGGAGACACTGCGAGAGAACACGGGGGCAGTGGCGAGGGGGCTCCCCGCGAACAAGAACCAGGCCCGACGCACGCGGTTGACCCGCCGCCAGCTCTTTGCGCCCACCGCCAGCGAGTCGGCCGCCACCTTGCGGGCCAGGGCTTCCCAGTCCCGCGCACCGAAGATCGCGTGCTCGGGATTCAACAGGGCTTCGCGGAACGCCGGCACGTTGGTGGTCACCGAGTTCGCCTCGGACCAGACGATGGGCAGGTCCTCGTCCAGCGTCCCTGGAGGAATTGCCTCGGTGGGCATCGCGCACGTGGTGCGAGCCACGTCGAAGAGGTCCCCGTAGACCGCGAGGAGCCAGGCTCCCTCGAGGCGGGCAAACAGCGACGGCGCCTCCAGATCCGGGTCATGGGTCCCATCCCACTGGGCCAGGAGCCGCCCCTGGCGGTTGTCGGGGAGCAGTGGGCGCAGGACATCCAAGGCGCGGCGGGCCCAGTTCGAGCGACGGTCTCGGTGCATCGTGCTGACCGTCGACGCGTCCGCATCGCGCGTCAGGACCTCGCGCATCCGATCCCGACGGTCCGTGGAGAGGCCCAGGTTCACGACGCGTACGCCCTCTGGGGGGTTGCTCGTCTCGTTGGCGGTGACGATGGGTTCGTCCGTCTCCTTCTCCGTGCGGCCGAGCAGCGCGGTGCCGGGGACTGCTCCCTCGCCCCACCAACGTCGGCGGTCCCACCCCGGCTGTGGATTGAGGCCCGAGTGGCCCTTCGCCCGACGTGGTGCCCGCCCGCACTGCTGCAGGCCGATGGCGCCGCTTGTGTCGGCCAGGGCGTACTGAAAGCTCTGGGGATACTCCGAGAGGATCTGGCGGGCCTCGTCCACGGTGCCGGCGGTCTCCAGGGCGAAGGGCACAGAGAAGGCGTCCTCCATCCCTTCGCCGTCCAGCGCCCACTTGAGGGCGAGCACGCGGCGGGTCTCGGGGCCGGAGGGGTCGCCGAGGAGGACCCCGAGCTCGCTACGCCAGACGACCAGCCCGCTCACCTCGTGGGAGCCACGACGAGCCACCTGCTCCTCGATGCGCTCGAGGGCGACCCACTCGTCGCCCCTCCGCACGGTCCCCTCGCGCACCTCTTCCACGAACAGGTCGATCTGATCGACAAAGCCGTAGGTGATGGCTGCGCCCACCGACGTCCAGCGCCCCGCCAACACGCCGGGGACTCCGGGCACCGTCACGCCGGCTTGGAGGGTGTCGGGGCCAATGAGCACGGCCTCGGAGAAGGAAGGGGGCAGGGCCGCAGTGTCGAGGTGGGGCTCGCCGCCGACCATCGCGGCGCCCGATCGAGTCCAGGAGGGGGGGAGCGCGTATGCGTTCGACCCGAGCAGCGAGCGGAACGCCGAAGAGCAGAGCGGGTCGAAGGGGAGCTCGAGGGGCTCGAGCTCGACGTCCAGGAGTATGTCGGGGTTCCACCCGTCGAGGTGGGGCGCGAAGAGCGCGCGCACGACTTCCTGGCTCTCCTTGTTCCCCGAGCGCCCGATGTGAGCGATGAACCGCTCCACGACCTCCTGGCTCTGCGCCAGACCGAGGTAGGACTGCAGGAGCGCGACCAGCAAGCTGTCGGTCACCGTCCAGGGCTCCGGGCGCACCTGGAGAGCCGTCAACTCGATGGGGCGCGGCTTGCTCTCCAGCCAGGCGTTGACCCCGCTGGCGTACCCCTCGCCGATGCTCCGAGCTCGGTCGGTGAGGGTGAGGGCCTGCCGGCGCGCCGCCCGAGCGAAGCCCCGCCGACGGATGAATCGATCCTGCGCGACCAGAGAGTCCGTTCCCTGGAGGAGCTCTGCTGCACGACCCTGCCCGGCGATGCGGAGCACACTCAACTGAACGATGCGGTCTCTGGCGTGCCCCCAGCCGAGCCCAAAGGCACGTCCGAGCGGCGTGCCGGCCCGGACCTCGAGCACACCCCCCGTCGAGCGGCCGACCAGGACCGGGCCGTCGGGCCCCTGCACGCGGATCACGACGAGGCCAGTTCGGAGATGAACGAGAGGGTTGCCGCGAGGCTCGTTGCGTCGACTTCTTCTTGAGTTACAGACAGTTCTGCCCGATCCCTCTTGCGAAGCTGGAGGGAGTGATCCCCTCCTTGCACCACGTGCAGGTCGTTCCGAGACGCCATGGCCGGGCGCACCTCGGCGAGCAGCGCCAGGGGGCAGAGCGGATCCCGCGTGCCCTGGACGAACAACACCGGCGTGCGGAGCTCCCTGAGGACCTCGTCGCGAAGACTGGAGCGCCCCTTCAGTGGGTAGCCGAGGCAGACCAGGCCCTGCACCGGAGCATGGTCTCGGATCGCGTTTGCGAGGTGGCACCCCACGCGGGAGCCCATGGACTTTCCGACGAGAAAGACCTGCCGGGACGGGTGCTTGTCTCGTAGCGTATCGAGCTTCTCTTGATGTTCTGCAAGCAGCGTCGGCAGGCGAGGAGGAGGCCTGCGGCCGGGCTTCCTCATGTACGCGTACTCAAAAACGCTTACATCACAGTCTGCTTCGAGGCCAGACCTCCAGTACTTCATGAATGGACTTGACTGACCAGCCCCCGCGCCATGCGCGAGCAGGACCAGGGGACGCGTCAACGGTTTCTCCGGCGGGGACCGCCCAGGGCATGCCATCGGGGGTCTGGCTCGACTTCGTCCCTCGCCGCGGGCCCCGGGAGCACCTCCCGGAGGAGGCTGTCGAAGGGCATCTCGGGCCTCCAGTTCCGGGGGTACCCCAGGGAGACCTCCTCGAAGCGGACCCCGTCTCGATAGTCGGTGGCGCGGACGTGCAAGTGCCCCGAGACCACCACCTCTGCACCGAAGCGGGTATGCCAGTCCTCGGTGAGGGCCGTGCCGCACCAGGGGAGGAAGCGAGGTACCCGTGGGATGCGCACCACGTCGCGGCGGAGCGGCCAGTGGTTCACGAGCACGCGCGGCAACTCGGGGTGCTCCTTCGCCAGGCGCTCGGCCGAGGCGGCGACACGTGCCGCACACCAGTCTTGACGGGTTGGGTAGGGGGTCGAGTGCAGGCGCAGCTCGTCGATGCACATGATTCCAGCCTCGCGGGCCCACGCGATGGCTTGCTCCGGGTCCATCCCGGGAGGCGCGAAGCTGTAGTCGAAGAGCAGGAAGAGCAAGGCGATGAGGTACTCCCGCCCATCGATTGTGAGCACTGCCCATGGGTCCTCCGGTGTGAGGACGCCCCGCTCGCGGCACACCCGCACGAGGTCGAGGTACTTGTCCTCGCCACGGTGCTCGCTCCCCTTGTGGGACCACAGTTCGTGGTTTCCTGGGACCCAGAGCAACTGCGCGAAGCGCGGGCCCAGCGTGTCGAGCACCCACGCGAGGTCTTCGGCCTTCTCGCAGACGTCGCCCGCGATAATCAGCCAGTCGTCAGGGTGGTCGGATGTCGACTCCACCGCGGCCCGGTTGGCTTTGTGGCGGACGTGCAGGTCGGAGATCGCCAGCAAGCGGGGCATGGGCACCATGGGAGGAGGGGAGGGGGGAGCTTGCCCGCGCCCCTCCCGCACGGTCAAGATGAGGCCATGCCCCGCTACTCCTTGCTCTTGCTCGCCGCCATCCCGCTCGCTGGGTGCCCTTCCGACGGCGGCGAGGGCAGCGCGCCGCCGGACACCCACGCTTGGTACGAGGGGACGGTGACCTCCACGAAGCCGGACGGAGACCCTCTGGGCGATCCGAGCGTGAGCCTCCTGCGTCGCTCGACGCTCCCCGGCTCCGAGCGCATCGAGGAGCAGTGGGTCGAGATCGATGACGGCGGTGTGGCCTTCGACGTGATCGTCTCCCTGACCGTGGTGGCTGAAGACGGCACCTATCGCGCCCAGTATCAGGATGAGTTCGGGGTCCTCGAGGGCGTCGGAGCCCTGACCCGCGGTGACGATTGGGCCTGGACTGCCTGGGAGTCGCAGATCGAGTACACGAGCGGGCCCATCACGGGCACGTCGCTCCAAACCGTCGCCGAGGTGGCTGGCGGGACGCTCTCCATGGACACCGACGTCATCGGCGCGGACAGCACCCTGGAGGTCATCGAGGTGCGGGAGCTCGAGGCGATCTCCGAGGCGACCTTCGATGCGCGGTACGCGGAGCTCATCGGGGGATAGCTTGGCGCCAAGGCTCCGAACTCCACACGATCCCCACGCTCCCCAGACTCGCTTCGCGCGACTGAAGCGTGAGTTCGACCGGTTCATCCATCACCCGATCACCGAAGCGGTGATTCTCCTGCTGATCGTGATCTCGGTCACCGCGGTGTTCATTGAGCTCGCGCTGCCCCGCAGCAACGAGCTTCAACACATCGCGGCCTGGGTCGGCGACGCCATCACCTGGGTGTTCGTCGCCGAACTCAGCGTGCGCTTCTGGGTCGCGGTGAAGAAGCGGCGGTTCTTCACCCGCTATTGGGTGGACATCATCGCCTGCTTGCCGCTGCTCGGCCCCCTGCGCTTCCTGCGTGTCCTGCGGCTGTTGCGCATCTTCCGCGCCGGCGCCCTCTTCAACCGGCGGCTCAGCGTCTTTCAAGGCGCGTTCTTCTCGACCTTGAACGAGATGACGATGATCGGCACCGCCACGCTGACGCTGGTGCTCGTCTCCGCGCTCGTGCTGTACGGCTTCGAGGGAGGCGCGGGCGGCTCCTTCGACGGCCTCGACAAGGCCATGTGGTTCTCCGTCTACAGCATGATCGGAGGGGAGCCCATCGGAGGCAGCCCCAACAACATGGGCACCGTCGGCCGCGTGGTGACCCTGGGCTTGATGTTCGGCGGGCTGACCCTGTTCGGCATCTTCATCGGGACGGTCTCTGCCTCGATGGTCACGCGGTTCACCACCCTGGAGGTGACGGAGATGGATCTCGACGAGCTGAGCGGACACCGAGTGGTCTGTGGCTGGAACCATGCGGGGCCGCTGGTCCTCGAAGAGCTGTTCAGCTCTGGGAGTACGACCGGCAAGGAGCCCGTGGTCCTGATCACCGAGGTGGGTGGGCTTCCCGCCGACCTCCCTTCGGGGATTCGTGCCGAGTTCCTCTATCACTTGAGCGGCGACTACACCCGCGTGGACGTCCTGGAGCGCGCGGGGATTGAGAACGCGAGAGCAGCCGTCCTCCTCGCCGACACCCAGGTGACGCGCAGCGACCAGGACCGCGACGCTCGGACGGTGTTGGCGGCGCTGACCATCGAGAAGCTGGCCCCCGAGATCTTCACCGTCGCCGAGCTCACCAACCGTGAGAACGAGAGCCTTCTTCGCATGCACGGGGTCGAGGAGATCGTTGTCGCCGACGAGTACAGCGCGGTCATCCTTGGGTCGGCGAGCCGCAACCGCGGCATTGTGCGGGTCCTGGACGAGATCCTGACCTCGCGCTACGGGAACACGATGCACAAGGTCGCTCCCTCGCCGAGGTGGGTGGGCTTGCCGGTGCACGAGCTCGTGACGACGCTCAAGCAGACCCACGACGCGACCCTCATCGCCCTCGAGCACGGCGAGGAGACAGACGGACAGCCCCGCATCGAGGTGAACCCCCCGCCCGACCGGGTGGTGCGCGCCACGGACGTCTTGTTGCTCTTGAGCGACCCGAAGAAGCGGCTCTAGGCGGCTTCTCCTCAGCCTCGGTGCCTAAACGGCTTCTCATGCAACTGAGGCACTCGGGCTGGCCGAGGGACCGCCTCCCTGCCTCGCTCCTCGGTCACGGGCCACGGCCCGCTCCGCTCGTCCCTCGTTGCGATCCGGCCCCTCGTCTCACCCCGAGTTGCGCCTCATCTTCATGAGAAGCCGTTTAGCTGGGGTCGAGCAGATCCGCCCAGCTGAAGGACCGCTCGCCGCGGCTGTACTCGGAGACGATGTGCCCGCCGCCCTGGAGCAGCCACCGCGTGGTCAGCAGCCCGTCCACGCCCACCGGGCCTCGAGCGTGCAGACGACCGGTGGCGATCCCCACCTCGGCTCCAAGGCCGTAGCGATACCCATCGGCGAAGCGGGTGCTGGCGTTGTGCACCACGGACGCCGAGTCCACCTCGGCGAGAAAGCGACGCGCCGCATGCTCGTCTTCGGTGACGATGGCGTCCGTGTGGCCGCTTCCGTACGTGTGGATGTGGTCGATGGCCTCGTCCAGCGAGTCCACGATGCGCACGTTGGCGGTCTTCGTGCCGTACTCGGTGCCCCAGTCGGCGTCCGTGGAGGGCTCGACGAGGGCGCCGTCACTGGTGAGAAGTGCCTCCCGTACTCCCTGGAACTGTGCGACGAAGTCCCGATGGACCAGGATGGTTTCGGTGGCGTTGCACGCGGCGGGGTAGTCGGTGACGCCGTCGACCACGATGCGCGCCGCCTTGTGGGGGTCGGCCCCTGCGTCGAGGTAGACGTGGCAGACGCCCTCGGCGTGTCCGAGCACCGGAATCCGCGTGGAGTCGGTGATGGTGCGCACGAGCTTGCCCGACCCCCGCGGAATCACGAGGTCGATGGCGTCGTCGCGGGTCAGCAACTCGCCCACCGCGGCGCGACCCTCGACGCCAATGACCAGATCCGATGGCAGGCCCACGCTCTGCAGTGCATCTCGCAAGCACTGGACGAGGACCCGGTTGGTGGCTGACGCCTCGGATCCGCCCTTGAGGAGCACGGCGTTGCCCGAGCGCATGGCGAGGGAGCCGATCTGGATCACCGCGTCGGGCCTCGACTCGAAGACGATGAGCAGCACGCCCAGGGGACTGCTCACGAGCCGAAGCTCCAGCCCGTCGTCCAGCCTCGTGTGGCGGCGTACGGCGCCGACCGGGTCTGGCCGCGACGCGAGGTCGCGTACCCCACCCCGGAGCACATCCAGCTTGGTGGGTGAGAGGGCCAGACGGTCGAGCAGCGGACCGTCGAGATCGGCCGCCTTCGCCGCAACGAGGTCCGCCTGGTTGGCCGCGTCGATGGCGTCGCGTCGGGCGTCGAGCAGCCCATCGAGGGCCAACAGGGCTGCGGAGCGCAGGTCGCCCCCTGCGCGCATGGCGGCCCGCTGGGCGGCCCGGGCGTTTCCGGCGGGATCGGTCATGACTGTCTCCTGTCGTCGCGCACTGCCATGTGGTTCCGGTGCACCAGAGCGTGGTGGTTCCTCGCGTGGTCCGGCGGGTCGCCGGCGACCCACCGTCGCGCCGCGCCCGCGTCGCACCAGACCATGCCGCGGGCGATGAGCACGCCGCCGGAGTCGCGCATCTCCACAATGTCGCCGCTCTCGAAGTCCCCGTCGATGCGCTCGACCCCGACAGCGAGGAGGGAGGCTCCCCGGTCCCGGACGGCGCGGACCGCCCCGTCGTCGAGATGGAGGACTCCGCGGGGGGCGGCGGCGAACGCGATCCAGCGCTTCCGCGCGTCGTGGCTCGACTCGGCGGCGGGGAAGAAGGTGCCCGCAGGACGGCCCGCGAGCACGTCCGGGAGGGCGTCCGGGTGGCGTCCCGAGCAAATGACTGCGTCGCAGCCGGACAGGGATGCCGTCCGGGCTGCGGAGAGCTTTGTCGTCATCCCACCACGCCCCACGCCGCTGGCGGAGGGGCCCGCCTCGGCGGCTCCATCGGTGGTGATCGTGTCGAGCAGCTTGGCGTCCTTGTGGCGCCGAGGGTCTCGATCGTAGACCCCGGCGACATCGGTGAGCAGGACGAGCAGGTCTGCATCCAGCTTGCTCGCCACCAGCGCGGAGAGCTGGTCGTTGTCGCCGAAGACGGGTCGGTCCCGATGGCCCACGAAGGCCAGCTCCTCGGTCGCGACGGCGTCGTTCTCGTTGATGATCGGCACCGCGCCGTGCGCGAGCATCGCTTCGAGCGTGGACCGCAGGTTGAGGTAGCGGACTCGGTGGTCGAAGTCGGACTGCGTCAGCAGCAGTTGTCCGGCGACCAGCCCGAGGCGCGAGAAGCCGTCGGAGTACAGCTGCATCAAGCGGGTCTGGCCCACGGCGGCGCAGGCCTGCCGGTCGGCCAGCATGAGCTCTCCGGCGAGTCCCAGGCTCTCCCGTCCCAAGCCCACGGCGCCGCTCGAGACGATGAGCACCTCTCGCCCCTCCTTGCGCAGGGCGGCGGCCGTCTCGATGAGGCCGAACAGGCGCCCCAGTGCGAGGCCTCCATCGTCGTGAGTGATCACCCGCGTCCCGAGTTTCAGAACCACGCGTCGGGCGTCGGTGATGCGTTGGCGATTCATCGAGGACTCCGCAGTCGGTCAGCGAGCACGAGGAGGGAGGGGAGGAGGAAGAGGTCGCCGAGGAGCGCGACGAAGATGACCACCGCCCCGAGCACCCCCAGGACCTGCATGCTCGGAAAGGAGCTCAGACCGTTGAGGCCGAAGCCTACGCACAGGAGCACCGTCGTGATGGTCACCGCGCGTCCACTGTGCAGCACTGCCTCGCGGACGCCCTCGGCGAGGGTGCGTCCGGCACGCTGCTCGTCCAGCACGCGCACCAGCAGATGAATGGTGTCGTCCACCGCGATGCCCAGGGCCACGGTGAACACCACCGCAGGGGTGGGGTCGAGCTCCCAATCCATGAGCCCCATGAGTCCGTATCCGATGAGCAGGGGCATGCCATTGGGCACGAGAGCGAGCAGCGCGAGTCTGGGCGAGCGGAAGAGGATCGCGATGATCACCGTCACTGCGAACAGCGCGAGCACCAGGCTGTCCCGGAGGTCGGACGTCACCGCGTTGATTCCTCGGTAGGCCACATGGGGCGTGCCCGTGATGTGCGCCTCGATGGGGACCTCGAGGCCCGCCAGGTCGCGGCGCATCTGCTCGTCGAGGCGCTCGGCGAATTGGGCAAAAGCGTTTCCACCGTCGTCTCGCGTGCGGATGGTGACGCGGGCCCGGGAGGCGTCGCCGGTCCACATGCGGCCGGCGCGTGCGTCTCCCTCGGCGAGCAGCTTCATCTGGGCCACCCCGGCGCGGGTGCGCGGGATCTCGGCCTTCCCGGTGAGGGAGCCGGAGATGGTGGCCAGCCAGCGGGCAGGGGAGACCACCGCGCGGGCTTCGGGTTGCTGGAGCGACCACGACTCGATGCGGCGCATGGCCCGGAGGACTTCGGGGTGGTCCATGGAGCCCGGTGGGCCTGAGAACTCAATCTCCGCCCCCAGGATCCCGCCGAGCCGGTCGTCGGCGATGGTGCCGGCGATGCGGGTCGGGTGCTCGGGGCCGATCAGTGCGGTCAGGGTGTTGTCCACGCGGACGCGGGTACCGAAGAACGCCGCCGCCAGCGAGAGCAGGAGAAAGCACCCCAGCACCAGCACGGGCCGGTGGATGGAGATGTCTGCGCACCAGAGCAGCACGCGGTCCACGGTGGTCAGTGCCCCGTCGCGTCCCGCCTCTGGGACCGACCCGGTGGACAGCGACAGCAGGAGGGGAATCACCAGGAGCACCGTGACGTAGGCGAAGAGGATCCCCAGCGCGGCGAAGAGGCCGAAGGTCCGCAGGATCGGCATGCGTGCCGCCATCAGCGAGCCAAAGCCCACCGCCGTGGTGAGGCTGGTCAGCAGGCACGCGCGCCCGATGGCGGACATGGTGATGCGGATGGCCTCACGGCGAAGCTCGGGGCCGGGCTTCTCGCCTGGCGGGACGCGCCTCCGGATCTCCTCGTGGAACCGGCTGACCATGTGGACCGCGTCTGCGACGGCGATCACCGGCAGCAAGGTGAAGTAGCTCTGGTTGAGGATGCCGATGGGCTCCCCAAGCCAGCCCATCACCCCCAGCACCATGCCCGCAGGGACCGCGGCGGCGACCCCCGGAGCGACGACTCCGTGGGGGCGCCGGAAGATGAGGAAGAGCAACACCGTGAGGGCCAAGGCGAGCAGCGGCACGTTGACGAGCTGGTCGGCGAGGATGAGCTGGAAGAAGTCTGCTCGGACGGCGGGGACCCCAGCGGTGGCGACCTGGAGGCCCGCCCCGTTCTCCAGCTCCCACTGGTCGAGCTTCGTCCGCAGCGAGAGGACGGCGGGGCGAAGTTCGGTGATGTCGTCCGGATCGGTGTCCAGCTCGATGAACAGGCCGAGGGCGTCTCCCTCCTCGGAGACGAGCTGAGGCACGAGCATGGGGTCGGCCAGCACCCGCTGGCGGAACGCTCCGAAGTCGTCGTCGGGCATACGCTCGATGAGGGGGGCGACATCGAGCACCCCGGCCTCGCCGCCAGCGAGCAGCGGGGTGTTGGTCAGCCCCTGGACCCAAGCCACGCCGGGATCGCGGTCGAGGAGCTCCACGAGCTCGTCCAGCGCGCGGAGCCGGGCCGGGCTGAGCAGGTCCGCCGGGGTGTCGTCGGCGGCGGTGACGACACCCATGAGCATCGCATCGTCCTTGCCCCACCGCTCCTTGTAGGCGATGAGCCGATCTACTTCGGGGTCGCGGGAGCCATAAAAGGCGAGGGCCGAGAAGTCCGATTGGAGCTTCAACGCCCCCACAATCCCCACCGCCACGACTCCGAGCAGCGCAAGGGCGATGACGAGTCGATGGGAGAGGACGAAGTCGGAGAGGCGCGCGAACATTTTCGGCGCGGAGACTACCGGGCCCGGTACGATCGAAGGTAGTCAGCAGAAGACTGTGAGGCGACGCGGGATGTCCTCACCCCGTGTGTCGCTCGAAGGTTGGGAGGCCCCAGGGCGTTGAGGAACGCACAATGAATCGACACACCGCCCTCGCCGCGCTCGCGGGTGCTGTTCTCTTGGGGACCGGGTGCGAAGCACCCCGTGAAGTCGTCGACCTGGGAGGGCCCGGAGGCACTCCGCGGGCGCTTCCGGGCTCTGTGCACGGGATCGTGACGACTCCGTCCGGCAGCTTCGTGCCCGAGGTGACCCTCACCCTCCTCGATCGGGAGGCCACGACCAACGCCCGGGGGTACTTCGCCTTCGACGCGCTGGACCCCACGTCCGCCGTGCTTTCGGCGTCGCGGGACGGCTGGTCCTCAACCCAGCGCGAGGTCGTCATTACGTCGTCGACCACCACGCAGGTGGAGTTGACGCTGCTCTTCATGGGGCAGGAGCGCATCGAGGTCCCCGAGGTGGGCCCCCTCGCTGTCGTCGAGCACGACGGCGTGCGGGTGGAGTTCGTGAGCGGGGGCTTCTTCGACGAAGCTGGCGCTCCGGTGACCCAGCCCATCGATGTGGCCATCGCCCTGGTCAACGATCCCGAGACGATGCACGCCGCGCCGGGGGAGATGCTCGCGACCGAGGATGGCAGCGAGCCGTTCGCGCTCGAGAGCTACGGGATGGCCGAGGTGGTCTTGAGCGCGGGCGGGGCGCCGGTCACGTTCGCAGGGACCGCGTTGCTCAGCTATCCGCTGGTGCAGGACCACGGCTTCGCCGACGGAGAGGGCGTGCCGCTGTGGGCCTTCGACGAGGAGAGCAACCTCTGGGTGGCCGAGGGCGCCGGGGTCGTCGATGGAGGTCGCTTCGCCGCCGAAGTCACCCACTTCACCTGGTGGAATGCCGACAAGCCGATGGTTGAAACCGCATGCGTCACGGGCGTTCTGGAGATGCCAGACGGGGGCCCCGCTCCGGGGTTCATGGTGCAAGCGACGGGGCTCGATCACCTCGGGTCCAGCTCGGCCACCACAGCGGCGGACGGAAGCTTCTGCGTTCCCGTCAAGCGCGACGCGGTGGCAGAACTCACCAGCGCGGGCAGCGACGGGGACTCCATCTGGACCTGGTCCCT
Source organism: Deltaproteobacteria bacterium (assembly GCA_023954745.1). Classification (GTDB taxonomy): domain Bacteria; phylum Myxococcota_A; class UBA796; order UBA9615; family UBA9615; genus JAGSHC01. Next base: position 2,489 of record JAGSHC010000138.1, on the reverse strand, counting down.
CACGCACGCTTCCTCGCCCGACCCGACGACGTGTGGCGCGGGCTGCTCCGACCTCGGCCGAGTCACTCTGTCGGACCTCACGGCCGACGACGACGGGGACGGAGTCACGGAGCTTGCGGGCGACTGCGACGACACCGATCCCCTGGTCAGCCCCCTCGTGCCGGATCTCGTGGTGGACGGCCTCGACGACGACTGCGACGGCGTCGACGGACCCGATGCGGACGGCGACGGCGCTGCGGACGCCGGGGTGGGGGGCACCGACTGCGACGACAGTGATCCCGCGGTGCGCCCGGGTCGCCCCGAGCTGTGCAACGAGGTCGACGACGACTGTGATGGCACCGTGGACGGACTCAGCCCCCTGGATGGGGAGCCGGCCTACGGGGACCTCGACGGCGACGGTGCCGGTGATCCATTGGACCTCGTGCTCGCGTGCGCTCCGCCCGCGGGGTACGTCGACAACGCGTTGGACTGCGACGACGCGGACCCCTTCGTGTCGCCCTTCGCGCACGAGCTGTGCGCCCATCCGACCCTCGGCGCTGGAGTCGACGAGGACTGCGACGGCGCGGTCGACGAGGGAGACGCCATCGACGGGGAGACTTTCTGGGCCGACCTCGACGAGGACGGCGTGGGGGCGACCGGAAACCCCCTCGTCGCCTGTGTGCTGCCGGCGCTCGCCGCCGCCCAGCCGGGAGACTGCAACGACGACCTCGACACGGTCTTCCCCGGCGCAGCGGAGGTCTGCAACGGCCTCGACGACGACTGCGACACCCTCACCGACGAGGCCGGCGCCTTGGGGGAGAGCACGTTCTACGTCGACGCCGACGGTGACGGCTACGGAGTGGCCGGCGCGGTGGTCCTCGCGTGCAGCGTGCCCGCGGGCGCCGCGACGTTGGCTGGTGACTGCGACGACGCGGATGCGGCGACGAACCCCGGCGCGACGGAGACGTGCGCCGACACCGAGGACCTCAACTGCGACGGATCGGGCCAGTTCGATGACGTGGACGGTGACGGCGCTCCTGCCTGCGCGGACTGCGACGACACCGATCCCACGGTGGGACCCGGCGCCGTGGAGTCCTGCGACCTCGTGGATTCGGACTGCGATGGCTCTGTCGTCGACTTCTTCGCCAACACCGACGGGGACGACTGGCCGGACTGCGTCGACATCGACGACGACGGCGATGGCGACCTCGACGTGACCGACTGTGCGCCTCTCGACCCGGCCGTCTTCATTGGCGCGACCGAGCTGTGCGACTCCATCGACTCCGACTGCGACGGCTCGCTCGTGGACGGCTTCCCCGACACGGACGTGGACGGCAACCCCAACTGCGTCGACGTGGATGACGACGGCGACGGCTCCCCAGACACCGTGGATTGCGCGCCCCTCGATGCGGGGACCTATCCCGGTGCTGTCGAGATCTGTGACGGCATCGACAACGACTGCGACGGTGTCTCCGACGCGTGCGCGGGAAGCTCTGCCGACGCCGTCCTCTACGGCAACCTGGCCTCCTCCTTCCTCGGCTCGGCGCTCGCCAGCGGGGACGTCGACGGCGATGGAACCCTCGACGTGGTCGCGGGCGCGCCCGGGGGCCCCGGAGCGGCGTACCTCGTGTCCGGCCCGGTCTTTGGTCTCGTGCCTTCGGCTGCCGCGACAGTCCTGACTGGGGAGGCCTCCGGGGATCAGGCCGGTGCATCGGTGGTCGCGGGCTGCGACTTCGATGGCGACGGCGTCGGGGACGTCGCGGTAGGCGCTTGGGGCCACGATCAGGGCGGGCAGTCCGCCGGTGCCGTCTACGTCATGTTCGGCCCGGTGACCTCCTCGGCCTCGCTGAGCACAGCGGACGCCGTGTTCTGGGGAGAGTCCGGGGGCGACTGGGCCGGCTGGTCCATCGCCTGTGCGGGCGACACCGATGGCGACGGCACGGACGGGCTCCTGGTGGGCGCCTGGCGTGAGGATGCGGGGACCTTGGACGCCGGTGCCGCCTATCTCCTCGAGGGGGCCATCGCGCCGGGGGTGGCCACGACCCTCGCGGGGGCCGACGCGAAGCTGACCGGGGAGTCGGCGTTCGACTTCGCGGGCTCGTCGGTGGCCGGAGCTGGCGACGTGAACGGCGATGGCTTCGCCGACCTCCTCGTAGGAGCGCCAGGCCGTGACGAAGCAGGCTCCCAGGCTGGAGCGGTGTATCTGGTGCTTGGTCCGGTCAGCGGGACCGTGTCCCTCGCGACCGCCGACGCCAAGCTCCTGGGCGCGGTGGGGGGCGAGCAGGCGGGGGCCTTCGTGAACTCGGCGGGCGACGTCAACGGTGATGGCTTCTCCGACGCCCTTGTCGGCGCCTCAGCCTCTCCCGGCGACAACACCGGGGTGGGCGCGGCCTATGTGGTCCACGGACCCTTCACGGGGACGAGTTCCCTCGCCGCCGCCGATGCGAGCTACGTGGGCGCAGCGCCCGGCGACGCCCTGGGCCGTAGCGGTGGCTTCGCGGGAGACATCG
>JAGSHC010000083.1 GCA_023954745.1 Deltaproteobacteria bacterium | reverse complement strand
GAGCCCGAGCCCGAGCCCACGCCCACGCCAGCGCCCGCGCCAGCACCCGAGCCGGTCACCCCACGGCCTGCTCCGACTCCGACCCCGGTGACGCCCGACGCGCCAGCCAACGTCCGCTCGACGATGCAGGTCTCCACGATTCCTGAGGGCGCCTCGCTCACCATCGACGGGCGCGATGTGGGCACCTCGCCGTTCCAGACGGCTGCGGAGTCCGGGACGATCATCGAGATCGTCGCGAAGATGGACGGCTACCTCTCCACGACACGTCTCGCCCGCTTCACTGACGAGACGACCCGCACGGTGGTGGAGCTCACGAAGTCCCCGGACGCGGCGCTGAGCAACGTGACGATCACGTCAGAGCCTTGGGCCTACGTCGCGATCGACGGAGTGGTCACCGGGAAGAGCACGCCGCTCACGATCGAGATGGACGAAGGAACTCACACGATCACCATCGAGAACCCGCTCGAAGCTTGGACGGAGGAGCGGACCGTGGTCGTGAAGAAGGGCCAGCCGGCCACCGTGAGCTTCAAGAAGCCCTGAGCGGCAGGCAGTCGGAGGGCTGCGCGGGACTCAGCGAGACGCGCGCTCGAGGCCCCGTGGGATTGCGTCCGCGATGGCGTCGACGACCGGGTGTTCGACACAAAGCGTGCCCGAAGTTTCCCAGGATGAAACGAAGAAGCCCCCAACCCTGACAAGGGCTGGGGGCTCAATCGTTCGATCTGCTCGACCGCTGCCGACGCAGAGACCGGGTGTTTCCGAACCTGATCAGTAGCGGTAGAACTCGGGCTTGAACGGCCCCTCGACCTTGGCGCCGATGTAGGCGGCCTGCTCCTCGGTCAGCGTCTCGAGCTTCACGCCGAGCTTGCCGAGGTGGAGGCGGGCGACCTCCTCGTCGAGGTGCTTGGGCAGCATGTACACGCCGACCTCCCAGTCGTTGTTCCACAGCTCGATCTGGGCCAGCACCTGGTTGGTGAAGCTGGCGCTCATCACGAAGCTCGGGTGGCCCGTGGCGCAGCCGAGGTTCACGAGACGACCGCGGGCGAGCACGATGAGCTGCTTGCCGTCGGGGTACTCGAAGATGTCGACCTGCGGCTTGACGTTGATCTCCTTCACGTCGTCGCGGTTCTCGAGGTACTTGATCTCGATCTCGCTGTCGAAGTGACCGATGTTGCACAGGATCGCCTGGTTCTTCATGGCGTCCATGTGGCTGCCCTTGATGACGTCGAAGCAGCCCGTGGCGGTGACGAAGATGTCGCCGAGGGGAGCAGCCTCGTCCATCGTCATGACCTGGTAGCCCTCCATCGCGGCCTGGAGCGCGCAGATGGGGTCGACCTCGGTGACGATGACGCGCGAGCCGAGGCCCGCCATGGAGTCGACGCAGCCCTTGCCCACACCGCCGTAGCCGGCGACCACGACGACCTTGCCGGCCATCATCACGTCGGTGGCACGCTTGATGCCATCGGCGAGGCTCTCGCGGCAGCCGTAGGTGTTGTCGAACTTGGACTTGGTGACCGAGTCGTTGACGTTGAAGGCGGGGACCTTCAGCTCACCCTTCTCGAGCATTTGGTAGAGGCGCAGGACGCCGGTCGTCGTCTCCTCGGAGAGACCCTTGATGCCCTCGAGCAGGTGGGGGTAGTCGTTGTGGATGATGGCGGTGAGGTCACCACCGTCGTCCAGGATCATGTTGAGGGGCTGGTCGCCGAAGGCGGCGATCTGCTGGTGGATGCACCAGTCGTACTCCTCCTCGGTCATGCCCTTCCAGGCGAAGACCGGGACCTCGCCGCGGGCGGCGATGGCGGCAGCAGCCTGATCCTGGGTGCTGTAGATGTTGCAGGACGTCCAGGTGACGTCTGCACCGAGCGCGGTCAGCGTCTCGATGAGCACGGCGGTCTGCACGGTCATGTGCAGGCAGCCAGCGATGCGCGCGCCCTTGAGGGGCTTCTCGTCGACGTACTTGGCGCGAAGCGCCATGAGTCCGGGCATCTCGTGCTCGGCCATGTCGAGCTCTTTGCGGCCCCACTCGGCGAGGGAGATGTCCGCCACCTTGTAGGGAAGGGGCTTGCTGTCGAGGTTCACGGCCGAGACCGGCTTGTCGGTGTGGGGAGAGACCATTGGGTTCAGGCTCCTGCTCTTGGTTGAGTCGTCACGTTGTGAGCCGCTGAAGGGCGGCGGTTTGCCCGGGCCACGAACACGTCGAGGGCTCCGGGAGAGTCGGAAGGAAGGGGAGTGATGTCGACGTCGCCGAAGCCGGCGAGGTCGAGCCAGTGGGAGAGGTCGGCCGGCGCGAAGCCCAGCCACTGATCGGCCAGGGTCTCGCGCATCCACTCTTCGTCGTGGGGCAGGAAGTCACCCACCAGCAAGAGCCCGCCAGGCGCCAGCACGCGACGCAGCTCTCGGAGGACCGTGACCGGCTCCGGCACGTGGTGCAGGGCCATGTTCACCACCGCGCAGTCGACCTCACCAGCCTCCAGCGGCAGGTGTGCCATGTCGCCGAGGCGAAGGTCGACCTCGCTGGCTCCGGCGGCAACCAGACGGCCACGGGCTTGAGAGAGCATCTCGGGGCTCGCGTCGACCCCGATGACCTTGCGGGCACGGTGGAAGAGCAGCTCCAGGAGGCGTCCGGTGCCCGTCCCGACGTCAGCGACCACCGCGTTCGAGGGCACGGACTGCACGAGATGAGGCAGGCAATCCGGCGAGCCGAGCCAGGCGGCGGCAGGGTCCGCGGCGTCCACGGTGCGGAAGAAGCTGGCGCTGCGCTCGCGGCGGCTCTCCCACGAGAGGGCGACTCGTCGGCGCACCGCTTCAGGAAGCTCTGGACCGTGCTGAGCGACGAACGCCCTCATCGTGGCGGCGGGCCCAGCGAGCTCCGTGCTCCAGGCGTAGAAGATCTGGCGGCCCTCGCGCCGGCCATCCAGCAGTCCCGCGTCCTGCAGGATGCGCAGATGGCGGGAGATGGTGGACTGGCTCGCCGCCAGGATGTCCGTGATTTCGCTGACGTTGAACGCGCCTTCGAGCAACAGCCGTGCGAGCAGCAGCCGGCCGGGATCGGCCAGGGACTTGAGGATCGTGACAGGCTCGCTATGGGTGTTCGGTGGCACGGGCCGGAAAGATATATCCACGAAACCGGATTTGTCGATAGCATTTGTGTGATGAACCGTTCGAACTACTCGATAGAGAGCCTCTTGCTGCCGCCGGGTCGCTATCGCGTCCTGGGGTTCGTGCCCATGACGGGGCTGCATCTGGACAAGTGGATCGAGGTGTCTTCGACGAACCAACCCGGCTGCTACGGTGCGGCCGATATCCCCATCGCGACCTCGATCCCCAACCTGGCGAGGATCGAGAACGTTTCCGGCGAGCCGGTCTGGCCGCCCCCGGACACCGAGGGACCTTGAGTACACGGCTGCCCCTACTTGTTGCGCTCTGCCTGGTGGTCGTCGGCTGCGACGAGTCCTACGAGGTGCGCGCGGTGGCGACTACAGGGCCCGTGCTCGATGCCTCGCTGGCCGAGTCCTTCTGGGACCTGCCCTGGCCCAACGACTCCCGCCGGCTTGAGAACGGGAACATCGCGCTCCAGGGCTTCCCCAACCCTGGCGAATCCACGATCTTCGACCGCTACATCGCCTTTGGCGAAGAGGTCATGACCGGGTTTGGGACGAACTCGCCGGTGTACCTGCGCTTCGATGGGTCGGTGCGCCTGCCCGAGTGGACCGAGGAGTCCGTGGAGGCCTCCGGGCGGTGCGAGGGTCCCGTGCGGATCCTCGACGTGGCCCCGACCAGCCCTGCCTACGGAACGTGTCTGCCCGCGCGATGGGAGTTCGTGCCCGCGAACACGGCCGAGCCGTTCCTCGCTCCGAACCTGGCCGTGGTCGCCCCATACTGGGGTTTCCCCCTTCGGGGCGGCGGAACGTACGCCGTCTACCTCGTCGACCTCGAGAGCAGCGACGGGTTCGTCACCGGGTCCTCGGAGCTTCAGGCGTTGCTCGCGGGCACGGGGGATGCCGCCCTCCAGTCCGCCTATCAGCCCTTCGTCGACTACCTCGCCACCGATGCGCTGGCCGCCGGCGCGGCGGGTGAGGAGCCGATCCTCGCCGAAGGGGACGACGAGCCCGTCGAAGGCCTCGACGTGCGGTGGATCGCCCACGCGACCGTGTTCACGACGGAAGACCCCACGGGCGAGATGCGGGTGCTTTCCGAGCACCTCCAGAACGACGCCGTGGACGTCCGCTGGGAGGGCGACATCGTCACCCTCGACGAGGACCACCCGGAGTTCCACGACGACTTCGAGGTGCGCGAGGGCACCTACTTCGCCCCGAACTTCCAGCGAGGGGAGATCCCCTACAACGACGATGGCGGCGGCTTCGAGTTCGACGCTCAGGGCGAGCCCATCGCGCAGCTCGACGAGCTGATCCCCTTCGCTCTCGCGATGCCACGCGGCGACTTCGAGCAGCCCGCCGATGGCTGGCCCGTGATTCTCCATGCCCATGGCACGGGGGGAGACCGGTGGAGCCACATCACGCGCAGTGGAAACCTGAGCCCGGGATCGCTCGGAGCGAACCGGGGCTTCCTCTCCGTCGGGATTCCGCAGCCCTTCCATGGGGACCGCTGGCCCGAGGACGCCACTGGGACCATCTCCCTGCTGAGCTTCAACTTCGCCAACCCGGAGTCGGGGCGGACGACGTTCCGGCAGGGCGCCCTCGACACCCTCGCGCTCAAGCGGTTCCTCCTCGAGAACTTCGCCGAGGGCGGGGCGGTGGCGGCGGCCCACCCGGAACTGAAGATCAACCCCAACAAGATCTTCTTCCTTGGGCACTCCCAGGGCGGCACGACCGGAGCCCTCATCATCCCGTTCACTGATGGGGTCGAGGGCTGGGTGCTCAGCGGCGCGGGGGGCGGCTTCAGCATCGTGGTCCTCGAGCGCCAGGATCCCGTCGACTTCCTCCTGTTGGTGACAGCTGCGCTGCAGAACCCACCGGGTCTCCAGCTGACGCGCATGCATCCCGCCGTGGGGCTCATCCAGACCCTCATCGAAGTCACGGACCCCGTGAACTACGGGCCGTTGTGGATCGAAGGGAGCTCTCGGGCGACGTCTGTACTGCTCACCGAGGGAATGCACGACATCCAGACCCCGCCGGACACTGCGGAGACCCTCGCTGTCTCGGCTGGGCTTCCCCTCGCCGATCCGTTCCGAGAGCGGAATGTCTTCGGACTCGATCTGCAGGGGCTGAGGCCGACGGACACCCCCTATGCGGGCAACCTCGAGAATGCTGCGGGCGACGCGGTGACCGGTGGTCTCGCGCAGTTTGATTCGAACCACTTCGCGATCTTCAACGAGGGCCAGGCAGCACAGCTGTGGGCAAACTTCCTCAAGTCCTTTATCGACGAAGGCGCGCCGGGCGAGCTCGGCTACGAGCCCTAGGCCAGGAGAGACCATGACCGACCCCGCCGCCACCTCCGGCGTAGGCGTCCTCTCCTTTGAGGATGCCCTGGCCCAGCTGGAGTCCATCGTCAGTGAGCTCGAGCGTGGCGAGACTCCCCTCGAGCAGACCATCGACCGATTCGAGCGCGGCATCGCCTTGGCTCGTCGCTGCGAGGATCGTCTCAACGAGGCGGACCGAAAGGTCGCGATCCTTCTGAAGGAAGGGGCGCGGGTCGTCGAGGTCGACATGGAGTCTGGCGAGCGACTGGCGGTCCACACCGATCCGGGCGCGGAGCCGTCACCCCCTTCTCGGGCACCAGCCCCTCCTCCGCCGGCAGCCCACCCCGCGGCTCCGGCACCGCGGCCGGCTCCTCCCGCGACGGCTCCCCAGCGTGAACCGACCTTCTCCAGCGGAGCAGGTGGCGCCACGCAAGGCTCCGGGCCTCCTGGGCCCCCACCCCGCGGGCAACGTTCCGGCCAGAGCGCTGGCGGACCGCCCCGGCGCCCCGCCGGACCTCCCGTACCCAACCGAGACGAGAACGACCCCACGAGTCAGATGTCGCTAGGCCAGGCCTTCGCCATCAAGGACCCGTCGGAGATGGACGATGACGACATCCCATTCTGATCTTGATTCCTTTGGACCCGACGACGAGCGCATGCTCAAAGCTTGGCTGAGCGAGCGCCGACACCTCGTCGATGAAGCGCTGCGGCGCGCCCTTCCGGCGCCGGACCGATGGCCGAAGCGCATGCACGAAGCCATGTGTTACTCGCTGTTTGGCGGCGGGAAGCGCATCCGCCCCGTGCTCGTCCTCGCTGCATTCGAGGCCGTCGGCGGAGCCCGTGATCTGCCCTATGAGGCAGCGCTCCCTGCGGCGTGCGGAGTGGAGATGGTGCACACGTATTCGCTCGTGCACGACGACCTGCCGGCCATGGATGACGACGACGAACGACGCGGGCGCCCCACGAACCACAAGCAGTTCGGTGAGGGCATGGCAGTCCTGGCGGGCGACGCCCTGCTCACGGAGGCCTTCGCCGCGGTGCTCGACACCGACGCGTACGGCGGCACTGCAGACCCGGCGTTGATGACGCAGGTGGGTCGGGGGCTCTCGCGGGCGTCGGGTTGGTTGGGGATGGTGGGCGGCCAGTCGCTGGACCTGGGCATGGAGAGCCCGGTCATCACCCACGACGAGTTGGCGTTCCTTCATCGCCGCAAGACTGGGGAGCTGTTCCGGTTCTCTTGCTGGTCCGGCGCGCTTCTGGGGCGTGGCTCCGAGGCCCAGTGTGCGGCCCTCGGGGAGTACGGAGAGACCCTTGGTCTCTCGTTCCAGGTCGTGGATGACGTTCTCGACGAACTCGAGGACACCACGGAGCGGGCCGACGACGCGGCGGAGACGCCGTCCTTCCCGGCGCTCATCGGGCTCGACGCGAGCCGTAAGCTGGCGGCGGAGCTCGCGGACCGCGCGTTGGCTTCGCTGGAGGGGTTCGGTGTGGAGGCTGACCCGCTGCGCAGGCTCGCGTGGTTCACCGTGCACCGCGACCACTAGGCGGCTGACAGCCTGATGGCCAAGAAGGAGCGCATCGACGCGCTGTTGGTGCAGCGAGGACTCGCGGCGTCGAGGGACCGGGCCAAGCGCTTGCTCCTCGCGGGCAAGGTGCTCGTCGACGACACCCCGGTGGACAAGGCGGGGACGCGCGTACTGGTCGATGCCGCGATCCGCCTGCGAGGTGAGGACCACCCATACGCGTCGCGCGGAGGGCTGAAGCTCGCCGGCGCACTGAGTGATCTCTCGGTCGAGGTCGTGGGCCTCCGCTGCCTCGACGTGGGAGCGTCCACCGGCGGCTTCACGGACTGCCTACTTCAGCGAGGCGCCACCGAGGTCGTGGCCGTGGACGTGGGCACCAACCAACTCCACAACAAGCTGCGTCAGGAGCCTCGGGTTCGCTCGTTCGAACAGACAGACATTCGTGATTTGCAAACCGATCAGCTCGGAGGCCCGATCGATCTGGTGGTGGTCGACGCCAGCTTCATCAGCTTGCGCCTTCTGCTGCCGCCCATCGCTCGGCTGATCGGCCCTGGAACTCGTGTTCTGGCGTTGGTGAAACCGCAGTTCGAGGTGGGTCGGGAGCTCGTCGGACGGGGGGGCGTCGTGAAGGACGATGCCGTACGACGGGGAGCGGTGGATGCCATCGCCGCGGTCGCGCAGGAGCTGGGCTTCGAAGAGCTTGGTCGCTGTGAGTCCCAGGTGGCCGGCGCCCGGAGTGGAAACCGCGAGGTCTTCCTGATGGTGGGTCTTGAAACGCAGTGATAGGTTGCGTCCCCTCAGGGGGAGGTGACGAGATGTCATCCTTGTTGGAGCGAACACGATGAACCGATTTTCCGCACTCCTGCCCTTTGCTCTTGCTGCCCTTTTCGTCGGGTGTAACGGAGATGCGAGTCTCACCGGAGTGGGTGGGCCCGGCGCTGCCGCTGAGTTCCCCGAGTTCGATGGCGCCCAGCTGGTTGTGAACTCTCCGGTGTCAGCGGACATCTACCTGCGCGACGACGGGGTCCCGTTCGAGGCCCAGGTGGTGGGTGCGGACGGCACGGTGCTCGACTTCGAGGAGATCGTCTGGACCTCGGACCAGGAGGACGGCGACGTCTTCGTGGGGACGAGCGGTGATGAGTTCGTCGGATGGGGCATTCACGCATTCACGGCGACGGCGGAGCTCCCCAATGGGGATCGCCTCGTCTACGTCGCTGGCGGCGTGCGCGTGCAAGGGGAGCACACGGGGATCTACGCGGGGAACCTGAACATCACGCTGGATGCCGAGTTCCAGGGCACTCCGCTCTCTGGCTCCTGCAACGGCGGCCTCGACTTCATCGTCGACATGAGCGGGACCATCATGGACGGCGGCGGAGGTTGCGTGATCGACCTGCTGATCCTCGGCCAGTTCGACGTCTCCTACGTGCTGGACGCATCGATCTTCGACGACGACGCCGAGGGAAGCATTGGAGTGGACGTGGGCTTCTTCGAGTTGCCCGTCGACTGGCAGGGCGAGTTCGACAACGACGACGACTTCGAGGCCGACTTCTCGGGTGGCGCGCTTCTGTTCGACCTCGCGGGAAGCATCGACGCCACGCGCGTGAGCCCCTACGTCGACCCGTAGCCCCTCGCGCCGGTACCCTCCGGTCGCGGCCCAGCCCATCCAGGGGACTGGTCTCCCAAGATCCACCCCCTTTCTCTCGGAGCCCTCGTGAGCGACGAAGCCCCCACCCCTGCAAGTATTCTCGACGCCCTGCTGGACCTCGTCACGGAGGCGTTCATCAAGTCTGATGTTGCCCAGCGGGCGAACGCGCTGAAGCGCTTGCGCGGGTACCTGATGGCCATCCAGCAGGACGAGACGCTGCAGTCGGCGACGGCCATGGCTGGTGCGCTCAAGGAGGCGCCGCGTCCGCCCGGATTCGGTAGCTACGGCCCCGAGATCAGCCGTGCGATCCGCACCGCGACCGCCGACGTCGAAGAGCTCATCGAGGCCTGAACCTCGGGGAGCCGGCTTCTCTTCGACCCAAGGACGTCAGGCGCCCCCGAGGGAGCGCCTGAACGCGTAGTGCTTGGTCGCCGCTTACGCGGCGCCTCGGCCAGGAGTCCAGTGGCCTAGAACGGGATGTCCTCGTCGTCCGCGTACGGGACCTGGTCCTGGAAGTTGCCGCCTCCGCCCCCGGCCGGCTTGCCGCCACCAGAGGGGGCGTTGCCGCCACCAGAGGGGGCGTTGCCACCACCTCCGGCGCCACCGCCACCACCGCTGTAGCCGCCGCTGTAGCCGCCGCCGCCGCCGCCGCCGCCGTAGCTTCCGCCACCGCCACCGCCACCGCCACCGTAGTTGCCACCGCCGCCGCTGTAGCCGCCGCCGTCACCACCACCGCCACGGGAGTCGAGGAAGACAATCTCCCGCCCGATGATCTCAGTGGACCAACGTCGGTTTCCATCCTTGTCGGTGTACTCGCGGGTCTGGATGCGACCCTCGACGTACACCTTGCTGCCCTTGCTCAGGAACCGACCACAGAGCTCGGCCTGCTTCTCCCAAAAGACCACGCGGTGCCATTCGGTCTTTTCCTGCGGGTTCTCCCGCCCGCCCCAGCGTTCGCTGGTGGCGATGCGGAGCTCGCAGACGGCCTTGCCGGACTGGGTGTAGCGAACTTCGGGGTCTCGCCCGAGGTTGCCGAGGATGGTCGCCTTGTTGACGCTGTAGGCCATGGAGTTGTGGTCCTGAGTGTGGGTCGTCTCGCCATTTGCGGCGAAGGAGGCTGGACTCTAACAGGCCCCTCCAGCACCGACCAGATGCACTCAGACCCAACCAGGGACAGTTCTTGTCCCGGGTGGGGAGAGGGTGGGCGAGCCTTTGCGCGCCCCGTGCATTAGCATCGCTTCAATGATTCCAACTCGACCCTTCGCGCTCCTGGGCGCTCTGGCCTCCGCGCTTCTCCTCGCGCCGGTCTTGGCGTGGGCTCAGGACGACGACCTCGACCTCGACGAAGAAGGTGGGGAAGCCATCTTCGAGGAGTGGGGCGACGAGGAGCTTTTCCAGCGGGTCCTCATTGTGCCCTTCGCCGGAGAGACGGCTGAGTCGTCGGGGATCGGCGATCTCCTGGAGGGCTACGTCGCAACCGCCCTGGACAACAGCGGCCAGTTCGAGACGTATCTGCTCGACGAGGTCGAGGACGTCGAGGACGTCTCCGCGCGGCTCTACTATGAGGGATGCCCTCCCGAGCAGGAGCTGGGTTGCCAGTTCGTGATCGGCGAGTCGTCGCGCGTGGATCGGGTTGTCTCGGGCCGGGTGACGGTGCAGTCCGACGACCGCTATCGCGTCGTGGTCACCATCCTCGGGGTGGAGAACGCAGAGCTCGAGTTCACCTACGCCCTCGATCTCGCGGCGGGCGAGGAGGTGCTGCTGCCACGGACTGTGGAGCTTGCCCTCGATCGGCTGCGCCGCGAAGAGCTCTTGGAGCCGCTGCGCGATGCGGAGGCGCGAGCCGACCGACGCCGCGAGGTGGTTTCCCAGGCTCGAGACGCCGAGGAGCAGGAGCTCGTGGGCCGGATGCGTCTGGAGGTGGATGAGGGCGCCATCGAGAGGGCCGAGGAGGAGCGCGAAGCCCGCGCCCGCTCTCGGGTGACCACCCAGGACCTCGAGGAGCAGAAGGGGATCGAAGGCATCACTCCCGACTGGGAGCAGATGGGCCTCACCGAGCGCCAATATCTGTCCTATCGGAACTCCGGGCTGAGCACCGAGGACTGGGCCCGCAAGTTCGCAGGTCACCGCTTGATGTTCCTCGTCAGCGCCCACGTGGGCTTTGCCGCTGGGGCCACGGGTCTCCGCTACTACGGTGGTTACCTCCTCAGCGACAACCTCTCGTCCACCGTCGACAGCTACTCCTGGCAACGCAGCACAGGGGGCACGAGCCCCAACATCGGCTTCAGCCTCGGCTTCGGGCTCCTCCGGAACCTCAACATCGAGGCGTCGATCTACTACTCCCGGAGCAAGGTCTACGCGAAGTTGGCCAGTGGCTCCGCGGTTCCTTGCGCGACCGACGAGGGGTGCGCCTGGAAGCCCGATCCCGACAACCGACCCACCGGGGACTGGACCGAGCAGGCGGTCGACACGTTCGGGGGCGACATCATGGTGCGCTACTCGATCCTCGTCATGCCCATCGTGCGGCCGACAGTGGGTCTCGGCGCCGTCTGGCAGGTCTATCCAAACCTCTACAACGATCCCAACATCCCCGACAACGAAGAGCAGCCAGCTCCGTCGATCCCCTCGCGGTTTCAGACATACGGGCGCTTGGTCGACGTCGGTCCACAGGTGGAGATCGGGGTCGCCCTCGACTTCAATCGGAACCTCGGCCTGTTCGTCCGTGCGCCGGTCGCGCTGCTGGTGAATCCCAACCGTGTCCAGGAGAGCCCCGCTCCACCGACCATCATCATCGATGCCCCCGAGCCCGAGAACGCCCCGCCGGGACTGTTCCGCCTGGTCGTGGGGGTTCAAGGTCGGATTGGCGGCAAGCCCATCAAGATCCGGGAGAGCGACAATGTGGATGAGATCGACGAGTACTGAGCTCCTGTGCGCAGCTCTGATGCTGTCGCTCCTCGTACCTCTCTCTGGTTGCACCGAGGCGGCGAAGGCGCGCTTTGAAGCGAACCAGATGAAGTTTCAGCGCAAGCAGGCCGAGAAGATGCTCGAGGAGCGGGCCAGCGAGTATTGGGCCTTCGCGCGCTGGCACTCCTTCGATGAGACGGCCGCGTACTTCGAAAAGAGCGAGGACCAGCGGACACACCTCAAAGAGGGCACCGACATGGACGCGGCCAAGCTGCCCAAGATCGACGCCGTCGAGGTGCAGTTCGTGTTCGTCGACCCTGACACCCGCCGGACCGGCGAGGTGAGGGTGCGTTGGCAGCAGTTCATGCCCGGAACGTCGAAGGTCGAAGAGGCCACGGAGACACAGCGCTGGTATCGCCGGTCCGGCCAGTGGTGGCTCGCTCCCGCGTCGGGAATTCCCGACGACGAGTACGACGACCTCGGCGATGCCGAGCGCGAGATCGTCGAGGACGTTCCCAATCTCGAGACCGTGGTTCCGGACTCGTCAGCCGAGCGCTGACTCGTCGGAGCACCCAACAGGAGAGTCATGTCCATCGTTTCTTCGTCGCCTCCCGTAGCCATTGTCCTGGCCGCGGGCAAGGGCACGCGGATGAAGTCCGCTCACAGCAAGGTCCTGTTCCCGGTGCTCGGTGTGCCCATCGTGCAGCGGGTCGTGGACGCGGCCCGTGCAGCGGGCTGCAGCGACGTCGTTGTGGTCGTCGGGCATGGTGCGGACAGTGTGCGCGCAGCCCTGCGAGACGTGGTCTTCGCCGTGCAGGACGGCATGCCCGGGACCGGCGGGGCAGTCGCTGCCGCGCGGGATGCCCTCGACTACAGAGGCCGCACGGTCCTGGTCCTGCCAGGGGACGTCCCTCTGATGACCGGGCCGACCTTGAAGGCGCTGCTGGACGACCACGTCGCGAGCGCGGGAGTGACCACCGTCGCCACGATGCGCGTCGCAGACCCCACCGGGTACGGGCGCATCGTGCGAGACGCCAGCGGCGGACAGGTCCGGCGCATCGTCGAGCATCGGGACGCCGACGACAGCGAGCGCTCGATCGACGAGGTGAACACCGCGATCTACGCCCTGGACGGCGACTTCCTCTTCGGGGAAGCCAACGCCATCGGGCGGCTGAGTCCCGAGAACGCTCAGAACGAGTATCTCTTCACCGATGTCGTGGGCATCGCGGTGGCCGATGGCCTCGTCGTCGGTGCTTCGGTGATCGAGGACGCTTTGGAGACGGCCGGGATCAACGACCGGCGCCAACTGGCCGAGCTCGAAGCTGAGCTCCGCGCCCGGATCAACGAGCGCTGGCTTCGGGAAGGCGTCTCCATGGACGACCCGTCGTCTGTGCGCATCGAGGAGGGCGTGAGCCTTGCCCGGGATGTGACGCTGGGGGCCGGCGTGGAGCTTCGGGGGACCACCGTCGTCGCTGAGGGCGCGTCCGTCGGCAAGGGAAGCGTCCTCGAGGACTGTCAGCTCGGGGCAGGCGCGATGCTCGGCCCGTATGTGGTGGCGCGACGGGCCGTCATCGAGGGTGGCGCCGTGGTGCGCCCCTTCTCGGTGCTCCAGGGCGTCAACGAGAAGGACCCGGCCGCGTCCCTGGACGCGGACCGCGTGGTCCTCGGCGCAGGCTCGAACGTGGGCCCCTTCACCCACCTTCGGCAGGCGTCCGTGCTGTCCGCGAAGGCCAAGGCGGGGAACTTCGTCGAGATGAAGAAGACGCAGCTCCATGAGGGCGCCAAGGCGAACCACCTCGCCTACCTGGGCGACGCGACCGTCGGGGCCCGCAGCAACGTGGGAGCCGGCGTCATCACCTGCAACTACGACGGCTTCGCCAAACACCGGACCGTCATCGGTGAGGATGCGTTCATCGGCACGGACAGCCATCTCGTCGCCCCGCTCAAGGTGGGGGACGGGGCCTACGTGGGGACCGGGACGACGGTGACGAAGGACGTGCCCGCGGGCGCGCTCGCCATCGGCCGGATGCGCCAGGAGAACAAGAAAGGCTACGCCGAGCGCTTGCGACGCAACCTGAAGCGCCGCGCGGAGGTCATCGCCGAGCAGAAGCGGAATCGCAGCGAGTGAAGGAGCTGATTGACCAGCTGAATCCGGCCCAGCGAGCGGCCGTCACCACTGCGGGGGGGCCCCTCCTCGTCCTCGCGGGCGCCGGGTCGGGAAAGACTCGGGTGCTCACGCTGCGCATCGCCTGGCTCATCGAGGAGTGCGGCATCGCGCCCTGGGAGCTGCTCGCGGTGACCTTCACGAACAAGGCTGCGGGCGAGATGAAGGAGCGCGTGAGCGACCTCCTGGGCTCCAAGGGCCGCGATGTCTGGGTGTCGACCTTCCACAGCACCTGCCTGCGCATCCTCCGCCGTGAGATCGACCGCATCGAGGGGTTCAGCAAGGACTTCGTGATCTACGACGATCGCGACAGCCGCGAGCTGGTCAAGCGGATCCTCAAGGACGGGGCCTACCCACAGACCATCAATCCGCGCGCCATCCGTGCCGCCATCGACCGGGCCAAGAACGAGGCGAAGAGCCCCGAGGCCTTGATGAAGGACCCACCGCCCGGCATGCCGCCCCAGGCGGCGGAGATCTACGCGATCTACCAGCAGCGCCTCAAGGCCTCCAACGCCCTCGACTTTGGCGACCTCATCTACCGCACGTTGTGGCTGCTGGAGCGGGACGACGACCTCCTGGAGACCTGGCGCGGTCGCTTCAAGCACATCATGGTCGACGAGTACCAGGACACGAACCACGTCCAGTACCGGCTGGTGCGACTCCTCGCAGACCACGGGGACCGCAACCTCTGCGTCGTCGGCGATGAGGACCAGTCCATCTATTCGTTCCGCGGCGCGGACATTCGCAACATCCTCGACTTCGAGCGGGACTTTCCCGGCGCGAAGGTCGTGCGGCTGGAGCAGAACTACCGAAGCAGCGACGTCATCCTCAAGGCAGCCTCCGCGGTGGTCTCCCACAACAGCGACCGCCTGGGAAAGGTCCTGTGGACCGACCGCACCGACGGAGAGTCCATCCGGCTCGAGACGGCCTACGACGACCGGGAGGAGGCGCGCTTTGCGATGGACATCGTGCGCCGGGAGATGTCCCGTGGGGTTCAGCCTCGAGACATCGCGATCTTCTACCGGACCAACGGCCAGTCCCGCCTCCTCGAAGAGGAGCTGCTCTCGGCGCGCGTCCCGTTCCTCATCGTGGGCGGCCAGCGCTTCTTCGACCGGCGCGAGGTCAAGAATGTGCTCGCCTACCTCAAGCTGGTGGTGAACCCCAACGACGAGATGGCCTTCCGGCGGGTGGTGAACGAGCCCCCGCGGGGCATCGGGGCGAAGACCGTCAGCCGCCTCGGCGCAGACTCGCGGGCGCTGGGAGGCTCCCTCTGGGACGCGACCGTCGCCGCAGCGTCGGGCTCCAGCCTGTCCGCGCGGGCCCGCTCCGCGCTGGGCGGCTTCCGAGACCTCATCGAGGGCCTGCGCAAGGTCGCGCGGGACGAGCCCTTGTCCGCCCTCTTCGAGGCGATCTACGAGCGCACGGGGATGATCAAGCGCCTTCAGGATGAAGGCACCTTCGAGGCGGAGGGCCGCATCGAAGTGCTTCAGGAGCTCCTCGGGAGCGCCGCGGAGTACGCGGGCGCCGAGCCCCCTTCGGGGCTGCTGATGTTCCTCGACCGGGTCTCACTGGTGGCCGACACCGATGACATCCCCGACGAAGATGACGAAGGCGGCAAGGTCACATTGATGACCGTGCACTCCGCCAAGGGGCTCGAGTTTCCCGTCGTCCTGGTTGTGGGGATGGATGAGAAGACCTTCCCCCACGCGCGCGCCGTGGACTTCCAAGCCGAACTCGAAGAGGAGCGGCGGCTCGCCTACGTCGCCATCACTCGGGCGGAGGACCGGCTCTACCTCTTGCGAGCCCGGCGCCGGCCCGGAGGACGCGGCCGAGCCTACGAGCCCACTCTCCCGTCCCGCTTCCTGCGCGACATTCCCCGAGAGCTCCTCATCGGCGCCTCCGACCTCGCCGTCCGCCCCATCGAGGCGCCTCGCCGACCGCAGCAGGGGCCCGCCGTTCCGGGAGACAGCTGGGTCGACTACGACACCCCTCGAAGCACAGGGTCGAAGCCCTCGCGGTTCTCGGCGGCGGTGGCCCGTCGGCAACGAAGCCTCCTGGAGCGGCGCTCCGAGGCGGAGCGGCGCAAGACGGCGCACGAGGTGGCGCAGAAGAGCACTCGCTTCAAGGCGCCAGTCCAGGGTGGGCTGTTCGGCGCTCCAGCGGCCCCCAAGGAGTCATCCGACCCAGGGCCTTCGACGGGTTCCTCATCGCCGACCAGCTCGAGGCGTTCGCGCTTCTCCGCGCCGTCCTCGGTGTCCTTGTCGGGCCCCGCCGGGTCGAGCGGCGCCCAGGAGGAGCCGGAGCAGGCTGAACCGGAGTTCGAAGAGCCCCGAGTGGTCTATGACGCGGGCTTCGTCGACGACGAGGCCGCCACCATGATCCGTCCGGGGACGCGGGTATCGCATCTCGACTTCGGCCCTGGGGAGGTGCGGAAGGTGGAGGGAGCCCCAGGCAACCGCCGCGTCACCATCTTCTTCAAGCGGGCGGGGGTGCGCCGGTTGCTCTTGCGGAACACATCGCTGGAGATCGTGTCCCACTGAGCCGAGAAGAGATCCAGGAGATCGTGGTAGACGATCGACTCAGGCCCGCTGGAACCCCGTATTTCGCTGGACCTGCTGTGATACGGTCCCTACCTCGGAAAACAGCGCCTGCGTCGGGGACTCACAGAGGCTCTCGGCTCTTCGGAACACCCTGATGGTCATCACTTGCCCTAGCTGCGCCGCTCGCTACCGACTGAACCCGGACAAGATCCAGGGCAGGGGTGCGAAGATCACGTGCCCGAAGTGCGCACACGTTTTCGTGGTCTTCACCGACCAGGAAGAGCCCAAGGCCGCTGCGCCGGCTCCGCCGAAGGTCAAGACGCCGCCTCGTCCGTCCGCGCCCCCGCCTGCGCCCCGCGCCGCTCCACCGCGAACGAGCCCCGTCGACCGCCGCAAGGCGACCCAGACGGGCGCATTCAAGGCAGTGGGCATCGACGTCGACGCGTCGGAGAGTTCCAACAAGAACGTGCGGATCGTCGCTCCTGGCCCCCGCAGCACCCGCAGGGTGCGCGCTCTCTCCAACCCGGCGGCCGAAGTGCCCCGCCAGCCCGTCACCAACGCGGGTGGATCCACGCCCTTGCCTCCGGCCGAGGCCAAGACGGCCGGGGAACTCGACTTCCGCGCCGTCGGAATCAAGACCTGGAAGGTCAAGGTCGCCATCGGTCTGATCTACGACTTCAGCGACATCTCGACGCTGAAGAAGTACCTGGCAGACAAGAAGGTCACGCCGGACGACCTGATCTCGCACAACAACTCCGACTGGACCCGTATTGGGGACATCGAGGACCTCGAGCAGCACTTCGTCACCATCTGGAAGGAGGCCCGAGCGGCCATCGACCGTGGCGACAAGCCCGAGCCAGTCAAGAAGAAGGCGAAGACCAGTCCCGGAGAAGCTCCGCCGGTGGGCGCCAGCACGGACTCCTTCCGCATCGATCAGAGTCGAGGGCGGAGTTCTGGCGCCTACGGAACTCCTGCTCCCGCTCGCCGGCGCAAGAAGGCCGAGCCCGAGAAGGAGCCTGGGAACAAGAAGGCGCTGTGGGCAATTGCTGCCCTCGTCATCATCGGTTTGCCCCTCGCCTGGATGTTCAGGCCTCAAGATGCGGCGGTCGTCACAGCGCCTCCGCCGCCGCCGACGATCCAGGAACTCGAGCCCTCGGATGAGGAACTCGCGAAGATCCAGGAGAACATCCGCAAGAAGATCGAGGCGCAGCAGGAGAAGTTCGTCGACGAGCTCGGTGTCCCCGAAGAGGGAGACGTGGCGGAGGGAGAGACCCCCCAGGACCGCGAGCTCGTGCCGGTCCCGCCCAGCGAGCGGGGCCTCCTGGAGCCGGTGCCCTCGCCGACGCCGACGCCGTCCGCGCGGCCCAAGTACACCCCCCCGCCGAAGCCGGAGGCGGCTCCCGTCGCCGAGAAGGCGCCCGAGCCCGAACCGAAGGCGACGATTCGCGAGAAGAAGGGCGACCCGGCGCGCATGTACCTCGACGCGGGTCGCAAGAAGCTCGCTTCGGGTGACTACGGCTCAGCGAAGAAGATGTTTGCTGCGGCCATCGGCAAGAACTCGGCCTGCGGGCAGTGTTACGAGGGCCTTGCCGAGGCCGAGAAGCAGCTCGGGAACGCAGCCGCTGCCGAAGAGGCCCAAAACAAGGCGAACCAGCTAGGCAACACCCAGTCCCTCGCCAGCCCCTGATCCGATCGCCATCGTCGCCTTGACAGCGTGTGTCCCAAAACGGACCGTTGCTCATGAGGCCCGTGTGGGAGGTTGCTGAACGACTCGTGAGGATCGTCTGCCCAAAGTGTGACACCGAATACGCCCTCGACGCAGCCCAGCTGGCCGCGGACGGGACGCCCGTGCAGTGCTCTGCGTGCGAGCACACCTTCACGGCGTTCCCAACGGGGAAGACCGAGTCCAGCGGTACCGGCGATACGTCGACGGCGGCGATGCCTGCGGCCCAGGGGTCCAACGCGAGCACGCCGCCCGGCGACGAGAAGTCTGCGACGGAGCCCGGAGCGGCCGTTCCGAGGGACCCCACTCCCCCGGCCCACCCCACGGCTGACATCGAACCGCCGGATGTCTCCCGGAGTCCCGAGAGCAGCACGCCCTCACGTCGCCCGGGGAAGGCTCGAGCGCAGAGCGCAGCCATGGGACGCGGAGGCGACCTCTCGATTCCTCCTAAGGACGCTGGTGGCGTGAATCCTCCTCCCCCGCCCCTCAAGGCGGGTGGCGGAAGACTGTTCCTTGCTCAAGGTGACCGCATCTACAAGGTGAAGGACATCGCCACGCTTCAACGGTGGGTCGTGGAGAAGCGTGTCCTGCCGGCGGACCGGCTGAGCCGCGACGGCAAGTCGTGGGATGTCGTGAGCTCGGTTGCCGAGCTCCGGCCGTTCTTCACAGTGCTCGACCAGTTGAAGCAAACGAAGCGTGCGCTCTCAAAGTCCCGCAAGGCGACGAGCGAGGCGAAGAAGCTCAGGCGTCTCTCGACGCCCGGGGTGCCGGTACCCCAGCGCCGTCAGCCTCCGCCCCCGGTGCTGCCAGCGGACCGGCCTGCACACCTGCCTCCCGGCAGCGAGAGCCTCGCGGCGCAGGAGCGTGCGGTGGTCTCGCTCTCCGACGACGTCTCCGCCGGAGCCACGACGCCCGTGGGTCTCGAAGACCTCCAGACGGCGGAGGCGAGGAGGCTCGCTGCCATGGAGCGTCTGGAGGGCAGCACGCCGCCCGCGGTTCCTTCGGATGGGGCGACTCCGTCCTTGGACGAGCCCGGCGCGCCCGACCGGGCCGGCACGAGCCCAGTGCCCGAGCAAGCACCAGACCCCGGGACGCCGAGCGAGGAGAAGGAGGCGGCTGCCGCCGCACCGACCGCCCCCGGGTCCAGCGCCGCTTCTGGGAAGGCATCTCCGGCGTCCGATGACTCGCGCGCTGTCGCGACCGTGGAGGACCTTCCAGACTCCGACGACGATCTCGCGGACTCGTTCTTCGGGGCCGGAATGGAGTCCGACGACGGCGTGCCCGACCCCTTCGACGTCGGCACCGCCCCCGATGGGTTTGTTCCGTCGGGAGCTCGCGTCACTCGATCCTTCACCACGCCGGGCACGGTGGAGAGCTCTGATCAGCTCCCCATGCCCGAGAGCATCCAGGTCCCGACTCAGGATGCGCCCGGGGACTTCGATCCAGACCAGACCTTCGACGGGCTGAAGACCGTGCGCCCGAACGAGGGCGTGGGCGCTCCGTTCTGGGGCTTTGTCCTGCTCCTCCTGGCCGTCGGGGTGGTCGCCGGCTGGTACTTCCTCATGGGCCCGGGTCGCACGTCCGTCTTCGGTGACCCCACCGCGGGGCTGACGCCGCCCCCCACCGCGGAGGAAGCGGCCGAGTCCACCACCGACGGGGCCACCCCCGAGGACGAGCCGTCCGCCGATGAAGGTGGAAGCGCGGAGGGGGCGGACGGAGACGCCGTCGCCGACGCAGCGGGAGACGAGACGCCCCAGCCGACGCCCGAGCCGACCCCCGTACCCGTCGCCGAGCCGACGCCCGAGCCGACCCCCGAACCCGTCGCCGAGCCCGCGAGATCTGCGGAGCCGGAGACGCCCGCTCCGGTGAAGAAGGCGGCGCCCACCAGGAGCGCCTCCGCCTTGCGAAAGGCTGGAGACCGCGCGAGGGATCGCGGCGACTTCCGTGGTGCCGCAGAGGCCTACCGGGCGGCGGTTGAGCTGAAGCCGGGCGACGCCAACACCCACATCGAGCTGGGCTGGTCCTACATCGAGCTGGGCAAGAATTCGGATGCGTCGACCCACTTCCAGCGAGCTACCTCGCTGCGGCCCAATGCGCCGGAAGCGCACTACGGCCTCGGTCTCGCATACCAGAGCATGGGTCGCAACCAGCAGGCTGCGACCGAGTATCGCAAGGTGATTGAGCTCGACCCCAACGGCCGCGACACCCTCGAGGTGAGGGCTCTCCTCCGCCAGTTGGAGTAGGGTCGCGCCGCCACCGGAACCGGAGATTCGTAGGATGAGTGAGAAGAACCAGCCCGAGGAGGAATACTTCGCTCGGGTGGAAGCCCAGAAGACCGAGCAGCTCGCCAAGGAGATCGCCAAGAAGGAGGCGGCGGCTGCGGCTGCAGCGCTCAAGGACCTTCATTACCTTCACTGCGGCAAGTGCGGCACGAAGATGGACACGACCACGTTCAAGGGCGTGGAGATCGAGGTCTGCCCGAACTGCAGCGCGGTGCTTCTCGACCCGGGTGAGCTCCAAGAGCTCGCCGGCGAGGATCACGCCAGCGTCGTCGAGATGGTCGCGGGCCTCTTCGGCTTCAACAAGTCGAAGGACTGAGGCTCAGTCGCCGGCTAGCCCGTAGTCGCCGCCCGAGCTGCTGAAGGCTCGTAGGGCTTCTTCGCTCGCCGGCGCGGCGTCTTCCTGCCCAGGCAGGAGGCCCTCGTCTT
Organism: Deltaproteobacteria bacterium; assembly: GCA_023954745.1. Lineage (GTDB taxonomy): Bacteria > Myxococcota_A > UBA796 > UBA9615 > UBA9615 > JAGSHC01. The sequence goes on along the minus strand of JAGSHC010000083.1, from coordinate 4,907 downwards.
CGTCCGAGACGATGTAGACGCGGTTGCCGCCGACGGCGCGGGAGCGCTTCATTGCGCTGCGGGTGCGAGCGAGGACATCGCTCGACGTGTCGCCGTCGTCTGGAAACGCACCGACCCCCACGGACACCGTGACGAGGGCGCCGCCGGGCATCTTCAGGGTGTGGTCGCGCACGCACTGGCTCAGCCGTCCTGCGAGGAGGGCACCGTTGGGCTTGGGCGTCGCGGGCAGGACGATTGCGTACTCCCGGATTCCGAAGCGAGCCACGAGGTCGACGCCGCGGACGGAGGAACGCAGAAGGATCGCGAGGTCTTTGAGGATGCCATCCGTCGCGCCGGGCCCGGCGTCCTGGACCTTTGCGGCGTGGTCGATCTCGAGGTGAATCAGCGCGACGGTCTGCCCGTAGCGACGACAGCGCCGGACCTCTCCCTGCCAGCGCTCACGGAAGTGCCGGTGGTTGTGGAGCCCCGTCGTGCCATCGATCACGGAGAGCCTGCGCTGCCGCTCGGCGATCTCCCCGATCTCGCGCGTCCGCTCCTTCACCTTCTGCCCCAGAGCCATGTTCTGAGCGCGAAGCCGGCTCATCTGGGCTCGCGCCTCGAGGAGCGTCGCCCGGGTCTCGGCAGCCCGTCGGAGGGCAATGCGCAGCGCCGCCTCGTCCCACGGCTTGATGACGTACTGGTCGATGCGCGCGCGGTTCATCGCTGCCATCACGAGCTTGGGGTCCGAGGAGCTGGTCACGAGGAACCGCCGCAGGTCGGGGGCCGCCTGGATGCTCTGCTCCAGCACCTCGATGCCAGACATGCCGGGCAGATCGTAGTCCGCGACGAGGACGGCGAAGTCCTGGCTCTGTAGGGCGTCGACTGCCTCTTCACCCGAAGCGACAGCGTGCACCGCGAACTCGCCATCAAAGGCACGAGTGAACGCCTCGGTGACCTCGGCATCGCTCTCCACGAGAAGAATCGCAGGAACTGCACTCTCGACCGGCGTCTGCTCGTCGCGCACTCTGCACCCTCCGATGCCGAGGATATCAGCGCCTGCCGTCTCCCTCGGTCCCCTGGCCGTGCTCGCCCTGGAGTGCTTCGGCCACCAAACGCCCCATCAGCGCGTGCCCCCTCGTGGTGGGGTGTCCATCGGGGATGAGCAGGGGTTCCCAGTGTCCCAGGTCCTGGTACTCGGCGAGGAAGGCCGCCCGCGGGTCGACGAAGTCGGCGTGAGCAGACTCCGCGGCCCGCGCGTGGGCCTCGGTCAACTCCGGGTGGGCCTTCGGCTGGGGATACGTGACCACGATGAGCCGGGCGCCGGCCTGGCGGCTCAAGTCGGCGATGCGTCGCAGGTCGCTCTCCACCAGCCTGGTGTCTGCGGGGTCGAGCCACTGCTGCGTGGCGACGGTCGGACTGGGGAGGGGCAGGGGCGCCTCCGTCGCCGTGGGGATGGGACCGCCGCGGGTGAGGAGGGCCTCCAACTGGCGCGTCATCTCGCGGTCTGGTCCTACGACCCGGGACACAGCGATCAACTCGCGGGCGCGCTGAGGATCACCCGCCGTCGCTGCGACCCAGGCTCCCACGGCGCGCGCGGCGCCTGCTGCGGCGGAGTCACGGCATGCCACCTCAAGGAGCGCCTGCGCGGTCCCGTGCTCTCCCCGGCGCCACGCGAGAACCGCGAGTCCGATGTGCGGCCACCCCAACAGGTGCGGGGTGACATGGAGCTCGCCTCCCACCCGGTTCGCTGCCACGAACGCGTCCTCGGCCCCGTCGACGTCGCCCATCGCGAGCAAGGTCCAGCCGCGGCCATCGAGCCCAAAGGGGACGACTCCGCCGTGGGAGAGCGCATGGGGAGCCATGTGCACGTCACCGAGGTCATCGAAGATCCGGCGTGCGGTCGCGAGGTCTCCTCGGTCGTAGGCGAGCCAGCCCTTCAGCAGCTGCGCGAAGTGCTGCAGGTCGCCCGGCTGCCGCTCTGTGAGGCGAGCATCGGCGCCTGGGTGGTCGCCGGTGGCCCGGAGGGCGAAGGCGGTGGCGAGCCCCAGCGCGGGCGAGGAGAGCTGCCGGTCCTCGGCAGCGAGGAGCGGAGGGAGAGCCAGTCCAGGGCGCCCTTCTCGGACCCGCGCGAGCCCCAATCCCAGCTGCGCCCACGCAGACTGAGGGTTCTCTCGCGACGCTCGCTCGAACGCGAGCACGGCACGTTCCGGTCTTCCTTCCTCCAACCGTTGGAAGCCCTCGGCGACGGCTGCACAGGAGCGGTCCACCGCCCGAGGAGGTCGCGCGGCCAGCACGGCCTGGCGCAAGACCTTGTAGACCCGAAGGCCGCCGAGGGCCCCCGTCGCGGCCATGCCGACGGTCGCTCGGCTCGTCGGCGCGTCGTCGAGACAGAACTGGCCGGACTGCCCGAGCCACCGGGTGTTGTTCACCCCAGCGAGCACGGTGACGACGTCTGGTGTCCCTTCGACGAGGGCCTCCTCGAACCGTTGCACGATCCCGCTCGAGTTGAGACCCGGCTCTGCGAGGTTGCGAAGCGTCATCGGGGGTCTCAGGGAGCTCGCTGCGATGGCAGGCCAGGACTCTTCTGCGGGTTCGTCCGCCCCAATCCCATAGGTGTAGGAGTCACCCAGCGCCCACAGCTCGCCCCCGGAGCCCGCGCTCTCCGAGACCGCGGCTCGGTAGCGCCACAGGACCACGCCCCCAGCCAGCCGGAGGGCAACCTCGGCGAGGGCGAACACCATCACGGTCGTGACGAGTGCGAAGGAGAACGCACGTGAGCGCGTGAGGGGCCGGCGAGCCATCGATCAAGTTCCTCCCTTTGATTGTATCGAGCGTGCGTGGGACCCTGGCTCCCCATGGTCCACAGTTCGTCTCCCATCGCCCGGTCTGTCCTGGCCGTCGCCGCCTGCCTGATGCTCACGGCGGGAAGCTGCGAGTCCCTCGAGGAAGCGGCGAAGGCTGCTGTCGCAGCGAAGGACTACGCCGGGGCGAGCGATCTCTACCTGGAGGCGGCGAAGACGGTGGCCTGCCCTGATCGCGGGCGCCTCTTGCTGCGCCGGGCGGAGACGCTGGAGCTCGACGGGCAGGTGCGGTCGGCGGCACGGAGCATCGACAAGAGCGTGGAGCTCTGCCCCGACTACCCCGATGCCCGGTGGGCGCGGGCGCAGCGGGCCATGAAGGCCGGGGACCGCGACCTCGCGTTCTCCGACGCGAAGCTGCTCAAAGACAGCGTCCCGGCCGCTGCCGAACTGTTCAGCGACCTGTCGATGGAGCTCGAAGTCGAGCGTGGGGTCCGCGCCCGCGCCGCCCAGTTGGTCACTCAGCTCTCGGGGCTATTGAACCTCGAGGCTCCGTCGGAGGAGCTGCCAAACGAGGAGCCAGCGGTCTTCGCCCGTCAGGTGCCGGTTCCCATGACGTTGCGCTACCAAGCGCAACAGTCCGTCCGTGGGGATGCGTCCTTCGAGCTCAAGTGGGAGGAGGTCCAGTCCTATCGGGGCGATCCCGCCGACGAGTCCCATGTGCTGGTGCGCACTCTCGAGCTGCCGCCCCTGGCGCGGGAGCTGCCTCTCCCCACCCGGTTGACGATGTCCAACCAGCGGATGGGCATGCGGTTTGCGATCGATGGGCGGGGAAAGATCCTCGAGGCTGGCTGGCTCTCCCGGGGCCCGGACCGAGGGATGCGGCCCGAGATGTTGCGGCCCGAGATCGAGGGCATGCTCAAGCGGCGACGCATCTTCGACCCCGGAGAGTCCGGCCGCCGGGCGGTCGGTGACACCTGGCGGGGCGAGGATGTCCGCCTCGTGGACGGCAAGGCGCGGACTGTGGAGTACGAGAGCAAGGCAGAGGGCTTCGAGTCGATACGCGGGATTCCCACCCTTCGGATCAAGTCGAAGCTCTCCGGGCGGGGCATCAGCACCGACGAGACGGTCTGGTTGCACGTCGAGACGGCGGTGCCGGTTCGCATCGTGCGCGACAGCAAGTACTCGGTGAGCTTCGACTTCACCGAGCAGTCGTGGCGCGACCACAGCGAGTGGATTCTGTCGGCAGTCTCCGGGGGGGAGTGACGGCGGAGGAGCAAGGAAAGGCTTGCCTCCTCGGCAGGGACGGCGCCCGAACTCGGGCGATCCCTCGCCCGAAGCTGCCCGGACGTTGACACTTCCAGCCTGCCCTGCGAATTTGCGCGGCGCCCCCCGTGTGGCTTCCAACCATAGGAATCTGATGACGCTTCTTCGTTTTCTCCTCGTGTTTCTCCTCAGCCTCGCGCTGCCCCTCGGACTGACCGGCTGCCCCTCGGGCGACGACGACGACTCTGGTGCAGCCAACGACGATGACGTCGCCGACGATGACGACGACGACGACGACGACGACGGGGCGGACGACGACGACGCCACTGGTGCGCCCCTGAGCTGTGACGGGACGCTCCCGGTCGTGAACGAGGCCGAGCCCAACGACAAGGCTGCCCAGGCCCTCTCGCCCGACGGCGAGGGCTTCTGCATCGAGGGCAACGTCACCTGCGGCAGCGAGGCGTACCTCGACAACGACCTCTTCGTCTTCCAGCTCCCCGAGGCCCGCACGGTGTCCGTGTCTGTCAACTGGACGGGCGTGTCTGACGTCGACTCCTACGGCTACATCGGCGAGGTCTCCGAGGAGCCCCTCTTCGGCTTCGAGGAAGGCTTCACGCCCCCCGAGCTCGGTGAGATCGAGGCCATCGCCGACCAGGACTACCTGCTCCAGGTCGCTTGCTGGGATGGTGGCGACACGCCCTACACCCTGACGGTCACCTACGACGCCCTGACGGCCGGTGACGACGACGACTCCGCTGGTGACGACGACGACTCCGCTGGTGACGACGACGACTCCGCTGGTGACGACGACGACTCCGCTGGTGACGACGACGACTCCGCTGGTGACGACGACGACTCCGCTGG
>JAGSHC010000282.1 GCA_023954745.1 Deltaproteobacteria bacterium | reverse complement strand
GGAAGACGACCAAGGCGGGAAGGAGCTCGCCGGCGACGTCGCGAGGCGTGCCGAGGTCGGCGCCGAGTACCTTTGAGAGGAGGGGGGTCATGGACTCTCCAAAACGAGACGGTTCGTCTCAATGGAGTGAGCATACGTACGTTCCCTGGGCGTGACAAGGAAAACGAGACGGTCCGTATCGTAAAGGTATGTCACAGGCCGGCATAGCGCGCGTACCGGGCGGATGATCGGTCAGTCGCGGCTGTGCACATTCCGGCGGGCGAGGCCCGGATTGCCCTGTACGTTCGCTATCGGCGCCAAGCTCCGGGTCAGAGCTACGGGTTGCTCCCGAGCTCCAGATCCGCGAACGTCAGAGTGTCGCCCTCGTCCTCGGAGCACTCAGAGTACGCATTGCACGTGACCACGTCGATGGTGCCCGCCGCCGGCTCGATCCGCATCTGACGCATACGCCCGAAGCCTCCCAGCAGCATGTCCTGGTAGTTCGAGAAGACCTCTAGGACCTCGGACCCGTCGGCCCGCTCGCGGCGGCGGTCCGCATTTGTACTGCCGATAAAGTGTCCGTTGAGCACGAACTCGACGTTCGGGTAGGGGTCGACGATTCGGTCGCGAATGCCTCGGCCCTCGCTGCTGACGCTGGCGCTGGGGGCCAAGTAGGCGTGGGTCAGCACGATGATGCTGTGCTCTGGATGGTTGCCGACCAGCTCTTCTGCCCAGCCAAGGGCCTGGTCGGTGGGGTCATAGGCCAAGGACAGCACCATCCAGTCGACTCCTCCGGCGGTGAAGACGTGGGCGTGGTCGTCCGCACGGGTCTCGCTGGCCGAGGCGTAGAAGGTCTGGGTTTGCCGCCAGCGCTCGAGACCGAACACCTGGTTGAACCGCGTTGTGTCGCGCTGGCTCGGGTCGTTGCCCTCCATGTCGTGGTTGCCCACACACACCGCGTACGGGACGACTCCGTCCAGCATCGAGAAGCCAGCGTCCGCCTCTGCCCACTCGGCGTCGGTGTTGTTGTGGGTGAGGTCGCCCTCCTGCAGGACCATCTTGATGTTGAGGGCCTCGTGGTTGTCGAGGATCCACTCCATCATGGTCTCGAGCATGCCGTACTCGGGATTGAGCGTCAGGTATTGCGTGTCCGGAATCACCAGCAGGGTGAACCAGGGGTCCTCGGCATCGCCGGTGTCTTCGGCGGTTTCCGGATCCGTACCTGGGGAACAGGCGGCGAGACAAGTGGCGAAGAGGAGGGCTGCGGTTCGCATGGTCTCGTCAGTATCACCGCGTCGACCGCGTCGCGTCTGGGGCCGTAGTCGTCACCGAAGGGCCGCAGGGTCTCGTACCTCGACGCGGGGCAGCTGATGAGGTCGGTCGCGCCCGTGGCGGGCCCGTGACTTGCCCTGGGACCGGTCAGATGAACTAGGCCGTCTCGAGGAGCTTTCGCACCGCGTCGTAGGCGGCTTCAATCGCTCCGGGAACAGTGGCGGTGTTGTCGGCCGAGCACGCCTCCCCCGCGAAGTACAGCTGGTCATCGACGGGTGTGCGGAGGGTCTCGATGATCTCGGTCTCGTCACCGGTGTAGCTGAAGGAGTACGCGCCCCTCGCGTAGGGATCTGCCGCCCAGTTCTCGACCCGGGCCTCGATGAGGTGCCGTCGCGCGGCGCCGTCGAAGATCGCGTCGAGCTCGTCCAGCAGCGCCTCCAGGATGGCGTCGTCGTCGCCGAGGTCGGTCCACTCGGAGGTCTCTTCGGCGACCCAGAAGAAGTGCATCACGTGTTGGTCGACCTCTTTTCGGAACACGCCGTCGAAATAGAGCTTTTCGGCTCCTTCGCTGAACACCTGGACAATCGTCAGGTCGGGGTAGAAGCGCTCGGAAAACCGCAGCGCCGCCTTGAGTCCAGCCGGGATGAACACGGCCTCCCAGGCCTCTCGATGCCGCGGAACCGCTGGCTCGAACTCGATGGTGTCCGACTGAAGTACGGCGATGGGCGCGGTGATGACGATGCGGTCAGCCTCGTAGACCGTGCCATCTGCAGCGGTGACTCGAACCCCCGTGGCGTCGCGTTCGATGCGGACCACAGGGGTGTCGAACTCGATTCGCCCCTCGCTTGCCGGCGCGATCTGGGACTCCAAGAAGTCGAACCAGGTCGTTCGCTTGAACTTCCACTCGGCGTAGTAGTTCCGGCCGAGGTTCAGGCGCTGAAGGGAGCCATTGCCCCAGGTGGAGATCGACTGGGGCTCGTAGCGCACCACCTCGATTCGACCGTCGACCGCGCTGTCGTCCACGAGCTCGGCGAGCACGCTCGGATCCTGGTGGATCCACTCGGCTCCGAGATCCAGCGGTACGTCTGCGAAGCCGTCGAGGCGTTTGACCCGGCCGCCAATCCGGTCCCGCGCCTCCAAGATCCGATAGTCGATGCCGTGTCGGTCGAGCATGTACCCAGCCGCGAGGCCGGCCGCGCCCGCGCCGAGGATCAACACGCTGCCGTCGAAGCGCACATCGGCGTCCAGTCGACTCTGGGTCCCGGCGCAGCCCATCAGCTGCAGCATGGGGAGCGCGCTCGCGGCGGTGAGAAACTCGCGGCGGTTCATGGCTTGTCCCCCAGACGCATCACCAACCCGAGATCCAAGGCGAAGTGTAGGGCGCTCGGGTGCGTCGGCGACCACTGATGACCGCCTGCACCACCGAGGCTCCAGCCCCAGCGTTCGCCCGGCTGGTGGATGAGCCGATATCGGACCAATGGGACGGCGTAGCCCCGCCAGGCGCGGTCCGACTCGCTATCTCCCTGTGCGAGGCCGATGCTGCGTCCTTGGAGCTCGGACGTCAGCTGGCCGTGTGGTCCTAGGGACAGGACCTGGGACACCGGGTGGTTTGCTCCGAGGTGGATGCCGAACTCCCCGCCGAGCTGCCCGCTGGTGTGGCTGCCGGCGTGGGTGAACACGCTGGCGCGCAGGTCGACCACTAGGCGATGGGACGGGCCCACTTCGGCCACGGGCGTCATGGCGTCGAAGGACAGCCCCGGCTGCACGCCGTAGGGCAAGAGCAGGCTCAGCGAGAGGAGATGGGGTCCGATGGTGGCTCCTGATACTCCCGTTGTTGCCACGGTCTGCGGACCGAATGTGTCACGGAATGGCTAGGACATGAGAAGCGCCAGCCGACGCGCCCCGGTTGCGTCTCCGGAGCTCGGCTGCCTGGTCTAGGTGGCCGCCAGGGCCTGGTCTTCCAGCTCGCCGAAGACGGCCTCGCCCCAGTCCACGATCTCGGCGATCGAGCGGTCCGCCAATCCCTGCCGGCTGTCCACGGTCTCCCCGAATCGGACGGTCACGCTCTGGCCGATCTTGGGCAGGCGTCCGCCCACCGGCAGCACGTCGCGCATGCCGCGGTGGTGAAACGGCAGCACGAGGGGTCGCGCTGTCTGGATGAGATGTGCGAACCCCGGCTTCAACGATCCCATCCTCGCGTCGTCGCGACGGGTTCGCGTGCCTTCGGGGAAGACGTGAACCCAGTCGCCGGCGAGCAATCGCTGCTTCATGAACTCGACGCCGGGCTGGTGGATGCCTCCGCCGCGCACGACGGGCACGCCCTTGCCGGCGTTGAACAGGGTCGCCATCAGCGGCGAGCTGAAGAAGTTCAGGGCGTCCACCGCAGTCCACCGGGTCTCTGCCCAGCGGCCGCTCACGAAGCACGAGGGCAGGAGCGGGTCATCCGCGATGCTCACGTGGTTGGCCAAGGTGAGCAGCCCTCGGCCGGAGCGATGGGCACGTTCGAAGCGCTCGAGGTGGATGAACTCAGTCTCGTTGAGTCGTTGCATGAGCAGCCGTGACACGCGCACGACGACGAAGGTGATCGCTGCTCCCCGCTTCTTCCGCTCGGGCCGAAACCGCCGGAGGGCCGCCCGGATGTCGGGACTCCAACTTCGGGAGTCCCGGGCACTCTCGTACGTATGGGAGGCCCGCTGGGTCACGCTCACGAAGTCGCACCTTCTGCTTCGAGGGAGCGCGAGTATACAGGGTGCCCGGACGGCACAAAGGGGCATCGCCAGTGGTTCTAGAAGGCGGTGACCCTGAACGGGGAGTCGGCTGGGCCGATGTCGATGACGATCCGTACTGCATTCCCCTGCTCGGAGGCCGCTCAGCGCGGAGTGCACCGAGCGGTCTGTACTTGGGTCGTCGCCATGCTGAAATAGTCGCGCGCCTCGGCTCGTACCGGCGGTAGCCCGCTACCGGGAGGCACCCATGGAAGAAGTCTTGATCCCCCTCGTGTTCTTCGGAACGCCCGTCGTGATGCTCTGCGTCGTGTGCGGGAGCCTGCTCTTGCGAGGCTACACAGCTCGCTACTTCGCGCTCAAACACAAGGAACTCGAGCTCAAGCAGTGGGAGGCCGAACAACGCGTGCAGCATCTCAGCGAGCTGAACGAGCTTCCCCCGTGGCTCGACGCGACGAGTGCCGCGGACGTGGCGGCCTGGCAACGCGCGCTGGTGGAGACCTACCGGGGCAGCGCAATCCGTCGGGTCAATCAGCTGAACTAGCCAGGCCTCCAGCTTGCGTCTTCGGACACGTCCGGAGATGCCGTCTCACCGGGCAACGTTCGGTTGTCGTCGGTGCGGCTCGACCGGATAGTGGGGCCCATGGCGCACACCTCATCGTCCTTCCGGCCCTCGACTCTCTTGGCCCTCGGCCTTGTCGCCGGTTGTGCCGGCACCGGCCTGGACGACACCGGGCCCGACACCTCCACGGCGGACACGGGCGTCGACAGCGAGGCGCCGAGACCGGACCGAGTGACGCTGACCGTCACCCTGGATGGCGTGCCGGAAGAAGGGGTGGTCGTGTTGCAGGGCGGGCTGGACGTCCACCACCTCACGGACGCGTCGGGGGAGGTCGTGGTCGACATCGACTGGGACCGCGAGGGTGACATCGCGCTGCTCGCCTCGCATCCCGACGCCCGGATCGGTCTGGCCGTCGTTCGCGAGGCCTTGGAGCGGATCGACCTCGAGTCCTTCGATGCGTCGGACAACGCCGACTACATCTTCGATGCGCCGGGGGTCGCGGGTGCCGGGACTGCGGCGTTCTGCGGGCATTGCCACGTCACCTTCACCGAGGAGTTCACCGCTTCGCCCCATGCGACATCGGCGAGCAACCCCGTGGTTCACGATCTGTACGCGGGTGTGGCCAGGGCCCTGGACGAGGCGGACTGCGGCGACGCGGGCGGCGTGTGGAAACTGGGCACGGCGCCGGGCGGCGCTGGAGACGAGCTGCGCTGCTACGTCGGTCGCGGCGTGCTTCCCGACCTCAATCCCGGGTGCACGGACTGCGAGGACCAACCCGCGCAGACCGGCGCCTGCGCCGACTGCCACGCGCCGGGCATCGACGGCAGCCTGGGGGGGCGGGATCTGCTCGACGCACGCGAGACCTCGCACGAGTCTGGGGTCCACTGCGACGTGTGCCACAAGGTCGAGTCCGTCGATCTCGACGCACCTGCCGGGGTGGCGGGGCGGCTGAAGCTCATGCGTCCCTCCGAGCCTGACGCCTTCCAGACTGGGTACGTCCCGCTCACCTTCGGTCCTCTGCACGATGTGCCCAACCCGCGAATGGGCGCCGTCCAGCGTGAGCATTTCCGTTCGAAGGACTTCTGCGCCGGCTGTCACCAGCTGGACCAGCCGGCCTTGATCCCGGGCCAGTCCCTCGATGCCCAGCGGTGGCCCGAGGCCACGCTTCCCATCCACTCGACCTACGAGGAGCTCGGCAGCTCGACGCAGCAGTGCCAGGACTGCCACATGCCCCTGCGCTTCGATCTCGGGAATGGCGCCGACCTCGAGAACATCTGGAACATCTTCCCCGGGATCGCCGGAGGCTGGCTGCGCCCTGACGGCGTGGCTTCCCACCGCTTTCCCGGCCCGCGGGCTGAGGAATCGGGTTTCCTCGAGAGTGCGGCTGGACTGGCCGTCTCCAAGTCGGTCGCGAACGGCACGCTCACCGCACAGGTGACCGTCAGCAGCACGCGCCCTCCGCATGCCTTTCCGACGGGAGAGCCGCTCCGGCACCTGCTTCTACGCGTACAGGCTCGCTGTGACGTCGCGCCCCTCGCGGTGTCCGGCGGTGATGTCGTGCCGGACTACGGCGGTGCGCTCGAGACCAAGGTGGGCGGCGACTTCACCCGCTGGGAGGATGCACGGCCCGGTGACGTGGTCCGCGTGGTCAGCCGGCCTGGCGGGTTCGTGGAGTACACGGGGTTCGGGCCCTTCGGCGACGGTCGCTTCTCGACTTCCGAGAAGGGCCTGGCGGTCGAAGCTGCGGCTGGCGAGGTCGTAGTGACCGCCGTGGACGCGGGGGTGGCGAGCTTCGATGGTCCGTTGCCGGCAGGAGACGTCGCCTATCTGTCGCGTTCGGATGGCCTTCCCGTGGCTGGCGAGCCCGCCGGAGATTGGGCGGGTGCGTCCGGCTGGGGCTTCGCGCGGGTGCTGGCGGACGCCGAGGGAGAGCGGATGGTGCCGCACCATCGCGCCGTCGACATCGTGAGCGACAACCGGCTCTTGGCCTTCCAAGGTTGGACATCCACGCACGAGTTTGACTCGCCGTGTGCTGAGCCCGAAGTCGAGGCGGTGCTGGTGTACCGGCCCTATCCATGGGATCTGGCCGGCGAACGAGGGTGGGCCATGACCGAGCGGGTCGCCGCGAGCGGTGTGTTCTAGCCGGGCGGTCCCCAGGCGGCGTTACGAGCCACGACAACGAGCCGCGGATTCGTGGGGTGGTGGCGCTACGACGCCGTTCTCATCGGCGTCTCCGCTTTGTAACGGCCAGTGTTTCGCGACGTGATGACCGCTTGTGGGCTCGGCGCCGCATGTTGCCTCCAGCAATCAACCTGGAGCTGTTCATGCGGTGTTCTCCTCTCATCCTTCTCGTGCTCGCTGGCTGCGGTACCGATCTCTCCGTCACCGAGGTGCTCTCGCCTCCAGAGGTGGTCTTCACCTCTCCAGGCGATGGCGACGCGTTCGCCGAGGCCACGACCATCGAGGTCGTCGCAGTCGTCGGAGACGCCACCGACGACGCCCAAGACCTCCTCGTCGACTGGCGCAGCGATCTCGACGGCGGTCTCGAGGCGCAGCCCACGACCGTGGATGGCGAGTCCATCTTCTCGAGCGCCTCGCTGACGCCGGGCCTGCACACACTGACGGTCACGGTGACCGACGCCGATGGACAGTCCGACAGCGCGTCCCTGGCCGTGGACGTGCTCGACCTGCCGGACGCCCCGGAGGTCACGGTCGTTCGCCCGATCACCGGCGACTCGTCGCTCGAAGGGGAGGCTTTCGAGCTCGCGGCCCTCGTCAGCGACGACCTCGATGCGCCCGAGGCCTTGGTCATGGCCATCACCTCCGACCTCGACGGGCTGGTCTGTGAGCCTCTGGTCGACGTCCTGGGAGAGGCGCGGTGCGAGGTGACGCTATCGGTCGGCCGTCACCTGCTGTCCTTCGCGGCAACGGACCGCGCGTCCAACACGGGCTCTGCGGACGCCTTCTTGCAGGTCATCGCGGGAATCGACGTCGACGACGACGGAGACGGGTGGACCGAGAACCAAGGGGACTGCGACGACACCGACTCGAGTGTCTTGCCGGGCGCCGTCGAGTACTGCGACGGCATCGACAGCGACTGCAACGAGCTGATCGACGACACCACGAGCTGCTACGACGACGACGGAGACGGCCTGAGCG
>JAGSHC010000197.1 GCA_023954745.1 Deltaproteobacteria bacterium | reverse complement strand
GGCGCGCCGACGAGCTCGTGCGCGGCGTGGACCTCATCGGCACACCGCTCCAGACCTTCTCTCGCATCGTGGCGACCGGCACGGAGCCGGCCGTGTTCAACGGCAGCTGCGGCGCGGAGTCCGGGTGGGTGCCGGTGTCGGCGGTGTCCCCCGCCATGCTGTTCAGCCAGGTGGAGAGCCAGCGCAAGATGAAGGGTCAGGACCCGCCGCCCCTCATCGGTCCCCCTCCCACCGAAGAACTGGCGGGCTACTTGCCTCCGTTCGTCGAGCTGCTCGCCATGGAAGCGGAGCGGGCCAAGACCGAGCTGCTGGTGACGGACGGGCCGGCCCCCAGTCGCATCGCCGTGGAGACCTGGGACCGGGACACCTGGGAGGTGGCGGCGTCCTTCGGGACGCTCCAGGGAAAGGGCGGCGGACCGTCGCGGCCTTCACGGGTGGACGTCGTCGTGGGCGACAACACACTGAACTCCCTCCGCTTCGACGGCGGGGCCGAGCTGGAGCTGCCGCAAGCGGTCGCCAACCCGCGGTTCGTGATGGACGACCTGTCCTCGGCGGTGAAGAGGGACCTGTGGCTCGCCGCCGACTCGGCCTATCGCGGCGCCGTGCAGCGCCTCAACCTGAAGCGGGCCGAGCTCGCGACGCGCCCCGAGGAAAACCGGGCCCCCGACTGGACCCCCGCCAAGCCGCAGGTGGCCATTGACTCATCGCCCCCGGCGAGCATTGACCGGGAGGCGCTCGAGCGACGGGCCGTGGCGCTCTCGGGGGCTCTGCGGGCCGTGCCGGGCCTGCGGGAGGCCCGCGCTGCGGTGCGGGAGGAGCAGGGGGTCCGCGTCATGGTGGACACCGACGGCATGCGAGTCCTCCAGCCCGACGGGTACGCGTCGGTGCGGCTCGACATCGCCGCCCTCCGACCCGAGGGCATCCTGGTGACCGATCGACTGGAGTGGTCCGCCCGCACGGCCAACCAGCTCCCGCCCGCCAATGTCATGGCGGCCCAGGCCGTCGCTGCCGCCCAGGACCTCGCCGAGAAGACGACGGTCGGTCTCGTGGGCTGGTTCGAGGGCCCCGTGGTCTTCGAGGGCGAGGCCGCCGCGGACTTCTTCCGCTACCTCGTTCCCCCCGAGCTGCGGGGCACGCCGGCTCCCCTCGAGGCGGGCACCTCGTCGGCTCAGCAGCAGCGCAGGGAACCCCGCATCGGTCGGCGGCTCCTCCCCGAGGGTTGGTCCGTGAGCGACGACCCCGCCTCCACTCCTGAAGGATTCGCTGGAGCCTTGCCCATCGACCGCGAGGGCGTTCCGGGCCGCGCGGTGGACCTCGTCGAGGATGGGTATGTGCGCGAGCTGCTCATGACCCGGGTCCCCCGGGTGGACCGGAGTGGCTCTACGGGCCACGGCCGAGGAAGCGTCGGGCTCGCCCCCGCCGCGCGCATGACCTGGTGGGAGGTGGCCCCGAAGCGCGGCCTGTCGGGCAAGGCGTTCGAGCGGAAGGTGTCGGCGGCCCGCAAGGCGGCGGACGTGGACGCGGTGCTGGTGGTTCGGCGCCTCGATTCGGGGTGGGACGGCGATCTGCCCGACGTACTCGACGCGGTCTGGCGCTTCCCCGACGGCACCGAGGCTCCCGCGGTGGCCTTGCAGTTCGACGGAATCGACCGACGCACGCTGAGGCAGATCGCGGCGGCGACGTCGGCGGTGACGGTGCGGCCCTACCTGGGCCCCATGCGCGCCGGTGGTCACTCTCCGGCGACCCGTGGCCTTCCCATGGGTGTGGTGGCGCCCCGCGCTGTGCTCGTCGAAGACCTCGAGTTGGTGTTCGGTGGGGACGTGGCCGAGCCGGAGCTGCTGCCCGTCGTTACTCTCGCGCCATGAACACACTGATCGCAGTCGTCGCTCGCGGCCTCGAAGACGTCGCCGCCAAGGAGATCCGCGCCCTCGGGGGCGGGATCGGCAAGACCCGCAAGGACCGCGGACGCGTGTTCTTTCAGGGCCCTGCCGACGCCGTCTATCGGGCCAACCTCCAGCTGCGCACGGTGGATCGCGTGCTGGTCCCGCTGGGAGACAAGCCCTTCGAGGCCACCTCGTCCCTCGCGCTCACCCGGGCAGCGCGAGAGATGGCATGGGAGGAGTGGGTGACTCCGGGGCAGACGCTGCGGGTGGCTGCGTCAGCCAAGGCCTGCCGGCTCTATCACACGGGCGCCATCGCCGATGCGATCAAGGAGGCCCTGGTCTATCGCGGCATCCCCACGGAGGAGGAGGGCGACCAGCCGGTCACCGTGGACCTTCGGGGCACCGCGGACCGCTGGACTCTCGCCGTGGACAGCTCGGGTCCCAGCCTGCACCGCCGGGGGTACCGCAAGGCCACTGCCATGGCTCCGTTGAAGGAGACCTTCGCCGCCGCTGCGCTGCTCAAGGTCGGCTACACCGGCGAGGAGCCGCTGTTGGATCCGATGTGTGGCTCGGGCACCTTTGTGGGCGAGGCCGCCCTCATCGCGTCGCGTCGGCCTCCCGGGTTGGACCGCTCCTTCGCCTTCGAGAACTGGCCGAGCTTCGATCCCGAGATGTGGCAGAAGGTAGTGGGTCGCGTGGGTGGCGCCATGCGGCCGTTGCCGGCGGCAGTGGAGGGCGCAGACTCCGCGGCCACCGCCGTGAAGGCGGCGAAGGGGAACCTGCGGCGGGCCGAGGTCGACGGGGTGCGCATCCTCAAGCGGCGGATCCAGGACACACCTCCAGCCAAGGGCCCCGGGATCGTGATCATGAATCCGCCCTACGGAAAGCGGGTGGGACCTGGCACCGCCATTGACGCCGCCAGGGGCGAGTGGCGTGCCTGGGCGAACCTGCTGCGGGAGCGCCGGCCCGACGCCCAGATCTACGCGCTGTCTCCGGCCGAGGTCCTCGCCGAGGCCGCGGGAGCGATCGGACGCCCCGTTCTGAGATTCAGCAACGGCGGCATTCCCGTGGCCCTGGTCAAGCTCCAGTAGGGGTCGTGCCCCACGGTGCTCTTGCCGCTCTGAGGGCCCTCCGATACGGTCCCGCGCCATGTGGAACCGGCTGACCCTTCTGCTCTCTCTCCTCGGCGCCACCGCGCTGATCTCCACCTCCGGCTGCGGCGACGGGTCGACCCCCGAGTCCGAGCGGGTGCAGGCGACCGACGCCACGCCCAAGGCCGAGCCCGTGGAGGTCTTCCCGGAGGAGCCGCTCCCCTTGGCCACGAAGCCGGTGACCGGTGACACGTCCGTGCCCGTCGCCGCCGAGGTCGAGTACGAAGGGAAGACCGTGAGCCTCGGGTCCCTGCTCTCGGGGAACTCGCTGGTCATCTACACCGACGGCGACACGCGCGAGAAGCAGAACCGGGCTGCCCAGCGGGCCGTGCGCTACCTCTCTCGCTCGGCTGCGCCCATGGGCTTCCGGATGGTCGTCGTCTTCGCCGAAGGGACCAGCGACGCGGAGATCGAGAAGTACTACGCCGATCGCAAGATTCGCCGTGTCGGCCGCGCGGTCGTCGACTCCAAGGGCGCCTTCGCCCAGCAGTCGGGCTGGGATCCGCGGTCCATGGCTCTGGTCGGCGAGGATGGCCAGATCGGCCTCTTCTTCGGTCGCGAGGAAGCCTGGGCGGCCCGCCTCGGATACGAAGGTGGCCCCACGGCGGACCTGCTCTTCCGCGCTTGGGAGCCCGCCCAGGGAGCGCCCGAGGTCACCGATGCCCAGAAGCAGGCGTCGGTCGATCTGGTTCGGGCGGTGCTCGAGAGCGGCCCCGTCACGAAGGAGACGGTGTTCCCCGAGTCCATGTTCAGCGCCCCCGCCCTGGCGGCTCCCGTGAGCGAGCGCGTTTGGGTCTCCATCTACCGCCTGGGCCTCGTGCGACGCCTGCGGGGGGCGGCCACCGGCGCGACCCTGGGCGAGGCCGTGGCCAACGCCACCCGCAACGCCCTGTTGACGGCTGGCGACAACGCCAAGGAGTTCCAGGGCCCTCGGGCGGAGCTTCGCTTCAGCATCGACGTGACGGGCCCCGCGCAGCCCCTGCCGACCAAGGCCCTCAAGGCGCTGTGGTTCCTCGTGGAGCCAGGCATCGACGGGGTCATCGTGCGGAAGGGCGACTCCAACGAAGGCGTCGTCCTCCCCCACGAGCCGGTCACTCAAGGGTTCCTGACGCCTCGAGTCCGCAACCGGTCCGAGAAGTCCAAGGGCCTGCTGGTCGAAGCCTCTCGTCGAGGCAGCCTCGCCAAGAACGCGTGGGAGGAAGACGGCGCCGAGATTCTCCGCTTCCGCAGCACGACCTTCGGGATCGCGGTGCCCGGCTCCCCGACCTTCTCCGACATGTACCGCGGCAACGTGCTCATCGACGCCGAGCCCGGCGAGGCCGAGATCCTCGAGTCTCTGCGGATCGGTGGGCTCTGGCTCGTGAACACGGTGCAGGAGAACGGCAAGTTCGACTACGAGTACTTCCCGAACCGCGCCAAGGGCAGCACCGGCTACCACATCGTCCGGCACGCGGGCTCGGTGTACGGCCTCTTCGAGATGGCGCACCTCGCCGAGCAGGAGCCGGCGCTGCGAAAGGATCGCAACCTGTACCTCGACGCTGCGGCTCGCTCGATGGGGTACATCTACGACGCGACGAGGTCCCCCAAGGGCGACGAGGCCGGCGACCGACGCTGCCTGATCAGCAACAACCGCTGCGAGTCGGGGTCGGCGGCCCTGACGCTCCTGACCTTCTTGAGCCGGCCCGAGCCGAAGGAGGTCCCCGAGCAGTACCGCGAAGGCATCTACCGCACCGAGGACGCCGAGATCATGGAGGGCCTCGGCCTCGTGTTGCTCGACATGATCGACGACGACGGCAAGGTGTTCTTCAGCTACAGCGAGAGCCTGAAGTACGACAGTGTGCGCAAGGAGCCGCTGTACTACCCGGGCGAGACGATGCTCGCCCTGTTGATGTTCCACGAGAAGACGGGCGATGCCCGGTGGCTCGAGGGCGCAAAGCGCATCGGTGACCGGCAGGCCGAGCACTACCGCAAGAAGCGCTTCGAGTGGCCCGACCACTGGATCATGCAGGGCTTCTACAAGCTGTGGCAGGTCACGAAGGACCCGGTCTACGCGAAGACTGGCTACAACATGGCCACGCACAGCGCGGCCGATCAGTACCCCAACGTGTGGACGCCCTTCCCCGACTACCACGGCGCCTGGCGACGCAAGGACGACCTCCCCCGCACGACCCGGGCGGGTTCGCGCCTCGAGGCGGTCCGACGTGTCGTGCACCTCGCTTGGGAGGACGGCCAGGACGCAAAGTTGTGGGAGGACCTGCTCCTCATGGGCGCCGATCACCTGATCGAGAAGCAGTACCGCCCCGAGAACATGTGGTACGTCCCGCACCCCGACAAGGTCATCGGCGCCTACCCCATGGGTGTGGTCGACAATCACCTCCGGATCGACAACAACCAGCACGCTCTCGTGGGCATGCTCGGGGCACTGGAGGTGCTGCGTCATCGCAAGAAGTGAGACTGGAGCATGACGGGGGCTCAACACTTCATGGCCGCGGCTGTTCTACAGTGCGGGTCCGCGATGAGGACCCCGCTGCCATTCGCTGCGAAGCGCGCGCTCTCCCTGGTGCTGTTCGCTGGGATGTTGGGCGCCGTGTCGGTGGCCGATGCCCGCGAGTACTCCATCTTCATCGACATCGTCGACAGCGATCAGCTGCGGGAGCTCTACTACGAAGGCGTGCTGCCCGAGGATGAGTTCGACATCCTCCTCACGCTCATCGAGAACCCCATCGACCTGAATCGCTCGGGAGCTGAGGACGTCTTCCAGCTCCCCGGGATCGACGCTGGCCTCGCCTCGGCCATCGTCGAAGAGCGCATCCTCAACGGCCCGTTCTCCCTGCTCCCGGACCTGGTGAGCCGGGTCGAGGGGGTGGACTGGCGACTGCTCGAGACGATCCGGCCCTTCGTCCAGGTGCGCCCCACCGAGGGTGCCGCCATCCCGCTCAAGGCGGAGATGGGCTTCATCACCTTCAAGCAGTTCCGCGCGGTTCAGCCCATTACGACCGAGGACTACGCGGCGCGGAGCCACTCTCCGGGCCAGCTCGGCTACGACAAGTGGCCCAACTTCGCCATCGGTGCCAACGCCACGGTGATGGGCTTCCTCGACTTTGGCTTCGCGGGCACGGCCCAGGAGGGGCTGTGGAACGCGACCTACGACCCCCACAGCCGGGACGTGGCTGGCGCGTACGGCACGCCGGTCTTTCGCCCTTACATGCTGTTCGGCCGCGTGCGGCGACAGGTGGGCCGCGCACGCATCGACGTCCTCGCCGGGAGCTACCAGCTCAACTTCGGTGAGGGCCTGGTGATGAACACGCTGGGCGGCCGTAAGCGAGTCGGCCACTCGGTGCCCACGCGCCTGTCCGTCGAGCGGTCCGACAACCGGTTCCGGGAGTGGGACGGCCTCCTGGGCGGCGTGGGGCGGGTCATCGCGCCCCTGAGCGGCGGAGCGGAGCTGGACGTCTCGGTCTTTGGCTCGCTGCGCAACTACGACCAGTACGTGGGCTTCGTGAAGGTGGCCGGCGGGCAGGTGTTCGACCCGGCGGCCGACAACGGGCTCGACACGCCGCGCACGTGGGTCTCCGGCAGTCGCATCGCCTACCAGACCTTGCCGAACCTCTTCCGGGTGGGGGTGCTCGGCGGCAACGCGACGTTCCGCATCAACAAGCGCACCCATCTCGGCGTCACGGGATACGTCGGGCTCATCGACCGCACCGTCATGAACGGGGTGGAGGACGACAACGAGCTGCTCCTCAAGCGTCGATGGCCGGTGAAGAAGAACTTCGGATCCGTCGGACTCAACGGGCGCGTCGGCTTCGGCCTCCTGGAGATCTCCGGCGAGTACGCCCTCTCCGTAGGGGACCAGGTCGGGCAGGGGATGATCCTGTTCGTGGAGGTGGAGCCTGCCTGGGGCCGCTTCATCTTCACCGCCCGCCACTACGACGTGAAGTTCGCCAACCCCTTCGCCAAGGCGCAGGCCACACCGCGCGTCATCGCGGGACTGCGCACCCGGGGCGAGCAGGGGCTCCGGTTCAAGGCAGTCATCGAGCCCATCAAGCAGATCGGGGCCCGGGTCTCCTTCGACGTCAACCGCTCGGTCCTCCTGGACGTGTGGGACATCGAGACGAAGGGCAGCTTCCGCGGGCGCCCGCTGGACTGGCTGATGCTCGAGGTGCTCACCACCTACGCCAACCAGAACCTCGAGGTGAACGGCCGCCAGCACGTCTACAGCGGCTCTCTCAGCGTCAACGATCTCATTGAGTACAACCTCGCCGAGGACCTCGATGACACCTCGCTGAACCGCGCCGGGGAGCGGCTGTCTCTCGCCTTCGGGGCCCGAGCCGACCACAAGAAGATCGGCGCCATCAACGTCCGGTACACACGGACGTGGACCGACTTTGGCAAGACCTACCAGGTGGGCAACAGCGGCTCCTGCGACGAGGACTTCCTCCAGGGGCACAGCCTGCGGGTGTGGGGCAACGTCAAGCCCACGAAGACCACGACGGTGACGAGCAGCTTCAAGATCCAGAACCAGGACGTCTCGGGGAACAAGTCCCCGTCGTCGAGCGACGACACGGGTCCCCATGGCTTCAACGGCTACGTAGCGCTGAGTCAGAAGGTGGGGGACAAGCTCACGCTGAGGCTCCGCGGAGGCCTCGGAAAGCGCCTCCCCAACGCGCCGTCGCCCTGTGACTTCGACGACGACGACGTGTTCTTCGAGCCGGTCGCCTACGACCCCACGCCCTACAACCTGCGGTGGTTCGGGGACTTCCTCTTCCAGATGCGGCTCAAGTTCTGATGCGGCGTCTCCTCACGATCGGCGCCCTCGCCTGCCTCCTCCCGACCCTCGCCGCGGCGGTGGAGCCCGGGGAGGTGGTGATCTCCGAGCTGATGATTCGCTCGCAGTCCGCCCCCGAGTGGGTGGAGCTCTACAACGACACGGGCTCGGCCCTGAGCATGGAGGGCTGCACGCTGTCGGACCCCGACACCGACGAGCCCCTGGACGGGCTGACCATCCCCGCCGGGGGATACGTGGTGCTGGCGGACGATGCGGCCTGCGTGGCGTTCACCGACGCCAGCGGCGTCACATGCGTGCACCCAACCGACCTCACCTACAGCTCGCTGACCCTGAATGACTCGGGCAGCGAGGAGCTGCGGGTGGTCTGCGATGGCGTGACCATCGACGCGGTCACGTACGAGTGGCCCGACGTGGCCGACGACTGCACGGGAGCGGACACCTGTTCGGTCCAGGTGGTCCCCGGGTCTCTCAACGCCACCGACAACGATGCGTTCCCGGACAACTGGTGCGTGCCCCCCCCTGCCCGATTCGCCTTCGACACCCTGGGGCGGGAAGTCCTGGCCACCCCGGGAGAGGACAACGTCTGCCCCTCCGCTGGAAACGCGTGCGGCACGGGAGACGCGGTCTTCACCGAGTTGATGATCGCCCCGCCCACCTCGACCCGGGAGTGGTTCGAGCTCACGGTGCTCAATGCGGCCGGGTGCGACCTGCACGGGTGCGAGCTGCGTGAGGGGCCGTTCCCGGACCCGCTCGTCGACCCGACCAACGAGGAGTGGGGCGTGCACGTCGTCGACGCCCCGGGCAACACCCTGCCCATCGCCTTGGGTGAGTACGCCCTCTTCGCGAAGTCCGCCGACACCGTGGTGGGTGACCTCGAGGACTCCGACGAGACCGAGTTCATCTACGCGGACTACCGCTACGGAACGTCCATCGGCTTCGGGAACTCTGAGCCCGGCTACCTGCACCTGGTCTGCGACGGCGTCCCAGTGGACTCGGTGCCGTACGACTGGGAGCGCTTCGAGGCGGGTTGCACCAATGGTGGGTGCTCGGTGGGGCTTCTGCCGTCGCGGGAAGACGCCGAAGGCAACGACGACCTGGGTCAGTGGTGCTTGCCGCCGGACGAGCCGGTGCTGCTCTCGTCCACCGGACTGCCCATGACGGGGACGCCGGGGGAGGAGGGGCAGTGCCAGCAGCGCACCTGGCCCGGCCCTGCCCAGGTCCTCTTTAGCGAGGTGCAGGGCCAGCCCGATTCGGGCCAGACCGGGAACACGATTCCGGAGTTCTTCGAGCTGTCCAACCGGGGGGAGGGTCCCGCCGACATGACCGGCTGCCGCATCAGCCGCCTCCGCATGGACCGCGAGACCGGGGAGTACGCGCCCACGTCGACCTCGACCGAGACCATCTTCGGCACCGAGGCCGAGTCCACAGTCCTCGACGCGGGGGCGGTGCAGGTCTGGTCGCGCAGCTTGTGTCTCGACGGACGCGATCCGGAGATCAGCTCGTGCACTGGCACCGAGCTCATCTACACGGGGATCGACTTCAGCAACTCTGAGCGCGAGCGCATCTCGCTGCGCTGCCCCGACGGAGCCGGCGGCGAGGTCCTCGTCGACGCCATGGAGTACGACTTCAGCCGCACGGGCATTCGAGGCGCCCACTCCGTCGAGTTCGACCCGAGCATCGCCGATGCTGGGTCCCTCAATGATGAGCCTGATGCGTGGTGCGAAGCGTCGTTTCTCGACTGCTACGCCACCAACGGAGAGGGCCAGTGCAACTACGGCACGCCTGGAGTGTCCGGGCCGTGCAAGGTGGACCGGAGCTCATCGCTCCAGTCGGGCGTGCCAGGGTGCCGTTGCGACGTGGTCGAGCCGAGCAGCGTGGGCTGGATCGGTCTGGTGTTCGCGGGGTTCCTGCTCCGCCGACGAAAGAGGGAGTAGGTATGGCGGCAAGGTCGTGGGTCGGAACGCTGACCGTTCTCGGAGCGGGGTTGGCGCTGGCGTCCCTCGCGTTGACGCTGACGCCCGATGAGGCGGAGGCGCAGCGCAAGAAGAAGGAGCGCCCCAACCCAGACCTCATCCGCATCCACGTGCTCAACGTGGGCCAGGGCGACGGGACGGTCATCGAGGGGCCGGCGGACGCCAACGGGGACCGGCGCGTGATGGTCGTCGACACCGGCGAGTCCCCCAAGAAGGGGAACGAAGCGAAGCACGTCGTCGAGCCCTACCTGCGAAACAAGCTCGATGATGGCCCGGCGACCCGGCCCGTCGTCAACGTGGACTACTTCATCCCGACCCACTACCACCACGACCACATGGGCGGCGTGCGGGGCGAAGAGGGCACGGGCATGTACTACCTGTACGAGTCCCTGGGCACGCGCATCGGGCTCATCCTCGACACGGGCATCGCCTACGACGCCTCGGGGCTCGGGGACAAGCAGTACCGCAACTGGGTCAAGGAGAAGCAGCCCCGCCGCGAGAAGCTGCGGTTCGATCAGCAAGGTGAGGACCGGCAGATCGACATGGGCGAGGGTGTGTGGGTCGAGGTGCTGGCCGTCGGCGCGGAGGTCGAAGGCCGCGGCCGGGTCGTCAAGGACAAGTGGATCAGCACGACGAGCCAGAACGACTTCAGCAGCACGATCGTCGTGCACTACGGGAAGTTCGACTTCTACGTGGCCGGGGACCTCAGCGGGTACCTGCACGAGAGCTGGGGGGCCTGGTACCACCCGGTCGAATCAGCGACCTACCCGCACCTCCGGCAGACGGAGGTCTACCGGGTGAACCACCACGGCTCGCAGTGGTCGAGCAACTACCCCTTCATGCAGCGGCTCAAGCCGAAGGTGGCGCTCATCTCGTGCGGCAAGGGGCACAAGCACCCCAACGAGTACACCGTGCGGCGCATCCTCGGCTGGGAGGACTTCTGGACCGGGCGGCCCATGGGGAGCGAGATCTTCCAGACGAAGGCTGACGACGGATACACCTTCGAGGGGCTGCATCCCCACACCAACCGCCAGCAGCGCATCGCCAACGGGAACATCCTCATCGAGAGCGACGGCAAGGAGATCTTCACGGTGCGGATCCCCGGCGAGGAGCCGTTCACGTTCCCCCTGGACGACATCCCGGCCTACACCGAGCCTCCGTACTCCGTCATCAAGGCTCGCCGTGAAGCCCTCAGTCTGGGAGCCGCCGGCGATGGTGAGCGCTACAACAAGATGGACGTAGCCGAGGACGCCGACGCCGGCACGGTGTACGTCCCCCGCGGCAACGATCCTGATGGTGGCGGTGACTGATTCTGACCTGGGGGGAGCCCCTCGACCGGGGGGCGGATCTCCCGACATGGCTCCAAAGACCCTGCTCGTGGCGGCGGCCGTGTCCCTGACTTTGAGCGCGGGGTTCGTCGTGGTGCTGACGACGTTCTTCGCCGCGTCCCGTCTGTCGATGGCGTTTGCGCTGCCAGCGATCATGGGCACATACGCCGCGGCGGTCCTGCGGGCCCGCACCCCTGACGCGGTGGACACCCGCACCGCCCGGCTCTCTTTGGGGGGCGTGCTCGCCCTGTGCGCGATGGTCGAAGTCTGGGTGACCCACCAGGTGCTGCCGGAGGCCATCGCCTTCGTGGACGTGACCATGCCCATCTCCGTGGTGGGCTCGTTCGTGATGCCGATGGTTCTCTTCAGCTCGTTCTTCAAGAACGCGAAGAAGGCGCTGGCCTCGAAGCGGTAGCGACCTCAGTTCCCCAGGACCACCTTCGCGCCCCGGGCTCCAAGCCACTTCGCCGCTGCATCGCGCTGGTCTCCTTGCACGACGATGGCTCCGTCCTCGATCCGAGCGCCGGTTCCCAGCGCCTTGCGCATGCGCTTTGCGAGGGCCGGGAGGTCCTGCCCGGTGAGCGCCGCACCGCTGACGACCGTGACGGTCTTCCCTCCGCGCCCCTTGCGCTCGCGGCGGACCACCGCCTTGCCGGAGAGGCCGTCCGCTGCCGGGGGCGACGGCACATGCGCTGCCTTGCTCTTCGGCCCGCCACGGGCCGGCTTTGCGGGCGTCGCCGTCTCGAGGCCCTGAGCCGCCAGCATGTCGCCGAGCCCGCCAAACCCCCCGCCGGGCTGCTCAGCGGGCGCCTTCGGGGCGGGGGTCTTTGAACGTCGCTTCTTGCCCATCACGGTCTCCTTCGCAACAGCAGGGGGATGAGAACGAACAGGCCCAGGAGGGAGCCCCCTGGGGCCACCGAGGAGCGGCAGCCGCCCCCGCTCGGCGGGGTGATCCGGTTGGCGTTGGGGAAGCGCGGGCCGGCCTCGATCCCCGCGCTGTCGTCGTCGTCGCCGG
>JAGSHC010000013.1 GCA_023954745.1 Deltaproteobacteria bacterium | reverse complement strand
TTCGCGTCGCCATCGTCGCAGTCCGCACGCGCGATGGCGCCGTCGGCGTCTCCGTCGAGGTCCTCGCCGGTGAACACCGTGGCGACGTCGCAGTCGTTGTCCAGTCCGTCGCACACCTCGGGGTTGCCAGGGAAGACGTTGGGGTCCCCGTCGTCGCAGTCGAGGCACGCGATGGCGTTGTCTGCGTCTCCATCGAGGTCCTCGCCCGTGAACACCGTGGCGACGTTGCAGTCGTTGTCCACCCCGTCGCACACCTCGGGGTTGCCGGGGAAGTTGCCGGGGTTCCCATCGTCGCAGTCGTCGCATCCGATGGCGCCGTCCCCGTCCGCGTCGACGTCCTCACCGGCATAGACGGTGGTCGGGTCGCAGTCGTTGTCGTCGCCGTCGCAGTACTCGGCGACGCCGGGAGTGTTGTTCGGGTTGGCGTCGTCGCAGTCGACACACGCGACCGCGCCGTCCGCGTCACCGTCAATGTCCTCGCCCGCGAAGACGGTGGTTCCGTCGCAGTCGTTGTCCTGACCGTCGCAAACCTCGACACCGCCCGGCAGATTGGCCGCGTCCCCGTCGTCGCAGTCGAGGCACGCGATGACGTTGTCCGCGTCCGCGTCCACATCCTCGCCGGCGAAGACGGTGGTCCCGTCGCAGTCGTTGTCGAGGCCGTCGCAGACCTCGGGGTTTCCGGGGAAGTTGCCCGCCGCCGCATCGTCGCAGTCGCCGCCACACTCGCTGACCCCGTCGGCGTCGTCGTCGGACTCCTGCGGATCGACCACCCCGTCGCAGTCGTTGTCGATCACCGCGTCGCACACGTCTGGGGCACCGGGATAGACGGCGGGGGCACTGTCGTCGCAATCCGCGAGCGAGCCGTAGACGGCCAGGCAGCCCGGGTCACTCCCATCGCGGTAGCCGTCGTTGTCCGCGTCGAAGTCCTCGTCGATCCCGCCCTCGCAGTCGTTGTCCTGGCCATCACACACCTCGGTGTTGCCGGGAAAGGCGGCCGGGTTGAAGTCGTCGCAGTCGATGCAGAAGGCTGCCCCATCCCCGTCCTGGTCGGCGAATCCCTGGTCCACGACGCCGTCGCAGTCGTTGTCGACTCCGTCACAGAAGTCGACGGCGCCCGGGTAGATGGCCGCGTCGCCGTCGTCGCAGTCGCCCGCGCAGGACGCGACACCGTCCCCGTCGCTGTCGCCCCCGCTCTCGGGCGACCCGTCGCAGTCGTTGTCGAGCCCGTCGCACAGCTCAGTGTTTCCGGGGAAGTTGCTTGCGTCGCTATCGTCGCAGTCCGGTGGCACGTCACAGGTGCTCACGCCGTCGCCGTCGCTGTCCGTCGGGTTGAGCGCGGCGGACCCGTCATCGCAGTCACCGCCGCACTCGCTCACCCCGTCCAGGTCGTCGTCCATCTCGTCGGGGTCGGTCGTCCCGTCGCAGTCGTTGTCCAGGGACGCGTCACAGACCGGCAGCGCTCCGGGGTAGGCCTGGGCGTTGCTGTCATCGCAGTCGTCGCAGGTGGTGTAGGTGTCGCCGTCGCTGTCGGCGAAGCCGTCATCCAGGAGCCCGTTGCAGTCGTTGTCCTTGCCGTCGCAGACCTCCACGAGGCCCGGCGCCGCGGCGGCGTCCTCGTCGTCGCAGTCGAGGCAGGAGGCGAAGCCGTCTCCGTCCACATCGTCGAAGCCGTTGTCCACCACGCCGTCACAGTCGTCGTCGACGCCATCGCACAGCTCAGTGACCTCCGGTCCAATGCTCGCGTCCCCATCGTCGCAGTCGCCAGCGCAGACGGCGGTCCCGTCGGAGTCGGCGTCAAAGCCCTCGTCCACCGCCCCATCGCAGTTGTTGTCCACCTCGTCGCACACCTCGGCGACGTCGGGGTTCACGTCCGCGTCGTCGTCCTCGCAGTCGTCGTCCGCTGTGCCCGTCTGACCGTCCTCGCCGCACGTCGTGACCCCGTCGCCGTCGGCATCGAAGCCCTCGTCGGTGTCCCCATCGCAGTCGTCGTCGATGCCATTGCACGACTCTGTGGCCCCCGGGTTGACCGAAGGGTCGTCGTCGGCGCAGTCGTCGCCGGCGGGGTACCCGTCCCCGTCCTCATCCTCATCCTCATCGGCGGCGCCAACGGCGCGGAGCTCCACCTCCGCCAGCCCGCCGGCCCACGCCAGCGTGAGCACTCCTGTCGCCAGCCCGGGCTCGGTGACCAAAGCCTCGACAAAGAGTGTGCTGGTCGCGCTCGGTCCCACCGTCACCCCCCCCTCGAGCGAGAGGCTGAACGGCGAGTCAGGCGGCAGGGCCCCGGACACCACCGCCTCGGCATCTCCGGTGTTGGAGATGGCGACGGTCCGGCTGACAGTCTCGCCCAGGGCGAGCTCGCCGAAGTCGAGCACCTCCGGCGTGATGGTGAGTTCGGGGGCGCCGACCGGGCAGCCAGAGAGCACGAACAGGGCCAGGAGGGCAAGTGAGCGGGCGCGAGGGAGCATGGACGGAGGTCTCCTGCTAGTTACCACATAAGGAGACCAGACTTCGGCCCTCCAGAGCGCCTCCTCTCGACGGTTCCTGAGATTGTGACCTTGCTGTGACTGCGGGACCTGAGGGCGGTGGTGTTCGCTCCACCGGATCCGGCTGCGCACTCCCGGTTGATTCCAGCGGGGGTCCACTCGCCTCCCGGCCCGTGCCGCATTCTCCTGTACGACCGTCGGCCGAGCGGAAGCCCAGGACTGCGCTGTGTCCTGTACGTGCGCCGGGGCGGTGGTGCGAAAGACCGCCAGTCCGGGAGTCGTCCACCCCGACCGCACGGACAGGCGGGGTAGCCTCGCGTCATGACACGTGAGTACCGAATCATCGATCCCCTCCTCTCCACGGACGCCGCTGACGCTCTTCGGCGCCTGGTGCGCGTCTCGGGCCCGTACGGGACCTACGTCAAGAACCCCATCGAGAGCGGTCTCGGAGCAGGCCTCACTCGTCGACACGACGCTGTCCTGGCATTTCTCAAGCGGCAACTCGCCTCGGGCACGCTCGAGGACCTGGAGACGCTCGCCGCACGCACGAACCTGTTTCGAGGCACATGGTTCGAACGCGGCGCCACTCAGGGGGTCGCTTGCGAGAGCGTCGTGGCCCTCCCCTCCCTGGCCACGACTGCCGCAGAGCTGCTCGGAGCGGCCCTCGTGGAGCCCTACATGCTCTACACCAACCTCTTGCTCCCGGGCCAGGAGCTTGCGGTGCACCACGACACCCCGGAGTTCCTCGGCCTCGACAAGACCAATACGCCGGAGTGGTTCCTGGTTGTGTGTGGCCACAGCGGCCTGTTCGAGCAGCATCACGTGCGCGTGGGATCTGCAGTCCTGTTCGTTGAGGGAGACGGGGCGCTCATCGTCTACCCCGACGGGGTCGACGCCCCGTCGGCTTCGGTCAACCCGCGGGCCAACACCGCCATCGTTCTCGACGCCGACGAGCTGGTGCACGGCGTGGCCAGGGTAGGTGGCCCGGGGGCGGATGCGCCCCCCGCCGAGGTGGGCATGCAGCTGCATCGAATCGCGACGGGATGGTCGCTCCGCCGCGGAGAGGACGAGGTCACTCGCTACGTGGACGGTCAGGTGCGGATCTCGCTGCAGTGGAAGGCGTGGCTCTTCCAGGACGAGGAGGAGAGGGCCTCAAAGCGCCCATTGACGATGGAGGTGGCCACCGACCGGCTCGTCGAGGAGTTGCGCCGCCGCGGAGCGCTTCGGGGCGAACGACCAGACGACACCGACCTCGCCCTGCTGCTCATGGAGACGTTCATCGCGCTTCCCGAGCGGTGACACGGCGGGCCCTCACCTGCGCATACGACAGGCCCTGCAACCAGGTCGACGAAGGAGGCTGCGGCACAGAAGTCAGCAAGGCGTGCTGGCCCAGCTTTGGCGCCTCACCAGGTGGGCGACCAGGGTCCACCTGAGTTCGGTTCTTGTTCGTTTCGGGCGTCGCGCATGGATGCGTGAGCGCCGGCTGTATGGTCTCCGGGATGCAAAAGACACCATGTGTACTCCCCGCCCGCCTGCGGTGCTTCGCCCTCGTCGGTCTCCTCGCCTCCCATGCCCTCGTCAGCTGCGCCACCGAGCCGGTCTACGACCTCGCAGCGGGGGTGCACATCGACGAAGTCGCCGCATACCAGGCGATCGAACGGCCTCTGGTCGTCGATGGCGAGGAGCAGGTGAGCGACGTGCCCCTCATCCAGAAGCGAACCACCCTGCTGCGGGTGTTCGTGTCCACAGACGAGGCCTTCGACGGGGGGCCGGTGCTCGCGCTCTTCACCGTCGGAGGGGAGACCTTCGAGGTAGCTCTCGACTCGCTCCCCGCCATGTCGCAGCGCGCGGACCTCGAGAGCACCGTGAACCTGGAGGTACCCGCGGACCTCGTCGGACCGACCCTGGAGTGGTCGGTGCAGCTGCTCCAAGAGGACGCCCCTGGCGACAACCTCGACGCCCGTCACCCCGCCGAAGGCGTGGCCAGCACCACGATTGAAGGGCGAGCCAACGTGCTGTCTGTCGTCCTGGTCCCCTTCTCCTACGAAGCCGACGGGTCGGGCCGGCTGCCCGACCTGTCCCCAGGACGAGTCGATGAGTTCACGACGCTCCTCATGAGCCTCTACCCGGTGTCTGAGGTGAGGGTCGAGGTGCACGAGCCCGTCGCGTTGGACTCCGCACTCGAGCCCGCGGGGGCATCGTGGGGCGGGATGCTCCTGCGTCTCGGCGCACTCCGGGAATCGGAGGCTCCCCTGGACGACGTCTACTATCACGGCATCATCCTCCCCGCCGAGACTCGCGAGGAGCATTGCGGCGACGCGGAGCGCTGCCTCAACGGCCTGGCGGCGCCAAACGGAGGCGGTCCGGGCGGCCTGGGCTCCCCCGAGGGACGGATAAGTATCGGTGTGGGCTTCCCCGACCGAATCTTCGACATCGCGATTCACGAGCTGGGCCACACCCATGGCCGCGACCACACCCCGTGCAGCGACCGGGGCTACCCCCCGAGCGACCTGGACACCGACTACCCGCGAGAGGACGGGATGATCGACGCCTGGGGCTGGGACCTGGTCACGGGCGAGCTGAGGGCACCGGGGCTCAGCTCGGACCTCATGGGCTACTGCCCAGACCGGTACATCTCTGCCTACACCTGGAAGGCGCTGCATGTCCGGTCGGCGGTCAATCGGAGCCTGTAGAGCCCGCGCCGTGAGGACCCAAGCGTCGAGCTATTTGCTCGTCAGGGTCCAGACCCCATCCCAGTCTCTGGCGGCGTTCGTGTCCCGCAAGCTCCGGCACCGCTCCACGAACAGGGCGACTGCGCGGTCGTCGGGGGCCAGTCGAGCGCACGCAGTGAAGCCAGCCTCGGCGCGCTCGAAGCGCCCCGCGCGGTAGTCGCTGAGCGCAGACGAGAACGCAGGGGCGAGGCGTTCCTTTCTCTCTCGCACCTCGTGTCGGTTCGCATCCACGAGTTCAAACAGACCGACCGGCTCCTTCTTGCCCTTGGCGCGGACGAGGTCGAGCTCGGTCAGCCGCAGCTCGTGAACCTCACCCATCGCGTCCACCACGGCATCAGTGCACAGGACGGGCGCCCCATACTGCTTCGTCATGCCTTCGACCCGCGCCGCCAGGTTGACCGTGTCGCCGATCAGCGTGCACTCGAGGTGGTCTGGGCCGCCGAGCGTCCCGAGCATGAGGCTGCCGTGGTGGAACCCGATGCCCACCTCGAGCGGCTCCGCTGCGTCGGCGTTGAACCTCTCCAGCGCCTCGATCTGGACGATCGCCGAGCGAAGAGCGTCCGCTGGACCGTTGGGGAACAGCGCCATGATCCCGTCCCCGAGGTAACTCGCCACCACGCCACCGTGAGCATGAATGATGGGCTGCATCACGCCGAGGTAGCGGTTCACCAGCGCAAAGGTCTCTTCGGCGGAGAGCCGCTCGGACAAGGCGCTGAAGCCCCGGAGGTCCGAGAACATCACGGTCGCTTCGATGGCGACGGCGTCGCCGCGCTCGGCCGTCTCGATGCTGGCCCGGCCCAGGACCCCGAGGAACTCCATCG
Organism: Deltaproteobacteria bacterium; assembly: GCA_023954745.1. Taxonomy (GTDB): domain Bacteria; phylum Myxococcota_A; class UBA796; order UBA9615; family UBA9615; genus JAGSHC01. The sequence continues at coordinate 46,688 of JAGSHC010000013.1, read as the reverse complement.
GCACGAAGCGCAAGGCGGCGAGCCGCGTGGCGTCCAAGACCTCCAGGTCGTGTGCGTACCGATTCGCCAGGGCCTTGGCCATACTGACGACAATCAAGAGGGGGAGCATCATGCCGACCATCTCGACCGACAGGGCCGCCCGACTTGGCAAGATCATTCCACTGGCGGCTCCCGCCGCGGCCACTGCGAACCCCGCGACAATCGTCCGCGCGTCCCTGCTCTTGCGAAAGGCCGGGCCCAGAGCCGCAAGGAGCGGCGAGCTGAACGCGCATGCGAACCAGACCATCGCCAGCCTCGACACCTGCACGGCGAAGACGCCACTCACAGCGACCGCCGCGAAGACCAGGAACGTTCGGGAGACCGACAGCCACGCGCCACGCGGTGGGTGGCCAAGGAGGAAGCGTCGGCAAAACTGCACACCGAAGGTGGTCACCAGAGCCAGGACCGCAATCGTGAACGAGGCGAGCTGCAGGTGCCCAAAGGGCCAGAGTCCTGCTCGGAACAGCCCCTGGCTCAGCCAGAAGAGAGCGAACCCGGAGACATAGGCCGCATACCAGAGGTAGCTGGCGAGCTGGCGACGGCGCCACCAGAGCGCAAGGTGCCACGCGGCCACGGCCGCGAGGAACAGCGCCAGCCCAAGGTAGGTCCAGACACGGTGAGTTCTGTAGATGAGGTCCGACTCCCGGGCCGCCACGGTCACGAGCTCCCGGGGTCCCAGCAGGCGCACCCCACGACTCAGCCTGACTTCCGGAAAGCCGACACCCATCTCCGTGACGAGGAGGATCTCGATGGCCCCGTCCCGGGTGGACTCGATAGGTACGGCGTGCACCGTGTTGACCAGCTCTGAGCGCTGGAACCCACCCTGCGCGCTCAACCGGCCGGAGCCGCCAACCTTCTCCCCGTCGACGGCCACGGTGTAGGACACCCCCCCGAACCCGACGGTCAGGGCCAGAGGCTGATCCCTCAGCGCGGGTGGGACCTCCACGACTCGGCGTAGGTGGAGGAGGCTGCTCCCCTCCTCCCCGACTTCGGTCTGCGTCCCGGGGAGCGCGCCCATGCTCCATCGACCGGCTGCGGCGTCCTCTGGACTGGCCGACTCCCAGGGCCCACTCAAGTCGACGAGCGACGACTCGGCTGCTTGGACCGGGCTCGCGAGGAGGATCAGGACGACGAGGATGGAGATCCGCACAGCGGGGATTGAAACACGTCCCGGTGCCTCTCACCGTGGGGTGAGGCTCGACGGGCGAGCGCCGGGGCACACCTCTATGCTCTGCGCGCGCCGGACAGCTACGTCCGGGGGGAGGGAGACGCAGATGAATCTCAGTTACCACGGTCTGATGGAGCGCCTGAACGGGTACGAGGAGACCGACACGATGAATGACCTCATCGACTCGAAGCACTTCCGCTTCAAGAGCCAGGACTCGGACTACCGGCTCTACGACCCCGTCCTGAAGACCTACAAAGAGACTGACGGCACCACCCTCTGCACGGTGGATCTGGACCACGTGCGCGGCGGCTCGGGCAGCGGCCTCGACATGCTCAGCGAGGACGACCGGGCGACGCTCAAGCTGACGTTCCTGCCCGACTGCACGCTGACCAAGGCCGAAGTCCACTACTCCGAGCACGGTCAGTCCCCGGTGATGGAGATTCTGGACGTCGCTGTCGGTGCGGTGGGCGAGCTGACCCCGGGACCGGTGGCGGCCGCGATCAGCGTGGGGGGCGCGGTGTTCAACTGGATGGCGGGCAAGCTCGTCGAAGCCTCGGATGACGGAGGCCGAACCACGTTCGTCGCGGTCGTCGCCAACGTCGTCAACGCCGTCGTCGCGGAGATCCGCCAATGACTGTCGTCTTCGACTCCTCCCTCTTCCGCTCGAAGATGTCCGGCCGTTTCCATGACTGCAGCGACGGATGGCGAGACCACGGCTCGAGCAAGTCCATCGGGTACCGCGACCCCGACGACCACGACCTGCACTACTGGACCTGGTTCCCCGACCACACGGACAGCCGCAATGAGGACGGCCTCTTCCTGTACATGAAGATCGACCACGACCGGCACGACCCCAAGCCAGACGATCACGCCGCGCTCATGCTGTTCTTCGATGGGGACGCCCGCCTCGTGGCAGCCAGTGCGGTCATCCAGATGAAGAACGAAGACCCGGTCGCCCCCAGCGACCTCACCACGGGCAGCCCGGGGGAGATCCCGGCCCTGCTGCAGCAGGGGCTCGAGAGCGCGTCGTCCTTCCGCTCGAACTACTCCGAGAGCAACGACGGACGACAGAACCTCCCCAGCGTCATCCGCTGGAACGCGGAGCTCGCGGCGCAGTCGGTCACCCGGCAGTAGGGGGCTGGGGAGTTCATGGCGGACGAGGCGGACGAGATCGACGGAAACTGGCTGCTCTTGTTCGCCGTGTGGCTGCTGGCCACTGCGGCGACGGCGGGCAGCCTGTTCTTCAGCGAAGTGATGGACTTCCCCCCCTGCTCCCTGTGCTGGTACCAGCGGATCTTCATGTACCCGCTGGTGCTGGTGGTCGGTGTGGGCCTGTTCCCGTTTGATCCGCGGGCCGTGCGCTACTCGCTGCCGCTCGCGGTGGCGGGCTGGCTCCTCGCCGGCTACCACACCCTGCTCCACGAAGGCGTCATTCCCGAGAGCGCCGCTCCGTGCAGCCAGGGCGTGTCCTGCTCCGAGGAATACATCGAGTTGCTCGGCTTCCTCTCCATCCCGACCCTCTCATTGCTGTGCTTCACCGCGATGGTCGGCCTGCTCCTGCTCCTCCGAAAGAGACTCACCACATGAAGAAGCAGAACCTCGTCATCGGCGCCGTCATCGCGGTGGTGCTCGCCTGGGTCGTCGGCGACTCACTGGTCAAACAAGAGCGGGCTGAAAGCCTGAGCGAGCTCGTCGACGAGAGCGCCACCACGCTGGTTCCCCCAGGCGCTCCCATGCTCGGGGCCGCCGACGCGCCGGTGGATCTCGTGGAGTTCTTCGACCCCGCCTGCGAGACCTGCGCGGCGTTCTACACGCCAGTCAAGAAGCTGATGGCCGCCAACCCAGGCAAGATCCGGCTGGTGTTGCGCTACCTCCCGCTGCACCAGGGGTCCGACACGATGGTCGCGATTCTCGAGGCATCGCGAAAGCAGGGCAAGTTCCAGGAGACGCTCGAGATCATGTTCCGCAGCCAGGCCCAGTGGGCGAGCCATCACGACCCCCGTCCCGATCGGATCTGGGAGTTCCTTGCACAGAGCGGCCAGCTGGATCTGGACCGCCTGCGCGAAGACATGAACGACCCCACCATCGAGATGGTCATGGCCCGAGACATCGCCGACGCCAAGGCCCTCGGCATCCGGAAGACGCCGGGCTACCTGGTGAACGGCAAGCCGCTGCCGAGCTTCGGGTTCCAGCAGCTCCAGGCCCTCGTGACGTCGGAGATCGCCGCGAGCGAGTAGCCCGGCTCAGCGCACCCATGCCTCGAACGAGAAGAGCTGCGCGTCGTCGCTGCCCGCGGAGTCGCTCATCAGCGAGGTCATCCCGAACCCGGTGATCACGGTCGTTGCGAACGACGTCTGAACGAGCCCGCTGTCGAAGGTCGGCGACGCCGTGAACGGCAGCGAGCAGGTGTAGGGAATCGTGGCCAGCTCGGCCGCGGTGTAGTCGACGCTTCCGCTGGCGTCGTCGTTGCACCAGAGCTCCTGGGGGCCCGCAGAGGTCGTCACCGTGAACCAGACACCGGACGTATCCATCGAGACTCCTTCGAAGTGGATGTCGTACAGCAGCTCGGCCTCGTTGAAGGCGTCGACCGTGCGCTCGCCGTCGAGGACGTCGCCCGTGCCGTCGCCGTCCTGCCACTGCACCGAGGTCGCGGTGGTCTGGTAGAGCCCCATGTCGTTGGTCAGGGTGTCCCACTGGAACTCGAGCTCGGGGATGCCGTCGCCGTCGTCCTCCCGGTTGAAGTCGAGGATCTGGGTCCAGCCGCCGCCGTCGGTGGTCATGTCGCAGCTGTACGGATCGGCGGTCCCCGAGTCCAGGGGGTCGAGGTAGTAGGTCCCGTCCGTCGCCGAGGGGTCGAGGACGAGGATGGAGGCGCACGATCCCGGTCCGCACTGGGCGCTGTCGCCGTATCCGTCAGGCGTCACGTCCAGGCGAAAGGAGTTGAGGGTTCCGCCGTCGCCGTTGGCGACGTCGGCGATGGTAAGGAGCCAGGTGCCCTGCAGCTCCTCCCCGTCAAAGGCGCTGAGGGGCTCGAACGGCACCCAGGAGCCCGTGAACGGCGCCAGGGCCACGTTGGTCATGGCGAGGTTCGCCCCCTCGTCGTCCCACACGGTGTTGGTGAAGTCGTCCGCGTTGCCGAGCTGCAGGTTGTCGAAGACCTGCACCGAGGTGCCCGCCGGCGAGGTGAGCGTGATGTCGAGGTCACCGACCCAGGTGTGGGTGATGTCCACCTGCAGGTTCAGATCCGAGATGATCCCGGAGTCCGGCACCACGAGGGCGGCCTGCATGGTGCCGACGCTGGGCCCGATGGCAGCCCCGGAGATCGCGCCGATGGCCGCCTCGAGGAAGTTGTCGACCGTACCGTCGCAGTCGCTGTCCTCGTCGTCGCACTGCTCCGTGTTGCCCGTGAAGACGAGCGGGTTGGCGTCGTCGCAGTCGTTGCAGCTGGGGTCTCCGTCCCCGTCGCCGTCGACCTCCCCAGACAGGTCGAAGTCCGGGAGCTGATTGCAGTCGTTGTCGAACCCATCGCAGACCTCGACGTTGCCGGGGTAGTTGTTCGGGTCGGTGTCGTCGCAGTCGCTGGCGCACACCGCGACCCCGTCTTCGTCAGAGTCCACGTCGCCGGTCAGGATGGTCGAGGGGTCGCAGTCGGTGTCGAAGCCGTCGCAGGTCTCAATCGCGCCCGGGTTGACGGTCGCTTCCCCGTCGTCGCAGTCGGCGCAGATCGGGGACCCGTCGAGGTCGGCGTCGGACTCGTCTCCGGTGACGACGGTTCCGTCGTACGCGCCGGTGTAGATGGTCCCCACGGTCCCAATCACCGGCAGGGTCAGCGAGGAGTTCAGGGTCAGTGACCCGAGGAGCACACCGAAGTCGGGGGTCCCCCCCACCGCGATGGGGAAGATGGTGACCATCGACGCGCCCCAGGAGACCACGAGGCCGTAGTACGACCCAGCCTGGAGCACGACGCCCAGCGCTCCCGATGAGAGCTGCATGTCGACCCCGCCCTCGGCGTCACTCACCGTCACGTCATTGCTGGCGATCGTGGTGTAGTTGCCCGTCGGGGTCGGCGCCTCGCGCAAGGAGAAGGTCAGGACCGCCCCGGCGGGCGCGACCACCCGCATCGTGAAGCTGGTGAGCAGCGTGTCCTCGTCGACCTGGAAGCGGTTGCCCCGGTATCGGTACAGTCCGGTGTTGGGGGTCGTCCCCGCGGGCGTCGAGAAGACCGCGCCGGTCAGTCCGCCGCAGTCGCTGTCGATGCCGTCGCAGACCTCCACGCCCATGGGGTTGACGGAGGGGTCCGTGTCGTCGCACTCCTCGCACTCGTCGTACCCATCGCCGTCCACGTCGACCGATTCGCCGGGGAAGAGCGTGGTGGGGTCGCAGTCGTTGTCGGCGCCGCCGTCGCAGACCTCTGGATTGCCCGGGAAGTTGGCGGGATCCACGTCGTCACAGTCGGCGCACGCCACCGAGCCGTCCGCGTCCACGTCGGTGGTCTCCCCGGGGAAGACGGTGCTGCCATCGCAGTCGTTGTCCCCTCCGTCGCAGATCTCGGTATTGCCGGGGAACACCGTCGCGTTGGTGTCGACGCAGTCGAGGCAGTCCACGGATCCGTCCGCGTCGTTGTCGGTCGCCTCGCCGAAGGAGAACGTGGTGGCGTCGCAGTCGTTGTCGGCGTCGTCGCAGACTTCGGTGTTGCCGGGAAAGTTGGCCGGGTCGGCGTCGTCACAGTCGAGACAGGTGGGAGAGCCGTCGGCGTCACCGTCCGTGTCCTCGTCGGTGGCGAAGGTGGTGGCGTCGCAGTCGTTGTCGGCGTCGTCGCAGACCTCGACGTTGCCGGGGAAGTTGTTCGGGTCGGCGTCGTCGCAGTCGAGGCACGCGACCACGCCGTCGGCGTCGGCGTCGGTGTCCTCGCCGGTGGCGAAGGTGGTGGCGTCGCAGTCGTTGTCGGCGCTGTCACAGACCTCGGTGTTGCCGGGGAAGCTGTTCGGTTCGGCGTCGTCGCAGTCGAGGCAGGTGATGGAGCCGTCGGCGTCAGAGTCGGTGTCCTCGTCGGGGAAGACCGTGCTCGCATCGCAGTCGTTGTCCACTCCGTCGCAGATCTCGGGGTTGCCGGGGTAGTTGTCCGAGGCGTCGTCGTCGCAGTCCAGGCAGCTGATGGAGCCGTCCAGGTCCGCATCCACGTCCTCGCCGGCGAAGACGGTCCCGGCGTCGCAGTCGTTGTCTACTCCGTCGCAGACCTCGGTGTTGCCTGGGTAGTTGTCCGGGTCGTCGTCGTCGCAGTCCTCGTCCGCCGAGACGCCGTCACCGTCGGCATCCACCGGGTCGGTGGCGTCGTCGTCGTCCCCGCTGTCGTCGTCATCGCCGGTGGCGTCGTCGTCGTCGCTGGTGGCGTCGTCGTCGTCGCCGGTGGCGTCGTCGTCATCGCTCGTCGCGTCGTCATCGTCGGCGGCGGGACACCCGGACAGGGGGAGGGCGAGCAGGAGCAGGAGACAGAGTAGGAAGCGGGTCATCAAACACCTCATCCCCCCGAACACGGGCGCCCCTACCTGGGGCGCACGAAACCTTCGTCTCCCCCCGGCATCGCCGGCTGTCAGAGAAGGCGACGGCCTTCGTCGTGGCGCGTCAGCCCTTTTCCATCGCGATGGGGTAGATGAGCGAGGTGTTCGGGACCCGAATGCCATTGGGGTTGATGCGGCGCAGACCGTTGGTGGGACCGTTGCGGCGCATGCTGTTCACCTCGATATGCAGCGTCCCGTCGAAGTCGGGCGACGAGGTGGGTCCGCCCCACATCCCCGAGATCTGAAGGCTCATGGGCCCGATGCGACGCAAGCTGTTCCCACCGGGCGTGGCCACTCCGGTCAGCTGGCCGGACGCTGCGGCGGTCAACGAGACGTTGAAGGTGCTCACTCCGAACACCTCTTCGAAGTCCTCACCCAGATCGAGCACACCGCTGGCGGTGCGGCCGGACTGCGAGGAAACCGTCAGGGCGATCTCCCAGGGGACGCGGGCCGAGAGCTCTCCGGTCCAGTCCCCGACGAGGTTCGGGGGCACTGGGGCGGGCGACTTCGACAGACTGACGGCCGACGACGCCAGCTCGGCCTCATAGGAACCCTCCTCCACCTGCAGCTCGGTGGGTGGCACACAGGCCACCAGGGAAAAGGCGATGAGGAGGGAGAGGAGAAGGTGGGCGCGGCGCATGGAGACTCCAGGGGTCAGGGGGCGGCAGGTTCTACCCGGGGGTCCCCGAAGTGCCCAGCAAAATCTGTGGAGCGCACGGGTATTCCCAGCGACTCACGGGCTTTGCTGAGCTTGCAGCCCTCAGAGACAGGTGCCGATCGCATACCTGGGGCGCCGCGGGGAGTGACGCGGCATCCCGGGTCCCCGCTCGTGTTCGGGCACGGGCTCTGACGTCCCGTGCCCGACGGTGCCGACCTCGACCGCGTGCACGTCCTCAGCGAACGGGCTCCAGTCGGATCCTGAGCCCCTTGGGGTGCAGCGACAGGCGCAGGTTCACCTCCGGCGGAGGGCCGGGCAGCGAGACGCGGTAGCGCTCAGTGAGCATGCTCAGGGCCGCGCGCACCTCGATCTTGGCCAGGCCTCGGCCGAGGCACAGATGGGGACCGTGCAAGAACGGCAGATAGTCGGTACGAGGGGGGGCACCCCCGATGAATCGGGACGGCTGGAACACGTCGGGGTCGGTCCACCGGGACCGGCTCCGGTGAACGACGTAGGAGCAGACGTCGATGCGGGTCCCCGCGGGGACGAAGTATCCGCTCAACGTCGTGTCTCTCGTCGCGACGGAGACAGAGATCGGGACCGGCGGGTACAGACGCATCGTCTCCGAGAAGACCCGGTCTGCGGCCGTGAGCCCCTCTGTGTGCCCGAATCCCGTGTGCTCCCTCGCCTCCCGCCCCAGGACCTCCTGTTCGTCGGGAGCCTGGGCGAGCAGGGCCAGCGCCCAATTCAGCGCGGTGGCGCTCGTCTCGTGCCCCGCGATGAGGAAGGTCCGCAGCTCGTCGAGCACGTCCTGGCGCGTCCGCTCGCCGCCAGTGAGATCCTCGCGCAAACGGGTGAGAAAGGGCGCGTCACCCCCGCTCTCGAGGATGTCGGCGCAGAGCTCATTCAGCGTGGCGTGGGCCCTGCGGATCGCCCGCCGCCGAGCGACCGCCACGGCATGGCGGGGCAGCAGGTGGCGGAGGACCGAGTCACTGGAGAGCACCACGAGGGCACTGTGAAAGGCGCGCCCGCCGTAACGCTCCGGGTCGAACCGGTAGCCGAAGAGGTAGCGGCACAGGATCTGGAGCATGCAGCCAGCCACGTCTCGAGTCGGACGGAACGGCTCGGTGCCCCGCGCCCTCCAGCCCTGGAGCAACCGCTCCACCTCTTCCACCACGATCGGCAGCGCGGAGCCCAGCGAGCCCCGCTTGAAGGGCGGGGACGCAGCCGCCCGTCTCCGCACCCAAGCCCCACCCTGCTGGCGAAGCAAGCCATCGCCGAACATCGTCTTCGTCGGGCGGATGTCCCGGGCGAAGTGCTCGGAGTCGTTGAGCACCCGTTGGACACTGTCCGGAGCGACGACGACGACGTGTGGCGCGGGACCAGCCCACACCAGGAAGTCCTCTCCAGGCCGGTCTTGCTCCCAACCCTGGTAGGCGTCGAGCAACCCCAGGGAGAAGATGGTCCGCAGGTTGCCGAGGTCCCGGAGCGAGCCCGCAGGGCCAGGCATGCGGCGGCCAGCGTCATTGGTGTAGGCACGCCGCGCGAGCAAGGGGCTGATACGCACACCGCGCGGGGTCGAACGGCCTCGCCGCGTCGTCGAGTGGCTCATGGGAAGGAGACTATCTGACGCTCGCTGGGGAGGAGCGGCGCCGGCATCGCATGGAAGGAGGTCTTCCCGAGGAGGGTTCGGGCCCGCGTTCGTATGATCGCTGAAGGGTCCCAAAGGAGGCGGTTCCAAATACGTTCGGGCCTGGAAGCCCAACAACCGCGGCGGGCCGCCGCACCCCCGGAGTTCTCATGCGCCCTCGACTCAACCTCTTCCCTCTCCTCCTGCTCGGGGTCGTGCTGGCGTCCGGGTGCGGAGAGCAGACCACGGCCTTCGAGCCTGCCGACCTGGCGTCCGACGCGTACGCGCTCACGGCCGCTGAGTGCGTGGACGAGGCCGTGAACAACGGAGTCACCTTCTGCCACGCCACTGGCTCGACCGAGACTCCCTACACCCTCATCACGGTGCACACGAACGCTTGCATCAACGCCCACGTCAACCACGGGGGCGACGTGCTCCCCGACGTCAACGGGAACTGCTGCTCGGTCGAAGAGCAGGACTGTGCCGGTGTCTGCGGCGGCACGGCGGTCGAGGACTGCGCCGGGACCTGCGACGGGGCGGCCGTCGAGGACTGCGCTGGGACCTGCAACGGGGCGGCCGAAGAGGACTGCGCCGGGACCTGCAACGGGGCGGCCGAAGAGGACTGCGCCGGGACGTGCGGTGGACTGGCCGAAGAGGTGGATGTGGTCCACTTCACCACCAACGGTGGCGTCTTCCGCTGGACGAGCGGCGCCCCCTTGGCACCGCCCTATCAGGTCAGCACCTTCCCGTCGTACTCCCTGGCAGTTTCGTCGCTCGATGAGGTCTTCGTGGGGACTGGCGGCGTCGAAGCAACGACACAGGGTCTCGGGGCCGCGGGCATCTACGCGCTCGACGGCGCGGGCTCAGCGACCCTCGTCTCGCCGACGGCCGCCGAGGACCTGCAGTTCGCCCCCAACGGAACGCTCCATGCCGCGAACAGTGGTGGGATCTTCGAGATCGACGAGACGACCGGTCAGGCGACTCAGGTGTCCTCCAACCCCACGAGCCAGTTCGCCTTCGAGACCGACACGAGCGTCGTGACGACGAACGGCTCCGCGTATGCCTCGACCTTCGGCTGGCGCACAGACCGCATCGACCTGACGACGGACTCGACGACGCTGCTGACTGGCAACGGAGGTGAGGACATCAAGGTGGACGGAGGGGACATCCTGCTCTGCGGCCAGGGCGGACTGTTCGAGGTCCTCAGCTCGGGCGCTCTGGTGAACCTGTACGGCGGCCGGACGTTCAACTTCGGCGTGGGCTCGCTCGGCGACTTCTACATCGGCAACAGCAACACCTACGGTGGGGTCTCCTGGCCCCAGGGGTTCTACGCTCCCACAGTGAGTTCCTCGGCACTCGACAGCGCCGACATCAATGCGCTCGTGGTGACCGAGGGCTGCGAGTAGCGCACAGCGGAGCTACAGGACTCAGGTCGCCGGAGACGTCGGTGACGGAGCGTCCATTCCTGAATGGACGCTCCGTCTTCGGTGTCACCGGCGCGCTACCTTCTCTCCGTTCAGGGAACCCTACGGAGGCTCTTGTCGCGCCATGAGGACCTACGAGCATGCGCTGCGCCGACGGTGGATCACCCAAGTGGCGGGATGGGTTGGTTCCCGGGCCCCCCTCGACCCCGACCGGCTGCTCGGGCTGGCTCGCCGGGCGCAGGGCCTCGAGGTCCTCACCCACGCCAGCGTGCACACCGGCCTGCGCGAGCTCTGTGACTCCCTCGAGCGAGACGGCGACCTGACCGCCCTCGGTCGGTTCATGGCGCGCGAGTACATCGTCAGGCTGCTGGGGGCGAACCTCCGGTGCGCGTCCGAACCCGAGCCGACCGGCTCCCTCGGGGCGCCCCTGGTGGTGGTGGGCCTTCATCGGTCGGGGACGACTCGGTTGCACCACCTCCTGGGCCTCGACCCGCGGGCGCGCTTCCTGCCGGCGTGGCGCACCATGCGGGCTCACCCTCCGGCGACGAGTCCAGCTCTGATCCGTCAGGGGAAGCTCGACATCCTGTCCTGGCGGGTTCTCGCTCCGGAGGCCGACGCCCGCCATCGGCACAGCGCCGTGGACCCCGAGGAGGAGGGCGTGCTGTTGGCCAACACCTTCCACACCGCACAGCTGTACGAGACCTTCCCCGCCCCCGCGTACTTGCGCTGGGCCCACACCCAGCCCCTGACGCGGTCGTACGCGTTCCTTCGAGAGCGACTGCTGGCCTTCCAAGAGCACCTCCCGGGGGAGCGGTGGGTGCTGAAGTACCCCGGACACCTGCTGTCTCTCGATCTGCTGATCGAAACGATGCCTGGGGCCCACATCATCCACACCCACCGCGACCCGATGCACGCCGTCTGCTCCTACGCGGGCCTCATCGCCGACACCCACGCGGTGATGACCGACGACCCCCTGCGTCCCGAGCTCGTGGAGTCGACGGTCTGGCGGTGCGAGCAGTCCATCATCCGGAGCATCGAGGCGCGGCGTGACCACCCTGCGCTGGCGTCGGTGCACGACGTGTCGTTCGAGGACCTCGTGCAGCGACCCATCGAGGCGGTGCGCACGATCTACGACCGGTTCGGCCTCGAGTGGGACACCGAGCACGAGGAGCGGATGACGAAGTTTCTGTCGAGACCGCATCTCCGGCCGGCTCGCGACGACCGTCCCGCCCGATACGGCCTGGACGCGCCCACCCTCCGGCGTCGGCTCGCGCCCTACCTGGACCGCTACGCGCCGTTCCTCGCAGGCGCCTGACGCCCTTCAGGGATCTGCCCGCGCTCCATGGTTGGCTTCAACCCCCTGCCCAGACGAGCAGCACTCCGAACAGCATCCCCGTCACGGCCCAGCCGCGGGCCGTCGCGTCGTCACCGAAGCGGGAGTCCAGGGGAGGTAGCTCGCTGCGCGACGACCGTGGCCTCGTGGAGCATTCCAGGCAGTCCCCTCGCCGCCCGTTCTTGGCTCAGCAGCTCCGCCAACCCTTGGAGTCCCGCCGTATCAGCGTCGGCCCGAAACGCACGCAGCGTCACGTGGGGGCCCGGCGGAGCAGCCTCCCGCCAGGCCTCGGCGAGCGCCTTCTCGAGCATCGGCACATCGGTGCCGTCGTCCACCAGGAACACCACCTGCTCCGCAGGCAGCTGGGCAGCGAGCAGCTCGAACTCGTACCGGCAGCCCGCCCGCTCGGCCCCGAACCGGCACACGTCGAACAGAACCACCGGGTTCTCGTCCAACGCAGCCTGGACCATGTGCTTCCACACGGAGTTCGCGCAGCGCAAGGGGGCCACGGGGGCGTAGCCGGAGCCGGACCGCTGACCGCGGATGCGCGCCACCGCCTCCTCGATCTCGGCCTCGCTCTCGATCAAGAAGGTTCCCGCTCCCCTCGTCAGCACGTCCAGGAAGCCGACGTCGCTCAGGTCGTCTCCAGGTCCCTGGAGCATGTAGATCGGGCCCAGCCGTCCCCAAGCCATCCAGACCACCTGGACGAGGTCGTGCGTGCTCGCGCCGGGGTCGAACACCCAGAGAACCAGCAGTGGCTGAGCCTCACCCTCAGGCTCCCTCAGACGCCGGTTGACTCCCTGGGTGAGCCCGTAGGCAACGACCACCGTGGCGACGTCCAGAGCCGCCACGACGGACGCAGGCCCCCCGGAGAGCGCAGCGGCCCCAACGACCAGGAGGTGAATCACGCAGAAGAGTCCAACTCCGAAGACCGACACCACGGACACGAACCCCGCCGCCACCCCCAGCACCGGGACCGCCCGCGAGACCACCGTCGCCGCGAGGCCAATGACCGCGGCAGCGAGAGGGAGCCGCCACACCAGCGCGAGCTCGGGGTCTGCCAAGACCTCGGGTGGGACCGCCTGACTCTGCACCCCGACCAGGGCCGTCATGCAAAAGAGCACCAGGCAGGTAGGACCGAAGGCAATGGCCGTCTTGCGGCGCCGGTCGGACGAGTCTGTGACCAGGGCACGCGCCTCGGCGGAGAGCTCCGCGGGGGCGTCTGGCTCGAACACACGGAGGGAGACGTCGGGGCCCTCGCCGCGCCGGCCCTCGCCGCGTCGCACTGCACCTGGGGGCCTGGCTGTCTTCGGCCTCGGGACGCGCGCGGCCTCCCGCAGCCTTCGCCGGACCAACCCCTCGAGGAGATCCCGGGTCGCTTGCATCCCCGCGAAGCCCAGGAACACGAGACTGACGAGGACCGTCCAGAGCTCCGCATCGCCCGCGGACCAGAGCCACACGACGATGCCGGCCGTCCCCACGATGCCCATCAGGATCAGGGAAAGCTTGACGTGTTCCGCGAGGGACTTCGGTGGAGGTGCTGCCATCCCCACCATGGTCGCACGCCCCCCTGAGGCGCGTGATTGAACGATCCGGTGGGGCGATGCGGCCGGCTCCCGCGCCCGCCCCCCATGGAGCCCGAACGCGTCATTCGCAGGGCGCGCCGCCGCAGGCATCATGGACTCATGAGACTGCGCCTCCTCACCTTGCCCCTCGCCGCGGCCCTCGCCGGATGCCCCAGCCCCTCAACGAGCGACCAGCCCCCCGACGAGCAGCTCGCTGCGATCCTCACCAGGCTCCCCGACGAGCGGCTGCTCCTCGAGCTCACCGATCCGCTGGCCCGGGGCGGTGAGGGAGAGACATCCACGACGGCCGACAAGACATCGAAGGTGACGAAGCCCGTCGACACCACCACGACCCGCACCTCCTCCGGCCTCGAGGTCACCTACGAGATCGAGGCCGAGGACGACTCCGAGGCCGAGGAGGTCGAGTCCCGCGACACGGAGGCGACCCCTCTGCGGGGGAGCGGTCAATCCCTGACCGGCGCGACGGTGGATCTCTGGGTCCTGGAGGACCCGGACGCCGGCGTCGCCGACTGGCTGATGCTCTGGTCTCAGGACGGCCAGATGATCGACGCGGTCCGGGGTACAGCGCGCACCGACGTCCCCGAGGGCTCCATCGAGGGCACGATGACCAACGTGCTCGGCGACGCGGCGCTGGTGTTCCCGAGCCTCGACGAGGTGGTCCCCCCGTCCGGCCGGGTGGACCCCAGCGAGGCCGTGGCGGTCGACTTCTCCGGGGACGGACAGACATCGACGTTGTCCGCCACCATCGACCTGCCCGACGACACCTTCGACCGGGCGCGGGTCTTCGAGGCCACAACGGACGCCGACGGAGGCGTCATCGACCTCGTCCTTCGCGCCGACGTGGTCGGGGACTCCTCCCCAGAGCTGCTCGCGGTCCGCGTGCAGTGGAGCAAGGAGTTGGGGGGGCGCGGGGACGCGAGCGTCTGTGAAGAGCCCTGCACGGACCTCGCGACCGATCTCCTGGGGACCCTGTCCGACTGCTTCGACGGCGACGGCATCACGACCTGGAGCAGCCGCAGCTGGAACGGAAACACGTCGGGCAACGCCAACGCATGCATCTTCACCGAGAGCCTGCCGGACCAGAGCGTGGTCGACAGCCTGGTGGAGTAGGCCTCAGCACCGACGCCCCCCCAGCGGGCCCAGTCAGCGGTCGCAGAGCATCTCCATCTGGTTGAGCGAGAGCTCCTGGCCGGTGAGGGCAGTGTCGAAGACCATCGTCTCGTCCATCTCTCCGACGAAGGGGAAGCTGAGCGCCGACGAGCCAACGCCAACCCCGCCAACCGCGAAGCCCGTGTTCTCGAAGTTGACCTCCGTGAACGCGGTGTAGAAGTACTGGTTGAAGGCGCCATCGAGGTACATCGTGGTGGTGCCGTTGTCGAACGTCATCGCCACCTGCACCCAGCCGTTGCACGCGGTGTGACCCGCAGGCAGGTTGTGACCAGCCGGCGGCGGGATCGACGCTTCGATCAACCCGCCCGTCATCGCGCCTTCGATCGTGATCGCCGCTCCCTGCCCAGCGCCCCACCCGTTGGCCATCATGTACGCGGGTCCGCCGACGTTCGCCGTCGGGTCCACACGGACCCAGGTGAGGAAGCTGAAGAGGTTGTCCTCGAAGGGCAGGAGGATGGTCGTGTTGTATCGGGTGGCGCCGTCCAGCGTGACGCTGTCGCCGAAGAACCCGGGACCGTACGTGGGCGCACCTTGCGTCACGTTGCCGACGACCGCGTTGCCAGTCACGCCGGTGATCGACGTCGCGTCCACGTTGGTCTCGTAGTCCCAGTGCAGAATCGGCGTGGGCGGCGGCGGCAGCGGCGCGCTGCAGAAGGAGTAGTCGAACTCGGTCAGGCAGGTGTCGTCGCAGTTGGTGCCGGGGTCGCAGTCCTCGTCGAAGGCCGAGCCGCACTGTTCCACTGCACCCGGGTACACGGCGTCGTTGTCGTCATCGCAATCGACGTCGCTCAGGTAGCCGTCGCCGTCGCTGTCCACCGGCGGCCCCGAGTCGTCGTCGTCGGCCGCGTCATCGTCGTTGGCGGCGTCGTCGTCGTCCGCCGCGTCGTCGTCGTCCGCCGCGTCGTCGTCGTCGGCTGCGTCGTCGTCGTCCGCCGCGTCGTCGTCGTCAGCGGCGTCGTCGTCGTTGGCCGCGTCGTCGTCATCACCTGCGGTGCCGCAGCCTGTGAACAGGAAGAGCGAAAGGAGGCAAAGAAACAGGTGAGAGCGCATTGGATTCCTCTGGGCGTCATGTAGCAACTCGGTGGATGGAGACCGTATTGGCGAAGCGCTGCCGTTGGACCCTTCCTCGGTCTTACATGGGGAAATCCAGCCGGCCCGATGAGCGCCTGCGGCTGAGGTGGGATCGGGCGCGCCGGGGGGATCCAGACTGAGGTTGCGGCCGACGGTCGGACGCAGCGCTCCCCTCTCCGGTCCTCAGCGCGTGCTGAACGGCAGGTACGGGACCTGGAGCCGTGCAGCGCTGTCGCCTCGATTTCTCACGAACGAGAACGCTCCCCACTCGTCGGCCTGCGCGTCGGCAGGGCGCCACTCGATGAACGACATGTCGTCGATGTCGATGAACGCAGTGCCCCGCTGCGGTGGGGCGAGACGTACATACATGGTGGTCATGTTGGCGCGCTCTCCGTCGAACACGAGGTCCCCGGGCTCGATGTCGATGCGTACCGGGGTCCACACTCCGGCTTCGTCCAGCGTGAACGACCGCTCGAGCTGTCCCAACAGCGCGGAAGAGGGCTCCTCGGTGGGGTTCGTGTCATCGAACGCATACAGGTCGAATCGGAGCGATGCGGAGCCATCCCCCGTACGTCGGGCCATGAATCGCACCGAGTAGGAGGGGGTGGCGTCGGCCGGTTCGGGTCCCTGGGGCCCCTCGCGCCAGAGACGGTGCTCGTTCAACGCCACCCGCGCAACCGGGCGAATCTGAACACTCTCGGTGTGGGTGGAGAAGCGGGTCAGCCGCAGGAACCCCTGACCCACGGCGGCTTCGCCGACGACGGCTTCCTTCCTCGAACCCACCGCCCAGTGGGTGCTTCCGTCGCCACTCCCCCCAACCAGGGCGTCCTCGAAGTGCCCCCAACCGAGCAGATCGCGCCCCACCTCCACCCCAGAGGCGGCGTCGCCAACGGCAACCCCCAGGCGCGCTCGCGCGAGCCCGTCCGCAGCCAATGGCGCGACCTCTCCCGCGGGAACCTCGACCGCGTCGACGCGCTCGGCGGCGGGGAGGGTGCCCAGAACGGCCGTGTGGTTCTCGAGGGTCAGCACGGCACGGTCCGAGGCGGTGGGCAGAGGCTCGAGGAAGGCCCGCACCCCCAGGTCGTCCGGGTCACGACGGGTCTCGCGGTCACGCGCGCTCATCTCTCCGAGAAGCCTCAGGGTGCGGTCCGCAGCGTCGTCGACCGCGGGCGACGGTCGGTATCCCGCAAGCTCGATGGGCAGGACGCGCGCCTCGATCAGCTCGGTGCCCTCCCAGACCGTGCGCAGGAACACGGAGGGGAAGGTGACAAGGAAGTCCTGGTCGAACAGGAAGTTCCCGAGGCTCCAGGCGATCAGCTTGCCCCGATACCACTCCATCCCCTGGAGCACATGGGGGTGGTGGCAGACCACGAGGTCGGCCCCAGCGTCGATCGCTCGGTAGGCGTTGTCTCGGAGGGCGATGGAGGGATCGGAGCTGTACTGAAAGCCCGAATGGAGCTGCACGATCACGAGATCTGCTCGATTGCCCAGCGCCTCGATGGCAGGCGGGGCTTCGTCGTCGAGCCACATCGCGGCGCCCCCATGCCCGCGGCGCGCCACCCAGTCCTGGAGCTCCGGGTACACAGACCGCAGCGAGGCCCAAGCGGCGGCCCCCTCGGAGGTAGAGAGGTCGGACTCCGTCTCCTTGAAGAGCTGCCACGCGTCCCCGATGCGCCGCGGAGCAGCGGGGACCGACCAGGTCGCGCCGGCGAAGGACCACGTCCTCGCCTCGTACAGCCAGGCCTCGTCGGGGTCGAGTTCCTCGGGGATGGGCTCGCTCCCGAGCGGGTAGCTGTTGTTGACGAACGAACCTGTGACGCTCGTCCAGGCGGCGATCCCCACCTCGATCCCGCCGACGTCCAGCACGAGCGCCTCGTTCGCGTCGGAGGCATTGTCCGCCGCGCCGACCCTGGGGATGCCTGCGCTGTCGAGGGCGAGCTGGGTCTGCCGGACGCCCGCAGTCTCGTAGTCGTTGACGTGGTTGTTGGCGAGGATGACCGCATCCACCTCGAGGGCCTCCCAGGCGGCGAGCGCCTCGGGACGGGTGTTCAAGATGAACCTCTTGCCGATGTATGCATCGTCCGGTTCGAGGTCTGTGACCGTCGATTCGAGGTTGAGCAGCTTCAGATCGGCGGCCGTGAAGGCCCGACGGACCCCTTCGACAACGGCACGTGCTCCCCCAGCAAGGTCACCCGCAGGGAGGAGCGGCTCGCCCGAGCGGGGTTCCTCGTACCGGCGCCCGAGCATCGTGTCCCCGCCGGCGTGCAAGACCCAGCGCGTACCGTCCCCATCGCCCAGGAGCGTCACGCGCACCACGGTGTCCTGGTCGCTCCACCCAATGGGCAGTGGCTCCGTAAGGAACCCAGGCGACGAGACCAGGGCCAGGACCGGGCCCTCGAGCTGGCGGAGCGCGGCGCGGCCCGTGGCGTCGGTCTCGACCACCGTCTCGTCGTCCAGGGCGACGTCCGCACCAGCCACTGGTCTGCCGCCTTCGTCGACGACGTCGACCAGCAGGTCGAAGCGGGGCGTCGGCGGGCAGCCAACGACCATGGTCACGATCAGCGCCAGGCCGGCCACGATCGAGCCGCGCTCTGCGCTCCGACGCGCGTCAGCGGCGGAAGGTGATGTCCCCGTGGTCATCTGTGCTTCTGCCTCTCCGTCAGGGCGCGAGCCACCTCGGCCGCTCTGCGCAGCCCCACCCGATGCGCCCCGAGGTCGGTCAGCAGTCGGTCAGCCTGCCGGCGACGCCGGATGGAGTCCGCCAGGTCGAAGTTCATGGCGACTCCCCGTGTGATGCGAGCCCACCACGTTCGGCCCGCTTCCTGGGCCAAGGCCGCCTCTCGCTCCCGGAGCACCGCATCGAGCCGGGCGCGCGCCGACGCGACCTCCATCCCCAGACCTGTCCGCCCGACGCGTCCGTCTTCCTCGAGACGGCGCAGATGAGGAAGCGCGATCCGGCTGTCGGCAACCCCCCAGTCGTCGTGCGCGACGAGGCTCCGCAGGGCGGCCTCCACCGCGCCGAGGTCCGAGCTCGCCAGGCCTTCGACGAGGTCCATGACCTTGTGCGTGCTGAGGACCCGGTACACGAGGCCGAGGCCCGTCCCCTTGATGTTGCACGACCCGAGAATGCGCAGTCGCGCACCCTCGACCGAGGCGGTCACCACCCGGTGAAGGACCTGGTCTCCTGTCAACGAAGAGTCCCGCAAGGGGAGCGTCCGCGACGCGATGAGCGCGATGGCCTCGTCGATGATCTGCGCGTCACTGCCTTCGCCCGAGGCGGCGAAGTGCAGCCATGCCACCTCGGCCAGCCACCGAGCCGCCGCGTCACCCGGAGCCGACGTGAAACGCACGGTCGCGGGGGCCGGCGCGTTCAGCCCGTAGGCGGCCTCGGCGGCCTCGGAGACCACGTCGCTCGTGAGGTCGAGCTCCCGGTGCACCACCGCCACCGCGTCGACCCGCCTGTGTGGACGTCGACGCAGTCGTTTGATCAGCGCGTCCACCAGTCCCTCCCGCCCCCCGGAGCGGGCCGCTTCCACGAGGCGGGGTCGCAGGACACGCTCGAGAGCCTGGGTGTACTCATCGACAAAGGGCCCGACGTTGGTGCCGATGACCGCGAGGGTGTCGGCGGGCGCGTCGACGGCGGCGAGCTCGGCGAACACTCCCTGCCGGGCGAGCCGGTCCGCCCGGTTGTTCACGAGGACGGTCGTCCACCGGCTGAGGCCCTCCGTCTCGTCGAACGTCCCGAGCCGCGAGCGGCGCCAGTTGGCCAAGAACCCCGCCCGCTCGTTGGCAGACATGCCATTGACGAAGGAGACAGTGCGTTGCTCGTACGGGAAGGGGCCGTACTCCTTGAGGACACCGAGGTCGGGCAAGACGTGGTCGGCCATCGCCCGCAGGGCCACGTCGTCCGGGACGCCGAGCTCCGCGGCGAGATCCAACACGAGGGCGAGGTTCCTTGGGTGCTCGTCGTACGGCAGTCGGGAGGTGAGGTCTGCGGGGAGCAGGCGCCAACGCTCGGGGCGCACGACCCGCAGGCTGGTCCCCCGAGACCGAGCTGCGTCCTGAAGGACGGGGGTCATGTGCTGCTCGGTCGTGAAGGTCCGTGTGCGCGGCGGCACAAAGCGCCCGATCGCCTCGGCCACGTCACGGCCCGTGGGACCCATCACGTCCTCGTGATCTGGGTACGTGTTGGTGATGGTGGAGAGGTCGTCCCGCATCCACCCGCTCTGGAGGATCTCCACGTACCGCGGATTGAGTGCCATGCACTCCCAGAGCAGGACCTGGACCTCGAGGTCCGCAGCGAGCCGCAAGACCTTGAGCTGCTCTGCGATCGAAGCCCTGTCGTACGGACGGTACAGATAGATCTCCACCGGCTCCTGACCGGGCAGACCGGCCACGATCATCGCCTCGCAGCCGGTGGTCTTGCACAACACCGAGTAGCCGAGGCCGAGGAAGAGGCCAACCTTGAGGCGCTCCGTGCCGGACTTGCCGCGAGAGCCCCAACCTCCGACCACCAGGGGGATCCGGGAGCGGAGTCGACGCACGCTGCGCTGGTGTAGGACCCTTCCCCCCAGCCACCCCCCGAGGAGCGCCGCCGAGAGGGCGGCCAGCTGCTCGATGGAGTTGGAGTCGAGCGCGACGGCCTCGCGCAGCAACTCGGCCGCGCCGAGCGGCAGCGCCGGCAGGGTGACCGATGGGGTCGATCGTTCCGCGGAGCGGGGGGTGCGCTCGACCACGAATCCGAGGCGTTGCAGCTCGGCATCGAACGTCGCCTGCGCATCGGACGGCGGACTCTGCCGTACCCGCTCCCGTAGCGCCGACAGGCGGGCGTAGTGGCGCTGGGCGAGGAGCCACCCCTTCAGCGCGGACGGGCCCTGGCGTCGGACGACGTACTGCTCCCGTGCCGTCGCGCAGCGCACCTCCCCCCGACGGGCCGCCGCCACGACGGTCGAGGCGAGAGGAAGCTCCGGCGCCCAGTCCAGCGACGACCCATCGGCGACGCGGGCCCCCGGGACCCGGGTCTCCGTCACGTCGACCATGCGTGCGCTGGGCGCGTACAGACGCCCCGGGGGGGTTCGGTCGGTGAGGTGGGAGTGGGCCTGGCGCTTGTCCGGGCGGACGTCCTCCAGCTCGTGCGCGACGCGCCAAAGGGAAAGCCGGGGGCGGGCGTCGCGGTACAGCCGGTACGCCCTGGGCCCTTCGCCTCGAGTCGGCTCCCTCAGGGGGTCGGCAGAGAGGTCCATGTCGCGCTCAGCGACGAGGGCGAGGACGTCGAGCAGGGTCTCTGGTGGAATCGCGCTGACGGGTCCATCTCGGAAGGTCCGAGAGCTTCCCGCGGGCGTGGTCGCCGCCCAGGAACGGACCGTGGTGTAGGCGGCGTCCGCTGTGGACGAGGACCGCACACGGAGGCCAAGGGTCAGTGCGGACGCGACCCGCCCCAGGTCTCCCGGACGGGACACGAGGGCCTGGAGTGCGGGGCCCCAATGCAGACGAGCGGCCTGGGCCCACGCGACGATGGGCTCGTCGTCGAGGAGCCTCTCGAGGACCGCCTCGGCCACGACCCCGGCGGTCTCGGGGCGCCCGAGGGCCTCCTCCACAGCGGCCATCCACGGGGGAGTCTCGGCCTCGCCGATCTCCGGCGACGCGATCTCGTTGGGAAGCAAAGACAAGACAACGGTTGCCCGCACAGCCACAGGCAGGGCCTGTTCGGTGACGAGTCCAACGAGCCACGTCGCATCTTCTGGACGGGGAGACCGGGCGAGCGCCTGCACGGTCCGCATCAGGACGTGTTCGCTGTCCTCGGGTGTGGAGAACACCTCGCGCAGGACGCTCCAGTCACCGAGGTCCCCAGCGAGTACGGCGGCACGCGCTCGGACGAACCGGTGATCCGACGGGGGCGCGGGGCTCTCCGAGGCCCGGTGCAGAACCCGGCTCACCACGCTGCGCGCATCGGCTGGATCGGCTCCGAGTTCGGCCCAGGACCGGAGCGCCTCCGCTTGTACCCAGGGGTCGTCCGAGAGGTCGAGGGCGGTCTCGAGCAGCGACTGCCGGTGCTCTCCCGCTCCCGGCCCCGCGCCGGCGCACAGGGTCACCATGAGCCGCGCCGCCGCCACCCGAACAGGCCAGGGTCGCGCGCGTCCAGCGAGGACCTCGGCCGCCCCGTCGAGGATGAGGATTCGTCGGGGCTCAGCCAGGGTTCCACATGGCAGAGCGGCTGCAGCTTCGGCGAGGAGTTGCCAACGCTGATGGGCCCCGTGGACCTGCCGGCCGAGGCGGTCCAGCACCGCTCCCACGCCCATCGAGCGCCCCAGGGCGCGCCGGTCCGCCGGGCTCGAACCGAGGTCGTCGAGCAGCCTGGCCAGGGCTGCCTGCTCTCGGCCTGCGCTCCGCGCGACGGCGAGGTCGTTCCCGATGCGGGTGGCTCGCGCCTCTGCGATCCGCAGCTCGTCGAGCAGCACGTCGAGCAGGTCCGCGACGTCGTCGACCGTCGGTGCTTCGCCGCGAGAGCCCCGGAGGCGGCCCTCCAAGGTCACCAGCTGGGGCGCAGCGGCACGCCGGGCGTGCTCGGGCAAGGGGCTCCAGAGCGTGTCGAAGCGGCTCATCGAGGACCCCTTTGATCGATCCGGTTGCGCCAGGCCCCGACGCGACCCCACTCGTCGGCATGGGGGAACGTCAGGGTCGAGGGGCGCAGATCGGCGGTGCCCCGATCTCGTCCGAGGAGGAAGCGAACAAACAGCGCCGCAGTCAACCGTGTCCACCGTACGTCGTATCGGACCTCGCCCCCCAACTGGATTGCCAGATCCCGCCCAGTCCACAGTGTCCCACGGCTGAGCAGGCCAAACGCCGGGGCCGTCGCTGCCTCGGTTCGGTGGAGATCGGGCAGCCACGTGGTCACGGAGATGTCGCCCCGAAGGGTGAACGCGCGCCACGCGACCGTCGCCCTGAGCCTCCCGGCGACATGGTCAATCGGCTGGGGATCCGGGGCCATGTTCGTGGTCAACCAGGCGGTGCCGTCGAGTCTCAGCCAGGGGGCAGGGAGAGCGCGCAGGGTCGCCTCCGGCCGCACACTCAACCGGTGTTGGGCCTGGTAGTGGGACCAGAGCTCTTGCGGCCAGCCGGACGAGGCGGAGTCCGACCCGACGAGGAGATGTCGCGCCCGCGCGGTGAGCCGGTAGAGCACCTGCCAGCGTCGCGTGATGTGTCGCTCGACCGTCACCCTGCCGGTGAGGTGCCCGGACACCGCCGGGGTCGCGAGGAAGCCTCCCGCAATCCTCCCATCGCCCCGTAGCCAGACCCGCCACGGGCCGCGACCCAGCCGCGCCTCGATGCCCCCTTCGCCGGAGAGGGCCGCGCCTCGCCCGCCGACCTGTACGGCGCGGAGGCGGGTGCGCATCCACACGGGCTGGGCCCAGGGGCGGATGTGGAACCCGACCTCCTGTCTCGCTACGACACGGGGCACCGAAGGGGTCGATGCCTCCTCGTCCCGGTCCTCGCCGACCCCGATCCCGAGCAGGGCGACCAGGGTGCCGGGCCGGGGCAGAGGACGGCCTGTGGGGACCTCCTCAGCGCTCACGACCATGCCGGTGCTCTTCGCTTCGCTCGGGTCCTCGACCGGACTCGAGCGGGCTTCGGCGAGCCGGGACACGATGCGTCGATCTGCCCAGGGCTCGACCGAGCCGCGGGCGATCCGCATCGCGGGCAACGCCAGGGTGCGCTGGGCCACGCGGATCTGGATGGCCCGAGGGCCTGGAGACCACACGGGCACCTCGACGGTGCCGGGACTCGCGATCGAGAGGCGCGTGCGCTCTCCCCGCTCGCCAGGAGCGCCTTCGGAGAGATCGACGATGCACGTCTCGCGCCCGGGGCAGAAGACCTCGAGCCTCAGGACGCTCGGACCCAGCAACGCCATCTCTGAGGTGGCTCCGGGGAGCAACTCCCAGACCACGCGGGGCCGAAGCCCGCCCGGGGCGAGGGCCGATGGGGCGAGGAGTTGGGCCGCGAGCCCCGCTCCCGGCCCGGTGACGTACAGGGGGCCGGTTGACGCGGGTACCTGCAGAGTCACCGGTGCTCCCCACGGCTCGGCGACCGCCACCGACAAGGCGATCCCGTCCCCATCGAGCACGGCGAACCGACAGCGCTCCGCCGCGTTCACGACGCGGGTGGGCCTGCATCGGCCCTGAAACATCCGGGGGTCCCCCGACGGAGGCAACTCCAACTCCCAGCCGGCCCGGAGGCGGAGTGTGCGTTCGACCTCCCAGACGTCCGGGAAGAGCCCATCGACCAGGGCATCGAGCCCTTCGGGAGGTGGCTCCTCGGGCCACGCAGCCTTCACTCGACGGCCCCGTCCGGAGACCGGGAGGAGAGGCTCCCATCGAGTCATCGCCCGCAGGGGTCCGAAGAAGGGCTCATCCACTTGCTCCGGCGGGGTCCGAGTGATGAGGCCCAGGTAGGCGTCCATGCGCTGCGGACGGGTCAGGATCTGTCCCCCAAGGACAGCCCAGCGCAGTCGGAGACGAGAGTCCTGGCCCGCGTCCGCGAGGGAGGAGGCGACCGCGAGATGGTCGCCGCGAGCGGCGTCCGAGGCCCATCCGGCGACCTGCTCGGGGCGAGCGTATGCCGGCGACGACACCCACGTGGGACTCGCCGCCATCCAGGCCTCGTCTCCGACAAGGAGGCGCGCGTCCTCCCGTTGGGGGAACGGGCCGCTGTCCTCGATGTAGAGGCCCTCGGGGTCCAGCAGAACCGCGCGACTCCGGTCCTGCCATGCCTCCCGGGAGAGACCGAGACCGTCGAGGAGGTCCGCGCGACTGATCAGCGCGCGGACGCGCGAGGGGGTGTCAGCAGCGCCGGCCAGAGTCGATGACGCCGCCCGGAGCTGGTCCAGGTCGGCCTGGGGATCCGGGGGCGTCGACACCGCAACGGTCAACGGGGCCGGCTCCTCCGCCCTCCCCGACCCGGAGAGCTCTGTCGGCAGCGGCGGAAGCTCTGGGACCTGAGCTTCCTCCTCCCACGCTGTGGATTGGGTGATACGTACCGCGACGTCGTGGCTCGCCCGCAGAGTGACTCTCTCCAGCCCAGCTCCTAGAGGGAGGCGTAGCCCCGCGTTGGTTGTGCTGCCCTCGGTCGAGCGGAGATGCGCCGCGGAGGCGAGGTTCGTGATCCGGTAGTCGGCATCCCCCTGGTCGGTCTGCAGCGTGACTCGCACGGGGCCAGCCTCCTCCGGCCGAAATGACACCCGCAGGACCGAGCCAACCGACGGGTCGAGGGTCCACCGAACGGGCTCCTGGGGAAGAGGGGTGGCGAACCGGAGGAGGATCTTGCCCCCTCGGCCCAGCAGCGCCCGGTCGACGCGCACGAGGCCCGCGCAGCCGGGCTCCGTCAGGGGAGGGCTTGCGCTGGAGGGGGTCCCGGTCCAGATGAAGCGGCCTGCGCCAGCCCCCGCCGCCGCCGCGTACGCGCTGCCATCTGGGAACCGAAGCCTGCAAAGAGCCTCGGGGCTCTCTGGCTCCAAGAGCACCGAGACAGCCCCTTGTGCATCGATCCAGCCCGCCGAGGCAAGCTCGTCCTCCGGGAGCTCCACCAGAGTCCGGAGGTCGACCCAGCGAGGGCTCGTGGACCAGGTCTCTGAACCGGCGCCCCGGAGCGCGGGGACGGCGCGGGAGAAGACGGTCGCGTCGACCCCCGTCGGCTCTGGCGCGACCCCGTGGGAGGTGCTCCAGGCGGGGAGCACATCGGGGGCCGGAGAGGAGAACACCACCGGCGCCGTCGGTGGAGGAGGTCTTGGTGCCAGGTGGTCCTCGGGGTAGGCCGCGAGGCCCCGCACCAACGCGGGCCCAACCAGCCTCAGTTCGTGGCGGCCGTGCCCCAGGTGGAGCGTCCAGGTCGCCAGTTCGCTCATCGGCTCGCCGTGGAACTCGCCCGCCCGAAGGGTCAGGCCGTCGCCGGTCGCCCCCGCCTGCAGGAGCCGCTGCGGCAGCACGCAGTGCGGGTCGCCGTCGACCTCGAGGCAGATCGGCTCGTCTGGAGCACCTATCTTGCGAGCCTCGATCCGGACGCGGGATGTCCCCTTGAACAGCCAGCGGGCCTCCCCGTTCGACACGAACCAGGGCCGCTCAGCGGGACTCCCGTCGGCGTCCTGCTCCACGACCTCCGCGCGGGGTACCTCCAGCCTGAGCCAGTTGACTGCGTGCGGACCCGGCGTCCGTACGGTCAGGTAGCGCTCCCGCCAGACTGCGTCATCCTCGGCGGCGTCGAGCCAGGCCTGTACCTCCGGCGTGAAGACGGCGTGCTCCACGACCTCCTGGCGCAAGGTCTCGGTGGAGACCGCCTGATGCTCGATGCGAGCGAGTCCCAGCGCGTCGACCTTCGTCGTCAGTGCCTCCACGACGCAGGTCGCAGGCTCCACCAGCCACCGGTTGGCGAGGTCCGAGCGGCCCGCGAACATCCACGCCTCGGACTCCGGCACGGCCTCCGGGGTCGAGAATGGGCCCTCGACCAGCAGCAGCTGGCCGGAACGGTCCAAGATCACCGCGCGACGCGACGGGGTCTCACCGTCCGGGCACCGCAAGCGCAGCGCATCGGCCCGGGGCACCTCCACGAGGCGTGCGAGGTTCCCTTCGGGAGTCCGGGTGGGGCCCTGCTGGAGCGGCACGACCTCCCACCTGGGGAGCCGAGGGTCGTCCGGCACCGCACCGGCGACAGCTGCCGCGGCGAGGACGCTTCCCACGAGGGCAAGGGACGCGATCACCAGCCTCCGGCCTCCAGGAGTGAGAGGAAGTTGGAGCGCCGCGCTGGGTCCTCTGCGAGCGACTCCCGCAGGTCGAGGGCGAGCTCGAGGTGGAGAAAGCGGCCAGGTGTCCGAGACAGCGCCTTGCCCTGCACGTTGCCCGTGGCTCCGAGAATGTCGGTGTCCTCGCCAAACGCCCCGACCGGGGCATAGTCCTTGCTCAGACTTCGGGCGAGGGCGAGCGGGGGCTCCTCCCGCTGGCCCGTGCTGAGGATGATGTTCATCCCTCGCTCCGTGGCGTCGAAGCCGTGCACCTGCACGAACCGCAAGGCCGGATCGGCTGCCGCCACGGCGACCGTGACGGCGTGAAACGTCGAGCCGTACTCGCGGGTCACGTCCGCCGGATGGACATCGTCGTTGGGGTCTTCGCCGGCCCACGAACGGTGCCGGTGCACGGTGTTCCAGAAGGCGGCGCGGACGCCGCTCTCGATGAAGACCCGCCGCACGATCCGGCCTGTCCACCGGTCGAAGAATGCGTGGGGGGCCTGCCAGACCACAGGGCGCGCCGGCCCACACCGGATCGCGAAGACTCCGGCGCCCCGGTTCTCGTCCTTCTCGTGGACGAGGAGGACGCGTGGCGTGGAGGGGAGGACCGTCAAGGTGAAGTCGATGGCGCTCAGGCGCCGCTCCGCATCGGCGAGAAGCCCGCCGTCACAGCTGTTCGCCCCAGCGAGGAGCGCACCGGTGACTTCCTGCAGCGACTCACGCTCCACGGTGGTGGGCGAGCGCCACTCCGCCCCCTGGATGGAGGCCCGCCAGGTGGAGAGCAACGTCTCCTCGAGGTTTACGGACCCTGTCGGGGGGGGGGTGTCATCCACTGGGCTCATGCCGGCAAGGAGGAGGGTGGGAGCGAGGAGAAGCGCAAGGGGCCATTTCATCGGGCGATCTCCGGGGTCCGGACCACGCGCGGGTTCGTGGTGCGTTCGGTCTCGGTGCCGCCCTCGAGCGAGACCCGGACATCGATGGGCGCGACTCCGAGGTTCTCGATGGTGAGGACGTGAGTCCCCAACTCGAGGTCTGGCCCCAGCACCAGGACCGAGGGACGCAGCGTGGGCAGGATACGGTCGGGGTCGTCGATCCGTCGTCCAGGGCGCCCGGTCGAGGCGAGGACGACGCGGCGATCCGCACGCGTCGCTTCGGTGTGGAGACCCGGGACGCGGCTCGGGGTGCCGCCGTCGAGCGTGAGCCTCAGGGGCGCCTCCCCCGGGCCCAGGCCACCGACGATGAGGCGCTGCTTCGCGCTGGTCTTGTCGACGAGGAAGTCCACTCGCCCTCCGGGAGAGAGCTGCGAGGCAGACAAGGGCCGGTGGGGGCGATCACAAGAGGCTGACGGCCTCCCCGCGGTACGCAGCCACAGCACCGAGCCGGGCGGGCCCTCGAACCGAGCCTGACGATGCGTCGGCTCGCGGACGGCCGTGAAGCGACGTACCCGTTGGTTGGTGATCCCGCTGGTCCAGCGCTCGGTGTCCAGATCCACCCGGAACGGCGCCCCAAGCTGGCGCGTTGGCGCCATCACGATGCCCACCAGCCTGCCATCCAGCGCCTCGCGGGCGCTGGCGTCGAACCGAAACGGTGCCTTGTTCGCGTCGGGCTCGAACCGGCAGTACAGGGTGCCCGGTGTGTCCGCGGTGGGGGGGACGAGCCATGTCAGCGGCGTCCCGATCGACGGGGAGGGCTCGGGGAGTAGCCGCAGGTACCGGGGCGCGTCCCCACCCGCAGGTCCTCCGTTGCCCGACGGTTCTGGAGGTAGCTCGAGCCGCGTGTTCGCGGCGAAGCGAGAGATCTGATTCTCCGCCCGCAGTCCCGCCTGGTTCAACGCCGGGACCCGGTGCCAGACGGTGGGGTGGGTCCGCGCGAACCGCAGCCGAAGCCCGGGAGCACTCTCGTATCGAACCTCGTCCCCGGTGGGGGGCCCCTCGAGCCGAGGGATCACGAGGAGATCGTCCGGAGACGTCACCTCGAGGTGACGGGTCCCCATTCCAACCGGGACGAACAAGCGGGTCGATTCGCTCAGGTGCCCGCGCCGCCCGCCTGGAGACACGGCGGAGCCGAAGTGTCGTTCGTAGGGCGCGTAGACCACCGGGACCGTCGCCGACTCCTCGGCCAGATTTGTGCCGTCGTCACCGCGCCAGCGCACGGTCAGTGTCCGTGGCCGCGTGTCCGTGGGCGCATCGAGCAGTGGGCGCACCTCGAGCACCACGAGCCCCTCGCCGTCTGCGTGGACCGGGACGCGCAGGGGCCTCGGCCAGCGTCCGCCTATCCGCACCGCGGAGATGTAGCGGTACTCGGGAGCAACCAGCGTGGTCGCGGGTCCGCCGGCACCGCCTGGATGCCGGTCTCCGAGACGGAGCCCTGTGGTCCAGCCGTACCAGCGGTCCGAACTCGCCTGATCCACGGACAGAAACAGTGGGCGTACGTCCCCCCCGCTGTGGTTGTGGAGGTGCAGCGCGAAGGGGCCTTCGTGCTCGACCGTGAACACGACGGCGTCGGACTCGCCGTAGAAGCCCAGCGGTTGAGCGGGCGTCCCCCGGAGCGTCTGACTCCCCCCCTGCGGCCCTGCGGCGATCCGGGAGTTCTGCCCGTCGCCGGCGGCGGCGGAGATCACGGTCGCGTCCAGGGCGCGGATGCCGGGCCCTCCCGAGACGCGTAGCTGCACTGGCCCGATGAGGTTGACGGCCATCGAGCGACCATCCTCGAGGTCCAGCTCGCCGGCCGGCTGCTCTCGCCAGGTCAGCAGGTCGTCCGCCAGGGCGACGACGCGCCGCGTCGGCTGCGTGCCCGCGCGGGGGACGAGATCCATACGCCGCTGCGAGGCGATCAGGCGGCGTTCGGTCGGATCGAGGGCCGACCACCGCTGCGCGCCTACCCGCATCGCCAGCGACCGTGCGGCTCGCTCGCTCGCCGACACCACGAGCTGCCCGGTCGAGAAGCTGCTCCGGGGTGCCTCGCCCGAGATCCGGTACAGGACGGTCCGCTCGTCGTGGGGGTTGCGGATGCGGAGGAATCCCCCCGAGGGGAGCAGCTCACCGAAGGGAACCAGCGCTGAGCGCGGGTCGGACACGGGGGCATGGGCCCCACCCACGAGGTGACTCTGCTCGAACTCCTCGCTGGCCGTGGGCATCCGCGACTGACGTCCCTGGAACTCCACCGTTTGCTCGCGAACCACCTCTCCGTCCGCGTCCATCCAGGTGAGCTCGACCCCGTACAGCGGCGCCCAGCGGGCCGGCGCAACCTGCGGTGCGAGGAGCCGGGTCGAGATGAGCACGCGCGCTGTCCCGGCGGGGATGGCGTAGTCCACGCTCGCCTCGGGCTCGAGTTGCTGCACGCGCAGCAACCCAGCGGAGTCCTCCTCGGTGCGATCCGGCGCGAGGCCCCGAGCCAGCAGCAGGACCGCGCCAACGAAGATCAAGGTGCTGAGGACCCGAGACTTCACGGCAGCGTCCAACAGCCTGGGCCGCCCGGCTCGGAACCAGGCGCCGCAGCCCCGGCCACGGTCGCGCAGATCAGGTTCCCCCGTCGGGTGGCGACCGTGACCCGAAGCGGATCGACCAGTACCTCGACCTGCCCCCGCGTCCCCCGACGGAGGGCGCGGAGGGTCTGGAACGTGGGGAGATCGGCGTGGGCTTGCAGCAGGGCGAGCTCGGAGAGGTCGAGCTCGACCGCGCGGTCGGGGTCGCGCGCCAGGCCGACGTCGTTCATCCGGCGCACCGGCACGCCCTGGTCCGCGTACCAGGACAGACGCGCGTCCCGTGTCGGGTGCCCACGCACCTCCTCGAGGACGTCCGGCAGGAACCACGCGACGAGCGAGCGGCCCGGCCGGAGGGAGTCCATGTACCGCATGGGTCCCATCGACGCGACAGCCATGGACGCGAGTCCGGCGCTCCCGTCGCGCCAGGTGACTCCCGGCCAGGGGTCGAGCGCTCCACCCAGCTTCCGGGCGGTCCGCACTCGTTGGCGGTCGATCAGGCTGAGGTCGACCGAGGACAGGACCACGGCGTCGCGCAGGTTTTCGAGCGTGGTCGCCCGCCTCACCAGGAGGAGTCGGCTGAGGGGCTCGCTTGCCCCGGCGCCCAGCGGACGCAACGACTCTCGGAGGACCCGGGTCTGGGGGGCGTCGGTGTCGTGGGCCGACGGGAGGCCACCGTGATCGCCGAAGCGGGTGCCGCGACGTGCCAACCACAGCGCTCGCGCCTCGAGCGAGTGATAGAGGTGTGCGGCGACCGCGGCGACGCCTTCTTCCTCGGCGTCTCGCGGCCCTCCGACCACCCACTCGCCGCCCCCGGGGCGAACAACCCACCGGCCCCAGCCTGCAGGTTCTTCGTCGATGGCCTCGATCACCCAGTGCTCTGCGCCCTCGGCGTCGGTGGCCACCAACGTACGGAGACCGACTCCCTGCGCGACATGGGCCACGAGCGGGAGCGTCTCCGCCGGAGCGACGCGGGCCGAGCGCAAGGCGAGAGCGAGGACCGCCGCGAGCGAGCGGTCCCGTTCGGCGGCGTCGATGGGACTCCGTCGCGCAGTCAGTCGTGGCAGCGGTGCATCGTCGGCGAGCACGTCATCGAGTAGAGCCCGCTCCTCCGCCCTCGGGGGTACGAGCCTTGCTGCCGCGGCTGGCGTGACGCTGAGGAAGCCGTCCATGAGCCGGAGCTCGTTCCACAGCTCTCCCTGCCAGTCGTCGAACTCGTCAAACCGCAACGGAATCGTGCCCAGTGGGCCTTCCAGACCCGCGAGGGACTCCGCAGTGGCCGACGATCGGGGGTCGATCCAGGCTCCCGCCTCCTCGGGGCGATCGGTGAAGACGACGAGCACAGGTCTGTCGCCCAAGCGCCGCCGCATCGGAGCCCAGTGCCGAGGTTGCGGCCGGGTGCCATTGCCGGAGGTGCCCGGGTCGACTCCCTCGACGATCACGCCGGCCACCGGTGAGGCGTGGGCCAGGATCGCAGCGACGACGAGCGAGTCTGGGTCCGAGGTGGGGTACGGAACGTAGAGCACCGGCCCGTTCCCTCCACACCACCACACCGAGGGCGTCCCGGTGGGTGCCCGCTCTTCGAGCGGGAGCGACCGGGCGCTGAAGCAGCGAGAGCCGTCGGACCGCACCGCAGGGCCCAGCCGCAGTCCGGAGGCCCCGAGTCGCTGGCGCAGTGGAAGGCTGGGGGTCAGACGGGTCGAGTCGGCGAGCTCCGCGAGGGAGCGCAACATCGACTCGGTCGATGGTGTCCGGCGCCGATGGCGGGGAGCGTCGAGGAGCACCGAGGACCCGGCCCCGAGAATCGCCCGCTCGAGGGTCAGCTCCTCCAAAGGCTCGTGCTCGGGGGTGGGCGGCAGTTGATCGGGTAGAGCCCGAGAGAGGAAGAGGGACAGTCCGAGCCCCAGGAACAACCCCTGACCGGTGGTCCACAGCAGCGGAAACAAGACCTTGCCTGGGGCGCCGGCCTGCCAACACCGCAGGGCCACCAGCGACGTGAGCAGATACCCGAAGCCGTACACATCGGCGACCTGGAAGTCGAGCCCGACCCACCCGCCGACCACGGCACCCAGGTACTTGAGGAGGTACGCGAGCGTGTACATGCTGACGACCCGCCGAGGGCCTCCGAGGTTGAGCCCTCGGATCCAGGGGAGACGCACGAGCTGGCTGTACACCCCCGCAAGCACCAGGATCTCGATGACGGTCGCGACGAGCTTGAGGGGGTCGAACGCAACGATCGCGAGCAAGGCGGGGACGAGGATCCCCGCGAAGTCCCACCCGAACCGGAGGCTGTTCCGCGCGGCCACGAACGTCGTCGCCAGCAGCACCATGTAGACCTTCGACATCACCAGGAAGTCGAGAGCGACGTCGTCGAAGACGGCCTCGAACCCCGCGAAGTGGAAGTTCGTCAGAGGCATCAGCACCCCGGCGAGCAAGAGCCACGCCACGCCGGTGGAGACCGCCACCTGAAACAAGCCCCGCGCGAGGCCCGGCTTCCAGAACACGTTGGCGAGCAAGGGCACCAGCACGACGCCAATTCCGAAGAACCCTCCGCCCGCTCCCTTCGTCTGGCCAAGCCACGGAGCGAACAGCACCTCGAGTTCGGACGCCGCGAAGCCCTCCACCACGATCCGAACGGGCACAGAGACCAGGATGAACGCGAGGAACCGGTCGCGGCCGAACACCCGGGCGACCGCCCCGAGATGCCCGGCTCCCTCCCCAATGAGCCACACGAGCCCGTAGGTCACCACGGCCTCGAGAACGATCGCCACCAACGACAGCGGGGCGACGATGCCGATGGCCACCAGGTAGCCCGGGACCACGAAGCCGGCGAAGACCCACCCGAGGCGCTCGGTGAACAACCACAGGGTCAGAATCCCCACGAGGACGGCGGTGTGGATCGAGATGTCCAGAAGCTGATCTGGGAACAACTCGAACATCAGGCGGGGCTGCCCGATTCACTGGAGCGGGCCCTGGGCATGGAGACGAGCGGGATGCCGACGACGACATGCACGCCCTCCCCGGGAGCGCTGGTCACCACGACGTCCGTGAAGGCCTCTCGCACGCGGCGGAGTGCGCGGAGGTGTGACGGGAAGGTCATGGTGTTCCCGGTCGGGGACGTCAGCGCTCTGGCGAGCTCGCGTTCGATGCCGGCCCCAGCCCAGTCCACCTGAACGCGGCAGCGGGGTCCCTCCGGCAGCACTTGAATAGACACGGTCGACCCCTCCTGCGCCGTGTCCACCGCTTCGTCGAGGAGCCGTGTGAGCGCGGCGCGTGACGCTTGTGGCGGCGCCATGACGGGAAGCGGGCTCCGGGCCACCGCCAAGTCCAACACCACCGCGCGGGCCTGAGCCTGGGCGTCGAGCTTGCTGACCCAGGTGCGAACGAGCTCCCCCATGTCTACGGGGATCGCGGGGATCCCGACCAGGCTGCGGGTCCCCGGGAGCACCTCCGTGTCGTCGACCGTGGCGGAGAACCCCACGACCTCGAGTCCGTCCGCACCCCGGACGGGCTCGAAGACGACGCGCCAGGTGCGGGCGTCCCGGCGGTCGGCCGTCCAATCGAGCGCGATCGACTCTCCCTCGAGGAAGAGCTTCCGTCCCAGATCGTCGAAGTCGGGGCGGTCTCCCAGGAGCTGATAGGCGAGGTGGCGGACCGACGTCGGCTCTTCGAGGCCCTCCTGCTCGAGCCACTGGGCGGCGGCTCGGTTCAGGAACTTGACCTGCCCGGTCACGTTCGAGGTGAACATGGGGCGGCTCACCGACTGGAAGAGTTCGTCCTGCCGCCGACGCGCGAGCGTCGCTGCCTCGTAGATTCGCTCGACCTCGCTGGCCTCGAGCACCAGTTGGCCTCGCATCCGCTCCCGGAGCGTCCGAAACCCATCCTTCGTTCGTGGATCCTGGCGCCCGCTCACCCAACGCGCGAAGCCCTGCAGCCGTGCGAGGGAGAGGGGCGGATCGCCGTCGTCCAGCACGATGATCCAGAACCCCACGAGCGTCTCGAATCGTCGGATCGGCAGGGCGAAGCCGCGTCGGGTGTCGCCCCCGAGCAGCTTCGCGCTCTGAAGGTCCTCCTCGTTGTGGGCGGCCCTCCGCAGCTCCTTGAGGTCGAGCACCAGATCGTCCCGTTCGACTCCGAAGCCGCCCACCCAGCCGAGCTTTCCTCCAGCGTCGACCTGCACGTAGGCCATGTGTCCCGAGTGCGTGTACAGCCGGGACAGAGCAGCGAGCTCCTGGAAGGTGCGGACGCGGTCGAGGAGTCTCGTGTCTCGCCAGCCGGAGCGGTAGTCGTCGGTGACGAGCATCAGGGCGATGCGGCGGAACAACGTGACGGCGAGGGCCCGGCTTCGGGAGGCGAGCACCAGCGGCGGGGCGAGAGGGAGAGCGAGCAGGGCGAACGCGGGCGGCACCGCGATGCCGGGGATCCAGAGCCCGCCGACAAGGAGGGACGACAGGGCGGCGACGCCAGCAGCGGCGGCCCCAGGTCGCGCGAGTCGGTCGAGGTAGCCCAAGGCGAAGACCGCGCCGAGAATCAGGAAGATCAGAGCACTCTCCGCTTCGACGGGGAGGGTGCGGGCAGGGGTCGAGGGGTGCACGGTGGTCACTGCGAGCGAGACAGCCTGGGACCGCCACAGGCGTGTGCGGTCCGGGCCCACGAGGACGGGCTCGCCCATGGGGACGGTGTGCACTCCCAGGAGGGCGATGCGGCCTCCTTCCAAGGCCGCCGCCACACGAGCGTGACCTTCGAGGACGCGTGCGAGCGAGATGGCCGGGAGTTCAGACGCCTCGTCGGCGTGAGCGATCGCGAGGCCGAGGGGGCCTCCTCCAGGGCAGCGGCCCGCCCAGACACAAAAGGCGGACGGGCCAGCCTCGGCGGGGAGGTCGACCTCGCGCAGATCGCGTAGGACTCCGTCGTCACCTCGAGGCAAGTAGAGCGAGTGGTCCCAAGGGACGAACGGTCCGACCGCGGGGACCTCTTCGCCCAGGACACGGGAGTCCCCCACCACGGAGATGGCACGCGGAACCCGGATGACCGCCTGTGCGCCCTCCCGATCGGCTGAGGAGTCGTGCTCCGGCGCACGTCTGAGGACGCGCGCCCAGGGGTCGACCAGGAACGCTTCGTCCACCCCGCTCGCCGCCAGGGAGGCAGCCACACCCTCCCATTGAGTCACGGACCAGGGGAGCGGTCCGAGGAGCGCCTCTGCGCGCTGGTCGATCGCGAGGATCAGCGGGGCGTTGGTGCGCTCAGGGTTCGGACGGAGCCCGGCCAGACGACCCAGGAGCCAGGCGTCCGCGCTGTGGAACGCGCCTAGCGCGTTCAGCACCACGAGCACCACGCCGAGGAGGACCACCGGACTTGTCAGGGTGGTCGCCCACGAGGGGGGCGGTGGTGGGGGTGCGGTATTCAGTCCGCGCAACGACAAGACTCTCCCTGTGACGCCGCCCTAGCGTCTCATCTACATGACTCCGACATGCAGGGTACGCCATCGCCCCCATCCTGCGCTTGGGCCAGGCGCCTCCGCCCGGGAGTCGAGGGCGGGCTTCGGGTCGTGGGGCTCGAGATCAGGGCAGGCGGACGAAGTACACCGCGCCTTGGTCCAGCCCTCCTGCGTCGGAGTTCGGGGCGCCTACCAGCAATGCGTCATCGAGGTCTCCCAGTCCCGTGCGCAGCACGCTGCCCAGCAGCCCGCCGGGAGAGGCGGACTCACCGGCGAGGACCAGGAACGGGAGCGGCTCGAGACCATCGACATCGGGCCCCTCGACCCATCGATGAATCACCACGCCACCTGCGAGTTCGGTGCCCCCCAGGTCCCCTTGGGGAACGCCGATCGCCACCGCGCCACGCCCGGGCGTGCTCGGGTCCGGAACCATCGCGAGCGCGTCCCCGAAGAGTCCGCCTGCCTCGGTTCCGATGAGGCCACTCTGCTCCACCATCCCGTCTCCGGGCAACATCAGGTGAAGCAGCTCGAGGTCCTGCCCCGGCAGCGAACCCTCGGAGTGCAGTTCGGGCTCCAGAGAGAGAATGAATGCGCCGCTCACGAGGAAGACCGCTCCGAACTCGGAGAAGTCGGCCCGAAAGGCGGCTCCGCCCACGGCGAGATCGACGACGCCATCTCCATCGACGTCGCGGCCACTGGCCAGCGCCGAGCCGCACTCGGCGCCGACGATGTTGAGGGCCATCGAGGTGACACGAGCCTGTTGCGTGCATGAGGCGCCGAACCCCCACATCACTCGAACGATGCCCTGGTTGAAGTAGTCGACTTCATCCCGCGCGGCGCCGACAGCGACCTCATCGCAGCCATCGGAGTCGAGGTCCCCGAGCACTGCGATGCTGGACCCCAAGTCGTCGAAGCGCGACGTGGCGTCGTAGGACTCCTCCTCGCAGATCACGGTCAGGCCTTCGTCCGCCGGTCGCCCACGCACGAAGGCGAATCCTCCGCCGTCGCCCCAGAGTCGGCTCGCTACGGCGAGGTCGTCGTACCCGTCCCCGTTCCGGTCGAAGCCCCCCTCGATCTCGTAGACATAGGCGCTCGACTCCAGGCCGTACCACACGAACGAGGGCTCGTCCGCGATCCCCGCCGGACCTCCGCGGTAGACGAACACCTCCCCCACGCTCGAGGCGGCGCCCGGGCAGTCGTCTGGGTTCGCAACCTCGTCGGAGTCGAAGGCCGAGGGGCGCCCGCCCTTCCGCGCGACCACAGCGAGGTCCTCCCAGCCGTCGCCGTCGAAGTCTCCAGCGCTCCGCACCGCATACCCGAAGTGGTCCGACGAACTGTGCGTGTCGTGTCCTCCCAGACGCGGGACGGGCAGGTCCCCGAACACGCCTCCCCCCAGCCCCGGGTAGACCTCAACCCGCCCCGAGTTCGCCCCCGAGTCTTCGGAGCCGGCGCCAGGGACTCCGACCACCAGGTCCAGCGTGCTGTCTCCGTCCATGTCATGGAGGAGCACCCCCCGGCCGACCTCGTGTCCCGACGCGACGCCGGGGACCTGGAGTGGCTCGAGGGAGCTGCTGCCTCCGCCGTCGACCGCGTAGAGCCCACCCGACTCGATCCCCTCGGACGAGTCGAAGCCAGCGAGACCGAGGATCTCACGCATTCCATCCCCGTCCGTGTCGTCGATGAACGCGACCGCCTGGCCAAACCGTGCCTGAGCTGCGGGGCCCTCCAGCTCCCGGTCCGGAGGCTCGCCGGTCGCGTCGTGGCCGGGCGGCGCAGAAGAGAGGGTGTCCGCGTCGTACTGCCGGATGACCCCCTCGTTGACGCCGATGCCGACCTCCCCCCGGTACACGCCGATCAGAAGCTCCGCGTCGCCGTCGCCGTCCTGGTCTGCGAGGTGGACGTCCGTTCCGACGCGTTCGAAGCTCGTGGTGCCCAGCACCGACCAGTCGACGTTGCCGGCGGGGACGCGCTCGCCCCCATCGGTCGGGAGCACTGCTCGCCCCCTCAAGAGCCGCACCGCACCCACCCCAGACGCGGCACCATCGAGGTCCCAGGCAGTCGCGGCGAGGTCAGCGCGGCCATCGCCGTTCACGTCCCCCATGCTGAGGCGTCGTCCGAGCTGGCCGCCCCCCGCGCCCTCGAGGACGAGGGCGGGGTCGCGGGTGAGCAACGCCGCATTCTCAAGGGTCCCGAGGTAGAGGAAGACGGCGCCGGTTCTTGCTTCGCCGTCGAACGACGCCTCCGAGGCGCCCGCCGCGAGGTCGCACAGGCCGTCGCCGTCGAAGTCCCCAGCTGCCAGGGCGACCCCCAGGTTCATGCCTGGGGTGGACGCCCAGCCGTCGTCCAACGACCACTGCTTGCCGTGCAGGATGAAGTTGGCTTCGTCATCGAAGCCCCCGGCAGCCCCCCTGAAGACGTGCACCGCGCCCTGGTCCACGGCGGGCTCGGCGACGGCCTCGTCGATGTCCTCCATCGCCCCTACCGCGAGGTCGAGGAAGCCGTCCCCGTCAAAGTCACAGACCGCCACGGCGCTCCCAAAGCGCGCATACGCGTTGCGGCCATAGAGGACGCGGGTCGGCTCGTCAGAGAAGTATTGGCCAGCGACCCCGGAGTAGATCATGAGGGCGCCGTTGTTCGTCACTCCCCGGTCCGTGCGGTCCGCTCCGACGAGGAGGTCGACGAGGCCGTCTCCATCGAGGTCTGCGGCAGCCACGGAGCGGCCCAGAGTCTGCATGGCGTCCGTTCCGCCGATCACGCGGGCGGGAACAGCGTCGAGCCCCGCGCCGTTGCCCCCATAGATGGCGACCGCCCCCGAGTAGTAGGCCCCGATGCTGGATTCAATGAACGCCAGGGCCGCATCGGGCAGGTTGTCTCCGTCCACATCTCCGAGGCCGAGTACCACCCCCTGACCGCTGCGCTCTCCGTCCCGCGCGAGCTCGGGCACCCGAGCTCCCACCCCCGTCACGGGGAGATCGACGCTGAGCTCCGGCGAGTACAGGTCCTGCACCGTGATCGTCCCCGACGCTCCTGTCTCCGCCGACACGCGGTTCCCATCGACGGTGAGATCTCCCGCGGGTTGGAGGGTCACCTCCCCGCTCCCTCCGACGGTCCAGACGGCGGCCGGACTCCCGGCGACGACGAACATGCCTCCCTCGCCGGCCGCGCGGAGCGCGTGCTCGGACCCGACCTCGATCTGCACCTCGCCGAAGGCGCCCGTTGCGTCGTCGGTGATCCGCAGAATGTCCAGGCCGGGGTCTGGGCCTGCTGTGTACGCGCAGCCGGCCAGGGTTGGGCCGCTGCCGTCCACAGTCATCTCGCAGCTCCACGAGCCCGATCCCCCCGTCACGGCGGGCGAGACCCCGGTGCCCGGGGGCACGCGCGTCGCTTCGGGGGCCACGATCAATGGCCCGACGACCTCAATCTGGGCAGCGGCCTCGCCGTCGCAGCCGTCGTCTCGGACCACGATGCGGTCGATGCCGTCGACCGGCCCCGCCAGGTAGGCGCCCGTGGTGCTGTTGACCTCGGCGCCGGTCGCGTCCTCTTGGAGGGCGAACCGGTGGTCACCGGTCCCACCACCACCGACCAGCTGAACGAATCCTCGCGTCTCCACCACCGACGAGGCCGGCGTCAGAGTGAGGGCCGGGTCACAAGCAGCGCGGGCCGGCGTGGGGTCCTCCATGGGGCCGGGGTCGCCCGAGGGACATCCAGAACACAGGAGAAACGCCGCAAAGATGCTACTTTTGGGAGGTATGAGCCGAAATCTCCTCTTCGTGTCCATCGCACTGACGATAGCGGGCTGCGACGTGCGGAGCATCCGGGTCGCTGACCTCGACACGGCTGAACTCCTGATCGACGCACCCGTGAGTGGGGCAGCCGATGAGGTAGTCCCCCTGGGTGGATATCGAGCGCTCGTGCGTTCAGGCAACGAGTTGTTCCTCTACGACGAGGGCCTGCCCGATCTCACGGTGGTGGACGTCGGCGACTACGCACTGGTTGGGGGCGCGACCCTGCGCGGCGACGTGCCCGTCGTCGTGACCGGGACGGATGTGCGTGTCTGGACGGGTGAAGGACTGGCGACGTCGGCCGTTTCGGAGTTGCTGGGCGGACCCCCTACATCCGTGCGGGACCGCGGCGGGGAGCTTTGGCTTCAGACACCCGCCGAGCTCCACCGGGTCGCAGACGGCCGGGTCGACCGGATCCGGTTTGGTGATCAGCCTGTCGACAAGGCCTTCGCGCTCGGCGCGACCCCGGACGGGAAGACCGTCCTCTGGGCTCGGCACAAGGCGGGCGTGCTGGGGATGCTGATCGAGGGCTGGGAGACCGTGGACCACCGGACTGGCCTCCCGGCCGACATGCTGGCTGCGGACTCCGAAGGAAACCTCTGGGCCCTCGCGGGCAGCGCCTTGTGGTGGCGGTCGGTCGAGGGAGCCTGGGCGCGGTTCGACGTGGACGAGCCAGTGCTCGCTGTCTCCGCCGACCCCGGAGCACCCGGGGCCTGGGTGCAGACCGAGTCCTCGCTCCTCCACGCGCGCGGCGAGACGCTCATCGACACCGGCAGGAGCTACTCCGGCGTGCTGCGGGTCGATGATCTGGGCCGCCTGCTCGTGCCGACGGCATCCGGGGTGGAGCGGCTCGCCCTCGACCGCGGGGTGGCGGTTCGGGGAGTGCAGCACGGGGAGCGCCTCGCCAACGCGGTCACCATCGAGCTCTTTCCGAGCCGGCTAGGGGTCGTGACAGACCTCACCGCGACGTTGGATGGAGAGCCTGTCGCGCTGGAGGACGGGCGGTTCCGCCTCGAGCTGGAGGGGCTCTCCACGCTGGACTCCCACACGCTGTCCGCCCACGCGGTCTGGGACGACGGAGGAGAAGCTGACTCCTTGCCCCTGACCTTTTCGATCGATCCCATCGGAAACGTCACGTGGGCAAACGACATCGAGCCCCTCTACCTCGAAGAGTGCGCTCGTTGCCACGACGGCGACACCGACACCCGGCTCGACACACCGGCCCTGTGGGAAGAGCAGATCGACGACGTTCTCTTCAACGTGCGCTCCGGTGCGATGCCGATCGGAGACCCCCTCAACGACGCGCAGATCGCGGCCATCGAGGCCTGGTGGCTAGGAGGATTCCAACCGTGACGAGCCGAATGCTTGGGAGCTTGCTCGGGCTGCTGCTCCTGCTCCTGCCGTCCCTGGGAGCAGCCCAGGACGCCCTCCTCGACAACCACCGTTGGCTCCGGGCGGTCAGCCTGGATCTGCGCGGCGCTCCCCCCACCCCCGAGGAGCATGCGCGGGTCGCCGCGGGCGAGTCCGTCGAGTCGTTGATCGACGAGTGGCTCGCCACGCCCGAGTTTGCCTCGCAGGTCGTGAGGCACCACCGCTCACTCCTGTGGCCGAACGTCAGCGACATCCGACTTCTGAGCAACCGGCAACGGCTGCTCTATCGGGACGGGGTGTACTACCGCTACCTCGTGGCTCCCCACTACCGCGGCGGTCCCGTCTCGTGCGGCGACTTCGAGGCCTCGTGGGACGCCAACGGGGAGCTCGTCACCACCACCGATGAGAATGGCTGGACCCAGGAAGGCTGGGTCGAGGTGACGCCGTACTGGAACCCAGACATCAAGGTGAAGGTCTGCGCGTTCGAAGCCCAGGAAGCGCTGTACAGCCCCTGGGGCACGAAGTGCAACACCTACGAGAGCCGATACGACCCGCACTGCGGCTGCGGCCCGAACCTCGCGTGGTGCGACACCTTCAACCTGGGGCACAACGGCGGAAACCCGAACCCACCGGTTGCCGTGGCGATCGTGGGGGACATGGAGCGTCGTATCTCCCGGGTCATCGAGCAGGATCTGTCCTACCTCGAGGTCCTGACCGGCAGGACGATGTACGTCAACGGACCGCTGGTGCACTTCCTCAAGTACCAGACGCAGGTGCCAGCCCACATCCGCTTCAACGAGGTGCCGGTGGATCCGGCGCTGTTGCCGGAGCTGGCCTTCGAAGACGAGGACACATGGGTCGAATTGACCCTGGGGCCCGAGCAGTCTGGCGTCCTCACCTCCACCGCCTACCTGATGAAGTTCCAGACGCGTCGCGGCCGCGCCAACCGGTTCCACAACGCGTTCCTCTGTCAGCCATTCCAGGCACCGGCGGACGGGCTGAGCGGCCTCGACGATCCCGATCCGCCCATCGACCTCACCGAACGTGATGGGTGCCGCTATTGCCACGCCCTGCTCGAGCCGGCGGCCGCCCACTGGGGTCGCTTCGGAGAGTATGGGGCCGGCTACCTGGACCCCGAGGACTACTCCCCCTACCGCGAGGACTGCGCGTGGTGCGCCCAGACCGGTGAGTCCTGTAGCCCCGAGTGCCGGAACTACTACGTCGTCGACCCCATCTCCTCCGAGGAGGACCCATGGGTGGGGTGGATGCAGTCCTACGAGTTCATCGAGTCCCGACACCAGGAGAACATCGAGCTCGGCCCACAACTGCTGGTCGCCAGCGGTGTCGTCGACGGCCGCTTGCCCCGTTGCGTGGCCCAGAAGACCGCGGGCTGGCTCTTGGGCCGCGACCTGGCGGAGGTCGAAGAGGACTGGCTCGACGAGATCGCGGGACGCTTCGCTGACGGGCAGTTCAACTACAAGGCCCTGGTCAGGGACATCCTGACGAGCGAGCGGTACCGGAGGGTGCGATGAACGGCCTACGTCTGGCCGCCGTCGCCCTCCTCCTCCTTGCTGTGGGCTGCGGCACCCCCGAGGTCAGCGTGGAGACCGTAGGTACGGTGGACGTGGTCCCCGACACCTTCAGCCGCGAGCGCCGCCGGATGAACGTGGACCAGCTCCGCTCCGCGGTCATCGCGACGACCGGGGGCATCAGCTGGACCGAGCTGCGCGGGACCACCAACGTCGACCTGTTTCTGGAGCTGAGCCCCACTCTGGGGAAGCCCGACTACCTGGGCGCCACCGAGGAGGAGCTCGAGCCTGCTCTTCTGTTCCAGAAGTTCCTGGACGACGCCAGCAAGAAGGTCTGCGCGGACCTGATCGAGCTCGAACAGCTCCGCACTCCGGGGGAGCGGGTCTTCCTGGTCCGGGCGGAGCTGACGGACCCCGCGACGAGCCAGGCTGCCCGCGCCAACCTGCGCGCTGCGCTGCTGCGCTTCCACGGGCACGACTGGCCCGAGGGCGACAGCCGGCTTCAGCCCTGGCAGCGGCTCATCGAGCAGGCGGACGATGGCTTCGGCATCGAGCTCGCGTGGCAGACAGTCTGCGTCGCCCTCTTCACCCACCCCGACTTCTACAGCTACTGAGGTGCCCATGACCAAGCATCGATGCACGCGCAGCTGCCGTGGGGGCCACGGACACCGGAGACCCAATCGGCGCACGGTTCTGGGGGGGCTCGCGTCCCTGGGTGGGTTGGCTGCCTTCGGCGCCGGAGGACCGCTCGTCCGGGTGGCCCGGGCGGACGACGGGGAGCTCGAGGACCGCTACTACATCTTCTGCTACTTCGACGGGGGTTGGGACCTCCTGATGTCGCTGGACCCCCGGGATCCGGCGGTCTTTCGGGACGACATTCGAAAGACGACGCGCATCCAGCCCGGCTACGACCGACTGCCCAGTCAATACCGCGAGCTCGTTCCTACCTCCGTGCCCGAAATGACGTTCGGCCCCGCCATCGGCGACCTCCGGTACGCCGCGGAGAAGATGTGCGTGGTCCGGGGCCTGAGCATGGACACCCTGACTCACGAGGTCGGGCGGCGCAGATTCCTGACCGGTCGGCCCCCGACAGGTCTGCAGGCGAAGGGCTCGTCTCTGGCGACCCTGTTGGCGAGCTGTCTCGGGTCCGGGCAGCCCATGCCCCAGCTGTCCGTATTGGTGGAGTCGTACAACGCCAACCAGCCCAGCTGG
The DNA here is from genome assembly GCA_023954745.1 of Deltaproteobacteria bacterium. Classification (GTDB taxonomy): domain Bacteria; phylum Myxococcota_A; class UBA796; order UBA9615; family UBA9615; genus JAGSHC01. Next base: position 3,468 of record JAGSHC010000013.1, on the reverse strand, counting down.
TCGAGCGCGGTGCGGGTGAGCTCCGTACAGGACCTCCTGCGGGCGCTCACGCCGGCCACGACCGGCCTCCCCGACGGGCTCCAGGCGCTGGCCGACGACCTCCTGGCGGATCAAGGCGCACAGCAGGCGTTCGCGTCGCGGTTCCATCAGGACGCGCTCGACTTCCGCCGGGCCGGACGATCCCTCGTGGACCAGGGCCTGGGAGACCGGTTCGACTTCGCCGCCGAGACAGCCGAGATGCAAGCTCTGCGCGACCTCTACGGAATCGAGCCCGACGATCTGACGTCCTCGGCCGCCCAGTGTGCGAGCGCCGTGGTGGCGGTGACCTCGGGCATCAGCCGATCCGTCTCCATCGTGGTGACCGACGGGCTCGACAGTCACGGACCCGAGTGGGCGTCGGAGCACCCCGCGCGCCTCCGGTCAGGGTTTGACCTGGTCAAGGCGATGGTGGATGACCTCGAGACGCGGGAGTTTGGCGACACCGGCGAGAGCTGGCTGGACCGCACGACGATCGTGGGCTTCAGCGAGTTCGGTCGCTCGACCCTGGTGAACTCGAGCGGCGGGCGGGACCACTTCCTGCACAACGCCTGCTTCCTCATGGGGGGCGGAGTCCAGGGCGGCCGAGTGATCGGCGCGACCTCGGACCAGGGCATGGCGCCGACGACCACCGACCTCGTCACGGGGCTCCCGTCGCCTGGCGGCGTGATCGTGAACCCGGAGCACATCTATCGGGCGCTGTTGACCGGCGCCGGGATCACCGAGGACATCGGTGAGTACGGCGTGGACCCCCTGATGGCCATCTATGGCTGAGCCCACCGGAGGGGCTGCGGTTCAGGGCCTTTCGTTCGACTCTCCGGGGGTGCCATTGGGCACGTACACCCACTCCCCTCCCCCATCGGTGGACCGCGCGGCGGAGATGTCGGTCTCTTGCACCCCGAAGGAGAGCTGGTCCAGAGGCAGACCCGACGAGTGGAAGAGGCCGAGCTCTTCCCCGCCCGAGCTGAGCTTGAAGGGCAAGGTCTCCGGGCTCAAGTCTCCCTCGGGAGCGCTGGCGATCAGGAGCAGGAACCCCTGTGGGGGAATCTCCAGGGACTCGGTGAAGACGTGCTTGTCCGGAGTCTCCAGATCATCGGTGATCGACAGGTCGAGGAGGTCGACGGGCTCCGCGCCCGGGTTGTACAACTCGACCCAGTCGGGAAACACGCCAACCCCTGTGGCGTGGGCATACTCATTCGACGCCATGAACTCGTTGATGAAGAGTTCCGGAAGGTCGATGGGTGGCTCGGCCGGGGGGGTCGGAGACCCGACGACTGGCTGGGGAGGGTCCCCGGACGGACACCCAGCGAGGGCGAACACGACGGGGGCGAGGAGCAGGACGATCATGCGCATTGCCACGATAATAGCTTCCCTGATCCTGCTGGCCGGGTGCCCATCCGCAGCGAACGACGACGACGACGTCACGGCAGCCGGCGACGACGACGACTCCACACCCCAGACCGGGGACGACGTCGTCGAGGAGATCCCCGACTTCGCCTCGATGTTCAGCCACCCCCACGGGTGGGTCGATCAGTCGTTCGAGTTGACTCTGACCAACCCCCTCGGGGAAGGCGAGGTGCGCTACACGTTCGATGGTTGGGACCCGCTGCGCGGGGACCCGGAGGTCTACTCCGGGCCGATCCTCATTCAGACCACCACCGTGGTGCGCGCCGCGGTCTGGGTGGATGGGGAGCCGTTCTGGGATGGGGGAGCGCGGACCTGGATCTTCGCTGACGACGTCCCGAACCAACAGCGCCCCGAGGGATGGCCGACCGACTGGTGGGAGGGGCTCAATGGGGGCCCCTATCCAGCGGACTACGAAGTCGACCCGGAGGTGGTGGGGGCGGACCTCGACGGGACGTTGTTTCCCGGGCTGTTCTTCGAGGTGCCGGCGGTCGCCCTGGTGATCGACCCCGACGACCTGTTCGGCGAGGACGGGATCCACGAGAACTCGATCGAGGGTGGGTCGGCCTGGGAGCGCGACGCCTACTCGAGCTTCCTCGGCTTCGGCGCTGAGACGACCGAGCCGGTGTATTCCGGAGTCCGCATCCACGGCGGAGCCGGGCGACGCGCCGACCGAACACCGAAGAAGTCGTTCCGGTTGACCTTCCGCGGGGAGTACTCGGGCGACCTGCGCCTTCCGGTCTACGAGACCGGCGACGTCGAACGGTTCGACACCCTCCTGCTCCGCGCTGGATACAACCGGACCTGGGGCTACTACAGCCATGGGGGCCGGCGACGGGCTCAGTACGTGCGCGAACCTTGGACGGGCGCGAGCCACGCGGCCATGGGGTGGACTGCGGTGCGCGTACGTCCCGTGCACATGTTCCTCAACGGCCTGTACTGGGGCGTGTACCAGGCGCAGGAGCGCCCGGACGCATCGTTTCAGGCCGAGCGCCTTGGGGGGAACGCAGACGAATACGACGCGATCAACTCGGGCGTCGTCTCCGATGGAGACCTGGACGCGTGGAACGATCTCATCGCGCGCGCCCGGGAAGACCTGACGGACCCCAGCGCATACGCGTCGCTGCAAGAAGTCCTCGACCTCACCGAGTTCGCGGACTACATGCTGCTCAACCACTACGCCGGGAACGTGGACTGGCCCATCAAGAACTGGTGGGCGGGGCGGAAGCGCGAGGATGGAGAGACCTGGCGGTTCTTCATCTGGGACGCGGAGCTCATCCAGACCGCCGTGGAAGAGAACGTCCTGGGGAATCTCGATGAGGGGACTCCGGGCGAGATCTTTGGAAACCTCAGCCTCAACCCCGACTTCCGGACCCTGTATGGCGACCGGACGTTCCTGCACCTGTACGGAGACGGGGCCCTGGGCATCGAGGAGAACGTCGCGCGCTGGGAAGGGATGTCAGAGCGGGTCGTGCCTGCGATCATCGGAGAGTCCGCCCGGTGGGGAGACCACTGGCGAGACGTGCGTGGCGACCCCGAAGCAGAGCTGTACACGTACGAGGATCACTGGCTCGAGGAGGCCGACCGCATCGTCAACGACTGGTTCCCCGAGCGAACCGAGATCTTCGTGGGACAGTTGGTCGCGCAGGGGCTCTACCCTGCGTTGCCCCCGCCAGAGGTGCAGGCCGTGGCCGGTGCGACGGGGACCCCGCGGGTGCGCATCGACGCAGTCGCTGGCGAGGCCTGGTGTGCCCTTGCAGGAACCGACCCTCGAGCCCCCGGTGGTGCCGTGGCGGCCGAAGCGTTCGCTTGTACCGGCATCGCGGAGGCTCCCTTGACCGCCCGGGCGCTGCTCGATGGGGTCTGGTCCCCGCGAGTCGACGTCAAGGGCGTCGTCGGGCTCTGAGGCCTACGAACGGAAACAGCAACAGCGCGGCGGCCCACGGACTCTGGGTGCCGCAGTCACAGCCGGTCGTCCGGGGTGGCGGAGGCGGAGGCGGAGAGGTCGTCGCGTCGTCGTCGTCGTCG
>JAGSHC010000290.1 GCA_023954745.1 Deltaproteobacteria bacterium | reverse complement strand
GAGGAGACGCTCAACCACCTGATGAGCCTCGGGCAGACCGCCTGGCGGGCCCTGCGCGTACAGCTGAGCGCGGCCTTGGCCGCGGGGTCGCCCCTCAAGGACACCCTGCAGTCGAGCATGGTGTCTCAGGCCGACGTGGTGATGGGACTGCCGGCCACCATCGGCGACTACACCGACTTCTACTCATCCATTCATCACGCGACCAACATCGGCCGGCTCTTTCGCCCCGACAACCCGCTCTTGCCCAACTATCGGTGGATCCCCATCGGCTACCACGGGCGGAGCTCGTCCATTGGGGTGTCGCCCGAGTCCTTCCTTCGCCCTCATGGGCAGAAGCGTCCTGGGGAGGATGGCGTACCGGGCTTCGGTCCCAGCACGCGCATGGACTACGAGGTGGAGCTCGGCGTGTTCGTGGGGAAGGGCAACGCCCAGGGGAGCCCGATCTCCATGGACTCCTCGGAGGACCATGTCTTTGGTATCTGCATCCTCAACGACTGGTCCGCCCGCGACATCCAGGGATGGGAGTACCAGCCGCTGGGACCGTTCCTCGGCAAGAGCTTCGCGTCGACCATCTCTCCGTGGATCGTGACGATGGACGCGCTCGCGCCATTCCGCGCGCCCTTCGTTCGCCCCGAGGGGGACCCGCAGCCGCTGGAGTACCTCGAGTCCGCGGCGAACCGCGACGCGGGTGCCTTCGACATCACTCTTGAGACGCTGCTCGAGAGCAAGAAGATGCGGCGGGACGCCGACGGGCCGACCCGGCTGTCCCTGGGGAACTACAAGCACGCGTACTGGACCGTGGCCCAGCTCGTGACCCATCACACGGTGAACGGCTGCAACCTGCGCCCGGGCGACTTGCTCGGGACGGGGACGCTGTCGGGCCCCGAGGCGGGCATGGAGGGTGCGCTCATCGAGATCACCCGCGGCGGCAAGGAGCCGGTCACGCTTCCAAACGGAGAGGTGCGCTCCTTCCTGGAGGACGGCGACACCGTGATCATGCGTGCGTGGTGCGAGGCCGAAGGCGCTGTGCGCATCGGCTTCGGTGAGGCCAGCGGGACCGTGCTTCCCGCCTAGCTCGGCGGCAGATCCAGCAGGCGCCGCAAGAGGCGGCGGCCCTGATCCGTGTCCGCGCTGTGCAGCGTGTCGCTGCTGACGTCGGGATCCGGCTCTTCGGCGAAGCGCTGCGCTCGATCTTCGGCCGTCTCGCGCTGCTCGGTGGTGCCGTTGGTCCGCGCCTCCACCAGCCGCACGCCCGCCGAACACATCTCGGTCAGGGCCTTGCCCTTCACGTCCCCGAAGGTGTGCAGGGTCTCGCTGGCGGAGTCGACGAGAGTGCGCGCCCGCTCCAGCTCGCCTCGCTCGGCACAGAGCAGAGCGCCGTATGCCTCGAAGTAGCCCTCCGCCCGCTTCAGGCCCAGCTCCCCGAGCTCCCCCAGGGCGAGTCGGTTGAGCGCGGCGGCGGTGTCGAGCTCTCCGCGCTGATGATGAAGCACCGAGAGGTTGCCGCGGATGATGGCTGCGTTGCGGTGGTCGCCCACCTCCTCGGCCTTCACCAGGGCTTCCTGGTACCGGACCGCGGCCTCGGCGTGGCGCCCCTCGTGCATCAGGACCTCGCCGAGGTCGGACAAGACGCTCCCGACGTTCCACTGATCGTCCGTCTCTCGGGCGATGGCCAGGGCCATGCGGAAGTGCTCCTCGGCCTGACGGGTCAGGCCCTTGCTCATGCAGAGCACGCCCAGGTTGCGCGTCACCACGCCCTCGAGACGGCGATCCCCCATGGCCCTGAGCCCCAGCAGGCACTCCTGGTAGCGAGCGCGCGCCTTGCGCACCTGCCCGCGGTTCACCGCCAGGCGGGCGAGGTTTCCTGCCGCCACGGCCGCGCCGCGGCGATCCCGGATGGCCTCGTGGAGCTCGAGGCTCTCGAGCATCGCTCCCTCGGCGTCCTTGGGGCGTCCCTGGTCCAGCAGCACGAGGCCGAGGCTGGTGAGGGCCGTGGCCGCCCCCGCCTGGTCGTCGTCCGCGCGGGCCTCGGCGAGTACGTCTCGGTAGAGCTCCTCCCCCTCGGGGAATCGCCCTTGCTTCCAGGCCGTGAAGGCCAGCGCAGACTTCGCGCGCCGCGCCTGGAGGCGGTGGCCGTGCTCCAGGTGCAGCGCCAAGGCCTTCCGGTTCATCTCGTCGCTCTCGGCGGTGCGTCCCCGGTTCCTCTGGAGCGCGGCGATGGCGACCATCGCTTCGCCCATGGTGATGGCGTCTCCCCCGCGCTGGGCCAGCTCGAGGGCTTGCTCACCTGCGTTGTAGCCCTCTTCGGCTCGTCCCTGGTGACGCAGGGCGATGCTGCGGCGCATGTGCACCCGGGCGCGCAGGGAGTCGGACAGGTTGCCCGCCGCGGCGATGCTGACCGCTCGGTCGAGCACCTCCTGGTGGGTGCGCATCGGGCCCTGGCGGTAGAGCCAGGTCACCGTGGCGAGGGCCGCTCGCACTGCGATCTCGGGAGCGTCCTCAGCGTGACGGTCCACCACCGCGAGGAGGTCGTCGAGCAGCAGCCCGAGACGAGCCATCGCGCGGTCGCCCCCGGTGGCATCGACCGCGGTGGCCAACTCCTCGGCTCGCTGCACCATCCAGTCGCGATGTCGGGCGCGGGCCGCGTCGGCCTCTCCGGCTTCGTCCAGCTTCTCTTCGGCGTAGGCGCGCACGCTCTCGAACAGGCGCAGCCGGGGAGTCTCGGGGTCCTCCGGCGCTGCGTGGGCCCGGAGCAGGGAGCGCTCGCGCAGGGTCTCGAGCACGTCGAGCACAAAGTCGTCGTCGGGGTGAGCGCCCAACAGCACGTACTCCGCGGCCTCGACGGGGAACGCTCCGCGGAACACCGCGCACCACGTCAGGGCGGTGCGCTCGTCGTCGTCGAGCAGGTTCCAGGACCAGTCGATGGTGGCCCGCAGTGTGCGGTGTCGCGGTGTCGCGTCCCGGGGGCCCCGGCTCAGCAGCCGGAAGCGTTCTTGGAGGCGCTCCAGGATCCGCTCGGGGGCGAGCAGACCCGACCGCGCCGCCGCGAGCTCAATGGCCAGCGGAAGTCGGTCGAGCGCGTCCACGAGGCGCCCGAGGAGGCCGGCGTCGTCCACGCGAAAGTCGGGGCGCACGGCGCGCGCCCGGACGGCGAAGAGCTCCGAGGCCTCTTCCTGGGTCATGGGGCCCAGCTCGAGGACCCGCTCCCCGGTCAGGTGCAGGGCCTCCCGCGAGGTGGCGATGATCCGCATGTCGGGCGCGACGTCCATGAGACGCCCTGCGACATGAGCTGCCGGAGCCACGATCTGCTCACAGTTGTCGAAGACGAGCACGAGGGGCCCGCGGTCGGCGATGGCGTGGCCGATCTGGCTGATGGCGTCGTGCCGGCGATGATCGAGCACGAGGGAGAGAGCCAGCGAGCTGGCCACGACACGGACGACATCATCCTCGGTGCTCGCGGGGGCGAGGTCGACGAAGTAGGCGCCGCCGGACAGGCTCTCACCGGCGATCCCGTCCCGGAGGGCGTCCAGCGCGGCGCGCCGCGCCAGGCGGGTCTTTCCGGCCCCCCCGGGTCCCCGAAGGGTCACGAGGCGGGACGGGCCGAGGAGATCAGCGACCCGCGCGAGGTCGCGCTCTCGACCCACGAAGGGGGTGGGGTCGGCGCGGAAGTTGGTGCGGCTGGTCTCGGTGCTCCGCGCGATGGGCAGGCTCGGGGCGGTGCCGTCGGGCGCGAGCGGCTCGAAGCGGTAGCCGTGTCCGTGCTCGGTGAGGATGTGCTCGGGCTGGCGGGGGTTGCGCTCAATCTTGCTGCGCAGCCGCTGGATCGTGGTGTCGGCCGTGCGGGAGATCACCGACGGGTCGTACCCCCACACTTCCTGCAGGAGCTCTTCGCGCGAGATCGCGCGGGCAGGGTTCTGCGTCAGGTAGACGAGGAGCTCGGCTTCCTTCGTGCTCAGACGCGCACCACGGTCCTCCCGCAGCACCGATCGGGTGCGGAGGTCCACGCGACACGCGCGCAACTGCAGCAGGGAGGGAACGTCCGCGTCCACGGCGGGATGGTACCCCGGACGACAGGTCCGTCGGGGGGGGCGGGCCGGAACGCGCCCGTAACATCGCGCGTGCTCTGATGACGACTCTTCATGCGCCCCATGATCCCGCTGCTGATGTGTTTGCTCGCTCTCGGCGCCTCGTCGGGGTGCAAGGACGGCCAGCAGCCGAGCTCCGCCTGCGGCGCGGGAAAGACCGAACCGGCGAGCCCCTGGATGGATCCGGTCACTCTGCTGGATCGATACGACGGCCCGTCGTTTTCCGAGTTGCTCGACGTGGAGGTCGACGGGACCCGCGTGTGGTTCTGCAGCGGGGTCCTCGGATTGAACGTCTACTCGTTCGAGACACCCTCGGCCCTGGTCCGGCTGGACCGGATCGCGCCGTCGTTGGGGAGTCAGCAGTACCCACGCTGCCAGCACCTGGCGGTGGATGCCGACGGCGAACGGGTCTACGCCACCAACCGGTCGAGCACGATCTCTCGAAGCGACTTCATCGCGGTGATCGATGCCAGCGCTCCCACGTCGTTGACCGAGCTGGGGTCACTCGAGGTGGAGGACTCCGTCGAGGGGATCACCGTGCACGGGGATCTGCTCCTCGCGGCGGTCCACACGGGCCTCGTGGTGTATCGACGCGGCGCCGGAGCCGAGTTGACCGAGCTGTCGCGCCTCGAGGGGCTGGGCAATGCCTGGACCGTGCGCGCCCAGGGCGACCTGGCGTACGTGGCGGACGCCGACGGAGGGCTCGTGGTGGTGGACATCGCAGACCCGGCGGCCCCCTCTGTGGTGACGCGCCTCGATGTGCCCGGGGCGGTGAAGGACCTCGAACTCGCGGGGGATCGAGCGGTGCTCGCGGCGGGTGCCTCCGGCGTGGCGTTGGTGTCTCTGGCGGACCCCCGGGCCCCGGGGCTCGTGGAGGTGGAGGACACGCCCGGCTCTGCCCTCGGAGTGGCGGTCGGGAGCGGCGGCGCGGTGTATGTCTCCGACTGGACGGACCTCCGCGTGTTCGTGGGGCTCGACGATCTGGACTTGCGCCCCGTAGGGAGCGAACCCCTCCCCCAGGGAGCCGGCAGTGAGTCGCGCAGCCTGGGGATCGCGGGGAGCGGGGACCTGCTCTTCAGCAGCAACTGGACCGAGCTGGTCAGCTACCGGTTCTTCGCCGACCGGTCGGCGCCCGACCTCAACGTGGCTCCGCGGGTGGCGTTGCTGCCGGCGGCAGCGGACGGAGAGGCCGCGCGCACCCGGATCACCTTGCGCAACGCTGGCACCGAGCCCCTGTCCGTGAGCGCGGTGGAGTTCGGGGAGTCAGTCCTGAGCATCGAGGACTTTCCTGCGGGCACCAGCCTCGCGCCGGGCGAGAGCGAGCGCATGGTGCTCCAGCTCGATGCGGGGGTGACCGACGAGCTGAGCACCTGGGTGAACTTCGTCACCGACGACCCCGACGAGGGGCGCAAGTGTCTGCTCGTCGAGGCGAACCAGGACGGGGTGGGGGTGGGCGAGGCGGCCATCGACGCGACCTACCTGGCCCTTGATGGGACGCCGCACCGCCTGAGTGAGCTCACCGAGCAGGGCCCGGTGCTCCTGGCGTACTTCGCCACCTTCTGACCGGTGTGCAGTCTGGAGTTTCCGGACTTGGAGACCGATGTGTGGGAGCCCTTTGGGCCCCAAGGGGTGACGGTGGTGGGGGTCGCGACCGGTGGGTTCGGCGAGGACGCGGAGACGCTGGCGGCGTTCCTGGAGCAGACGAACGTCACCTTTCTCGTGGTGTGGGACGACGGGACCTACGGCCAGTACGCGTGGCCCGACGCCCTGTCGCCGTTCCCGCGGCAAGCGCTGGTGGACCGCGACGGGGTCGTGACGTACCTGGCGAGCGAGCACCGGCCCGCGGAGCTCCGCGAAGCGGTCGAGGTGCTGCTCGACTGACGTTGAGGCCCGATCACCGCGGGCGGGAGTACACGATCTGCACGGCGGCAGCGATGGTCAGTCCGAGGCTGAGGACCGCAAGAGTGTGGGCTTGGCGGAAGAGGCTGGGGGACATGGTGGACTCCTGAGGAAGCGTGGTGACAAAGGACTGTTCTCCTCATCGGACCCCGGGCCGAGGCACTTGGTTCCCGACGGGTGAAGATCCGGGCGTGGCGACCCGAGCGGCCGGGCCTCGCCATCGCGTGGTGCGCGCCGGGCTTCGGGGTGTGACACCGACCGGAACAGGTGAAACACCCCAACGCGGGCCTCTTGAAAGTCCAGTGCAATCAGTCATTTGCGCTTCTGGCACGGCGGTTGCTCTTCCTGAGCCCGTTCGACCAACTCCGGTCGGCGGAATCGAGGAGACACCATGACCACCCGATCTTCCCGGCGCATCCGAGTCGCCGCTTCCCTTGCCTCCACCCTTCTTCTCTTGGGCAACACCCAGTGCGGCGCCGAGGACCCGCCGGCCGTGGGCAACGGCGATGACGTCACGTCGGGCATTCCCCTGGCCGACTACGGCGACGCGCCGGACGGCTTTCCCACCAACTACCTCCTGAGCTCGCCGGGGGTCGCCTCCATGGGCGCGTTCCCCAGTGCCTTCAGCACCACCAACGCCTCGGCGCCAGGCGCGCACACCCTGAACTCGAGCCAGGAGTTCCTGGGGGCGCGGGTCACGGCCGAGCGGGGGGTGCTCGACAGCGACGACCCGGACCTCACCGAGAACATGACCAACGACGATTCGGGAGACGACGGGCTCGTCGGTCTCTGGTCCGAGAACGGCGTCTTCGGAGTCGACGTGCTCGTGACCCTGGCGCCCAGCGCCCCGGCAGGCACCCGCTACGTCAACGTGCTGCTCGACGTGAACGGCGATGGGACCTGGACGGACGAGTGGAACGTCGTGAACTTCGCCGTGGATGCCGTCCCCGGTGAGACCACGTCCGTCCGGCTCCCCGGCACCTGGACCGGTCCCCGCAAGGAGGCCTGGAGCCGCATCTTGCTCACCCGCGAGCCGCTGCCCGAAGCCGGGTGGGATGGCAGCGGTGCCTTTGCCTTCGGCGAGGTGGAGGACCACCTCCTGCACCGCCCCGCGCTGGCCTTCGACATGGACTGGATCTGGGACCTCCGCACGGACCTCGATGAGGACTCCGACGAAGCGATCGCCTTCGCCGCTGCCATCACCGCGATGCGGGTCGATGCCGAGGCCTCCGCCGCCGCGCTGGCCGCGACCCTCGTGGAGGTAGAGGCCCAGGCCATCGCCGTCGCTTCGGACTCCGCCGCTGCTTCGGCGTCCGCCGCCGCGGTCGCCGCGTACGAAGCCCTCGCCCAGGCTGAGGCTTCGAGCGCCGCGTCGGCCTCCGCCGCCGCGTCTGTGGAG
>JAGSHC010000240.1 GCA_023954745.1 Deltaproteobacteria bacterium | reverse complement strand
GGGCGCGTGGAGTCGATCCCCCCCACCGCCCCCGAGCACTGGCTGGAGCATGACGAGGCCCAGATCACCCTGCACACCGACGGCTCCGCGGACGTCGACCTGGTCTGGCGCTTCGAAGGGATGCGGGCCAACGAGCGAGCGTCCGAGGCGGCGCGCTCCGAGGCAGCCAGGTGGGAACAGGGCATCCGCCGCGCGGTGCTCAAGGCATGGCCGGGAGCCGAGATCCTGGAGGTGGTGGATGGGCCCGATGCAGACTCCGCGTCGACGACGTGGACCACCCGCGTGAGCCTGAAGGCCCCCCAGATCATGCAGCTTCAAGGGCAGTACGGAGTGGTGCGGCTGCCGTGGGTTCACGCCCGAGACCCGGGCAGCGTGCCCCTCAGCAAGCGACGCTTCTACCCCTTCGTCCTGGCCCCCCTCCACCAGCGCTCGACGCTCCGCTTCACGCTCCCGCGTGGGGCGAGCGTCCTCGCCCTGCCAGCTCCCGGCGGCGAAGAGCGCGACGACTGGCGCAGCGAGCTCACCGCCGTCGAAGAAGCGGGAGGAGTCACGGTGCAACTCACCGTGCAGGAGCACCCTGGCCCCATGGAGCACGGCCTCGGTCAGGCTCGACGCAACTTCGTCGCGTCCGTGGGCGCCCTGCAAGACCGCGTCCTGGTGATTCGGCAGGAGGCGCCATGAGGTGGTTGCTGCTGCTGCCGCTGCTCCTCGCGAGCCTCGCCCACGGTGCGCCCTTCGATCTGCGGGCGCTCCGCGCGGAGCACCCTGGCGCCGGCTCCGTGATCCTCGAGCAGACCTTCACGATCACCCAGCCGGACGAGAACACCTTCCGGCTGGCGATGCACTCCCGCCGGGCCGTGCTCGACGACCTGGGGAGCGAAGCTCTGAGTCTGTTCTCCCAGTCGTCGAGGCCCGGGTGTCGCGAGCCCAAGGGCGTCCGCATCGAAGTCACGACGGGCAATGACGAGACCCTGCTCACCACCAGCGACGATCTGGTCAGCCTGAGCGGCAACGACACCCTGCTCCTCAAGGGGCCTCGTCGGGGCGTCGCGACGGGAGCACTGATCGAAGAGGCCTTTCACATCGACTATCCCCTGGCCTGCACCGGGGGCCTCTGGACCCTTCAGCGGCGGCTGGGCGCGACGGTCCCGGTCAAGCGCGAGACGGTCGTCGTGGACTGCGAGGACTGCGCCATCGCGACGTGGGGGGAGCTCCCCCCATTCACCGAGAGTGGGGACCAGCGCATCCTGTCTCGGGAGGACGTGCTCCCCGTCGCCTCGGAGCCGCTGCGGGCCGAGAATCCGCGCCCGTGGCTCTACGTGAGCACATCGGACGACCGCTTCGCCTGGGCCACGGTGCTCAGCGACGGCCTGGCCGAACACCAGACCAGGTGGTCGGGCGAGGCAGGCGCCTGGGCGAAGTGGGCCCGGAACGAGGCTGAGGGGACGCGAGACAAGACCGTGGCACTGGCCGAGGGACTCGCTCGAGTCCCCGTGGGCGCCCACGACGAGGCCTGGAAGTTCGGGACACGCTGGGGCGAGCCGACTGCTCCCGAGAGCCGCCGCCTACTGCCCCTGGAGTGGCTGGCCATGGCGAGTCAGGTGCTTGCCAGCAAGGGCGGCGTGCCGGTGCTCCTCAACGACAACCGCCGCCCGGTGCCCGACGGGGTCCCGGGGATCGTGGACTGGGACGAGTTCGGGGTCTGGCTGCCCGACAAGGGGCTCGTGACCACCGCCGACTGGTACCCCACCCACGAGGGCACGTCCTACAAGCTCGCGGATCACTCGCTGCTCCTGTTGGGGGACCAGCCGTCCATTCACACCTTCTCGATGACGCCGGAACACCGTGCCCTCCGGCACGACGTGACCGTGACCTCCTCGGGCATCGCGAGCCTGCTCCTCACCGTCGAGCGTCGCGACGCATCGAGCTGGGGCGAGGAACAGGCGCAGCGCTGGGAGCGGCGCGAGCTGTCTCTCAAGAAGGCCAAGAAGAGCGTCGACGAAGAGGCGAGGACCTTCGCGGGGGCCACGTTCTTCGATGACCGTCGGCTGGCGAGCACGACCATCGAGCGGCTCGACTCGTTTGGGGTGCGGGTGAACACGCTGTGGACCGAGAAAGACGTCGTGCGCACCGGTGATGGGTGGAGGCTGATTCCCATCGTGGCGGTGGGCATGCCGACCTGGCTGCGGGGGGTCAGCGATCCCCGCACCTCGGACATCCGCCTGGGTGTGCGACGGCAGGGAGGCTCGGTGACCATCGTCTCGCCGGACGGCTACGCGGCGGCCGCGCTGCCCCAGGACGCGCAGTCGGATGTCGGCCCCGTGAGTTGGTCGGCGAAGTGGAGTCGAAGCGGAGACTCCGTGGTGCTCCATTGGGAGCTCCTGGTGAAGGAGTCGGTGGTGCCGGCCTCCTCGGCCGGGGCCCTCGCAGCGATCGCGGCGGACATCGAGAGGACCCGCCGGACGCGACTGGTGTTCGAGCCTCGCTGATCCGGCGCTATGGTCCGCGCCGGAGTCAGCCTCATGCAGTCGATCAATCCCGCCACTGGCGCCCTCTTGCGCTCCTACACCCCCCACACGCCCGCGCAGGTCGAAGAGCGCATCCGTGCCGCCGTGAACGCGCAACGGGAGTGGTCCCGACGAGCTCCTCGGGACCGCGGCGCACTCCTCAAGCGCATCGCCGCTCTGCTCATCGAGCGCAGCCACCCCCTCGCGGCGATCATGACCGAGGAGATGGGGAAGCCCATCGCGGAAGCCGTGGCCGAGGTTCGCAAGTGCGCCTGGGTGTGCGCCCACTACTGCGAGGAGGGTCCTGGGATGCTCGCGACGGAGAGCATCGAGGTGGGCGGCCCCGAGGCCATGGTCCGCTACGACCCGCTGGGACTGGTGTTCGCGGTGATGCCTTGGAACTTCCCTTTCTGGCAGGTGTTCCGCATGGCCGCGCCGGCCCTGGTGGCCGGCAACGCGTTGTTGGTAAAGCACGCCCCCAACACCCAGGGCTGCATGAAGGCCATGGAGGACCTCGCCCTCGAGGCGGGGCTGCCCCCGGGACTGCTGAGCTCCCTCGTGATCGACGTGGACCAGGTCCCCGCGGTCATTCACGACCCACGGATCGCCGCGGTCACGGTCACGGGCAGCGAGCGCGCGGGAGCCGCGGTCGCGAGCGAAGCGGGGCGTGCCTTGAAGAAGGCGGTCCTGGAGCTCGGCGGCTCTGACCCCTTCATCGTGCTCGAAGACGCCGACCTCGATGCCGCGGCGGCCGCGGGCGTCACCTCACGGTGCCTCAACTCCGGCCAGAGCTGCTGTGCCGCGAAGCGCTTCGTGGTGGTGGAGTCGGTGGCCGAAGCCTTCGAGGGGAAGCTGGCCGCTGGGATGGCTGCTCTGCGGATCGGCGACCCCATGGAGCCCGGCATCCAGGTGGGCCCCATGGCGCGGCCCGACCTCCGGGACGCCCTCGACGACCAGGTGAAGAGGTCCCTCGCGGCAGGAGCCAGGGTCCTCACGGGGGGAGGCCCTCCCCAGCTGTCGGAGGGACTCGACCCCTCCAGCTACTTCGCCCCAACGGTGCTCACGGGCGTGAGTCTCGACTCCCCCGCCGCCACTGAAGAGACCTTTGGCCCGCTGGCGGCGGTCATCCGGGTCAAGGACGAAGCGGAAGCCATCGCAGTGGCCAACGACACCGAGTACGGCCTGGCAGCTTCGGTCTGGACGGCCGACCGCGCGCGAGGCAAGCGCATCGCCGCGCAGCTGCACACCGGCGGCGTGTTCATCAACAAGATGGCGGGCAGCGACCCCCGTGTCCCCTTCGGCGGAGTGGGCAAGTCGGGGTACGGACGCGAGCTGGGCGTGTGGGGCCTGCGCGAGTTCGTCAACGTGAAGACCGTCTGGGTCGAGTAGCCCCGTCGCCCGACGCCCCTCGTGAGTCGACGGGCAACGCCTCGCCACTCACGCACCTGTGACGGTCCGTAACACCTGATCGTGGTTGCCCATTGATGGCCATCCTTCACAACGTCGAGCAGCGAAGTCAGACCTGAGTCCGTGCACGCGACACCGGGCCCTGCGTCTCGCGAGGCCCGGTATCGTGGGGCGGTGCCGAACCACGACCTGACGAGGGACATCCCCGCGGCCCTCGCCGAGCTGGCGAGCCGCGCCTCCGAGGAGCCCATTGGGCCCACGGCGGTGCTCGAGACGATGGGCGTTCCCAAGGTCCCCACGCTGGAGGACGCCCACACCCTCAACCTGGGGGACACGATCGCTCTCCCCGAGGAGAGCCTGCCCGGGAACTCCGAACGCGGGGCCTTCGGCGCAAAGAGCACCCACACCGGCGAGCGCATCGGACGCTTCGAGGTCCTGGCGGAGCTCGGCAGCGGAGGGATGGGCCGGGTCCTCGAGGCGCGAGACCCCGAGCTGCGCCGCACCGTGGCACTCAAGCTGGTGCGCGACCCATCCGAGGTGTCTCAGGGCATGCTCAGCCGCTTCGTCGCCGAGGCGCAGATCACGAGTCAGCTCGAGCATCCAGGCATCGTTCCGATCCACGAGATCGGGGTGACCAAGGATGGGGAGATCTTCTTCGTCATGAAGAAGGTGGCGGGCCGCAGCCTCGACGAAGTCATTCACGCCCTCGCCGCCGGCGACGCCGAGACCCTGGAGGAGTGGCCGCTGCACAAGCTGCTTGGCGCCCTCATCCAGGTCTGCCAGGCGGTGGCCTACGCCCACGACCGGGGAGTCCTTCACCGGGACCTCAAGCCTGCGAATGTGATGACCGGCGACTTCGGCGAGGTCCTGCTCATGGACTGGGGGGTGGCGCGGCTCATCGGCGACGGCACCGAGACGCTCCAGAAGCAGCCCGTGGAGCGGCTGACCCTGGTGCGCACCATGGACGGCGCCGCCGTCGGCACCCCTGGCTTCATGAGTCCGGAGCAGGCCCGAGGCCGGGTGCACGAGCTCGACCGCCGAAGCGACGTGTGGAGCCTCGGCGCGATGCTCTACCAGCTCCTGACGCTGCAGACGCCGTTCCCAAAGATGCCGGTGTTCCAGCTGCTCCTGCACGCGGCCACCGAGTCCCCGGTGCCTCCGAGCGACCGCGCTCCCGAGCAGGTCATCCACCCCGAGATCGAAGAGGTGTGCCTCCGAGCGATGTCGATCGAGCCGGGAGAGCGCTTCGACAGTGCCCTCGACCTCGCCGACGCCATCGAGGAGTACATCGTCGGCAGCGACCGGCGGAAGCGCGAGGCGCGGCGCCGGCGCATCGCCCAGACCGTGGTGGTCACGGTGCTCCTCATCGCCGCAGCGGCGGCGTCGATCTTCTACGGCGAGTGGCGGCGCGCCGAGACGGCCATGGCCGAGGCGGAGATTCGCGGCATCCTCGCGGAGTCGCGGCGCCAACAGCAGCTGGGGCGGACCGAGACCGCGCTCGCGCTGGTCCGAGCGGCCGCCCACCTCGAAGCCCGGCAGAGCGACGAGGGCGGGGAGGCGCTGATCGAGCTCGAGAGCCTGGCCGGCAGCGGGGACCTCCGCCATCAGCTCGCCGCCCACACCGACGGTGTGCTGGCCCTCGCCGTGTCCCAGACCGGCGTGGTCGCCACCGGCTCTCGGGACGGCACGGCGCGGCTCTGGGACCCCGACTCCGGGGAGCTCGTGCACACCCTGGAGGGCCACGAGGGCCGGGTCTCGGACATCGCCTTCGCTCCCTCAGGGGCCATGCTGGCGACCGGGTCCCAGGACGGCACCGTGCGTTTGTGGGACCCGGGCACGGGCGCCCCCATCGGGGCTGCCCTCGCTGTGGGCACCCCCGTGGGGGAGCTCGCCTTCGCTCCTACGGGCGCCCGTCTCGCCGCCGGAAGCTTCGACGGACGCTTGCTCCTGTGGGCCATGGGCGGCACCAGGACCCCCACCGAAGTGCGGGGGCACGACGGGCGGGTCAGCGGTCTGGTCTTCGACCCCGATGGCCAGCGCCTCCTCACGGGGGGGGCCGACGGCAACGCCCTGGTCGTGGATGCAGAGACGGGCGACATCCTCCACACACTGCAGGGGCACGGCAGCGTGAAGAGCGTGGCCTGGGCGCCCACCGGGGACCGGCTGGCCACGGCGAGCACGGATGGACGGGTCGCCCTCTGGGATGGGGAGACGTTCGAGCCGCTGCGGGAACTCGTCGAGCACGAGGGCGGCGTCGAGGCCATGGCGTTCTCGCGGGACGGCCGTCGCATCGCGACTGGGTCCGAAGACCGCACGGCGGCTCTGTGGGAGAGCGCATCGGGGGACCTGCTGGCGCGGTTCCGCGGGCACACCGACCCCGTCACGCACCTCGCGTTGTCGACCGACGGGTTCCGTCTCGCCACCGCGTCGGTCGACGGCAATGTGCGGGTCTGGGACCTCGCCACGGGCAGCGCGCAGCACGTCCTTCAGGGGCATCGCGGGCTCGTCACGTCTGTGCAGTGGCTCCCGGGCGGCGAGGCCCTCGTGTCGGCTTCGTCGGACCGCACCGCCATCGTGTGGGACAGTGCCATCCCTCAACTCCAGCGCGCGCTGCGCCTGAGTGGCGAGGCCTCGAGCCTGCGGGTGTGCCGCAGTGACTTGTCGGTGGTGGTCCCGACCGCGGCCGGCTCCATCACGTCCGTCTGGGCGACCGCCTCGGACTGCGCGAGCGAAGCGCGGGTCACGAGCCAGACCCCGACCCTCCGTTCGCCGACCCAGCGCTTTGCCCGTCATCGAGGTCTCGCCGCCCCGCTCGAGACGAAGCGCAGCCGCCCCCAGCGGGAGGCGGGGGTGCAGCATCGGGTGTGTGTCATGACGGAGGGGCCCGAGGGCATCAAGATCGAGGGGATGGCTCGGGTGGGAGACGGCGAGATGCGCCCCACCTTCCAACCACGACGTGCGTTCGAGCCCGAGCGAGACGGCTCCACGGAGTGCGCCGATGGCGGAAACACGACGAGGTGGCGCTCCGCCACGCTGTCGTCGGGGGATCCGAGCCTGCAGTTCGTCTACTCCGGCCGCGACCTTGGCATGGAGAGCTCCCGCGGACAGCTCCAGAAGCTCGAGCTGCCGCCCACGTGGACGGGACCGGGGGCGACGCCCTCCTGCCTCGCCATCACCCTGGTCGTAGATGCTACGGGCCAGGTCGCCGCCGAGCCGCGCGTGGACAGCCTCTACGAGAAGGCAGGCAGCGGCTGCCGCTGAGACCGTCCGGAGCTCCCCGTCAGAGCAGCGCGGCCTGACCGACTGGGGAGGTTTGGACCCGGCGGACCTTGTCGCGCGCGCGAGCGACCCCAGAGTGAATCCATGCCTGCCCAACCCCCTCCGCCGCAGACGGTGCGCTCCGCGCGCGCCGCGTTCTTCACCCAGAACGACTTCGGGGACGGTGGCTACGACCAGGAGTTCGCCGAGGCCCAGTTCGGCCCCCTCGCCTACCGCGTCCCCAACCCCGAGCCCCGCGCCAACGCGCTGCGGCTCCACGACCTGCACCACGTGGTCACGGGCTACGAGACGGACTGGCGCGGGGAGGCGGAGATCAGCGCCTGGGAGCTCGCCAGCGGGCTCGGCGCTCAGCCCTGGGCATGGATGATCATGCTGTGGGGCATGTTCACGGGGCTGGTGCTCGCCCCCCGAGTCACGGTCCGGGCCTTCCTTCGGGGCCGACGCTCCCGGAACCTGTACGGCCGCCCGTTCGACTCCGCACTGCTCGACCAGGACCTGGTGTCCCTCAAGACGGAGCTCGGGCTCGTCCCCTCGGGAGCGGACCCGTGGGACAACGCGTCATGGGGTGAGCGTGCGGGTGACGTGCTCGCCCTCTTGGGAGCTGCCACGGCCTCGATGGCGTACGGCGTCGTCGGCCTCGTCCCGTCGCTGGGGCTCGTCGCCTACGCGTGGGTCGGCGAGCTGGGCCGACTCACCCGGTTCATGCGCTGCAACATGACCCCCTGCTAGGGGCGGCCAGCGGAGTCCGCGGCGCTCAGTCGCGCTCCCACACCATGTAGTGCAGGTTCTCGGTGCCGCTGTTCATGCGGACGGTCACCGACGCGTCGCTCATCTCCCGATGTCGGACCCAACTCGCACCGTTGTTGTTGGTGTCGTTGATGGTCATCACGCCGTGCACCGAGTCGGTGAACATGCCCGTCGGGAGGCTGAAGGAGCAGGCGCTCGAGCAGCCCGGCACAGCTTGCACGCCCGCAAACCAGTGGAAGCCACCGGCGTTGTACTCGCCGGCGTCCATGGCCACCCAGTGCAGGTTGTCGAACGTGCCGTCCGTGTAGATCTCGAATCCGCCGGTCGTCACCGTGTTGATGATGCGCACGTAGACCCCACCAGACTGGTTGCCCGTCTCGTCGATCATGAGGAGCACCACGGGTGGCGCGCTGAAGATCTGATTGAAGAAGATGGCCTGCCCATTGGTCACAGGCCCGGTCACGATGCCGGCCTGCACTTGCTTCTGGTCGATGGTCCAAGTGCCAGGCTCGATGGCAAACCAGTCGATCCCGTCGAGGTTGCTGTTGCAGCGAATGCCGGCCCGGTTCGTCGCGAGGCGATGCATGCGCATCCAGTTGGCGCCGCTGTCGTTGATGGACTCATCCATCCCACCGACGAACACCGGGGGCGCCGCGAAGCTGACCGGGAAGTCCACCCAGCCGACGTTGTTGCCCGACGTCGCGGTGCAGAACTGCGACTCGTTTCCGAAGAGGAAGAGCGGCGCCGAGGGATAGCCCAGGGTCTGTCCGCCCACAGTGAGCGTTCCGGTGATGTCGAGGTCGCCGGTGATCTCGACGTCGTTCGTCAGAGCCAGCGGGCCTGTACCGCCTCAAAGGGTGTTGCCGATGGAGTCGCAGATGGGGTCCCCTGCCGAGTCGAAGCCCGTGACCACATCGCCTGCCGCGCACGCCACGTTGGCGTAGGGAGAGTCGCACTGAAGCGAGCCCGTCGCGTCGACGCCCACGGCCACCTGACCCGCGGCGCAGGCCTGGTTGGAGAACGCGAAGTCCGCGCCCGTGGGGCCAGCGGTGCAGGTCAGGGCCCCGGAGACATCGAGACCGATGGCGTAGCTACCACCCGGGCACCCCAGGGGGCCGATGGCGGTGCCGGCGGGGAGGCTGACCTGCGTGGAGTTCAGAACGCCCACGATGTCCGTCGCCTCGACGTTCCCCGCGTACTCGGCGTAGCCCGAGTAGGGCGTGCTCCCGAGGAAGACGCGGTCCATCTCCGGGTCACTCCCGACCGTGATCCCAACCCACAGACCGTCGTTCCCTGCGAAGAGGGAGGGGTCGAGCGGCGTGTTCTCTCCGAGGTAGATGGAGAAGAGCCCATCGTCGAAGTCCACCTGGATGGTCTCAGTCCAGAGGGTCGTTCCCCCGGTCTCGTTCACATACAGGTTGAACTCCACCGCGACGATGCCGTTGATCGTCGTCCCCGACGCGTCGGAGAGCACGCCCTGTACCGGGTAGTACGGGTTGGCCGCCTGGGCGAGGGCGCTCGCTGGGAACAGCAAGCTCAAGGACAGGGCGAGGAGCAGGGGTCGGACAGAGCGCATCAAGGGTCCTCTCAACGTGCGGCGCGCACGGCGCCGGGGCCGAGCTCCAGCTGGTATCCGGTGCTGGTGCGGCTGCCGATGGGCTCGGACGGCCCCAGGTACAGCTCCAGCGAATAGTTCGGGGAAGTCAGGACGGCCCCGCCAGACGTGTTCGACGTGAACTCGTAGGGAGGCAGTGGAGGACTGGTCGCGTCGTCGTCGTCGCCCGTGGCGTCGTCGTCGTCGCCCGTGGCGTCGTCGTCGTCGCCCGTGGCGTCGTCGTCGTCGCCCGTGGCGTCGTCGTCGTCG
>JAGSHC010000254.1 GCA_023954745.1 Deltaproteobacteria bacterium | reverse complement strand
CCGCTACAGGGGCGGCGGATACTCATCCAAACCGGCGAGGTACGGGGGTTGTCCCGACAACCTGAGCCCGGAACGCGCAAACACCAGGAGTCGCTTCACCCCATGGGACGCGCCATCGGCATCGACCTCGGTACGACCAACAGCTGCGCTGCGGTCATCGAGGACAACCAGCCGAAGATCATCATGTATCGGGGGGGCAGCTACACCATCCCCTCGTTGTTCGCCATCGACGAGGGCGGGCGGATGCTCGTGGGTCACGACGCCAAGAAGCAGGCGGCGCTGAACCCCGAGGACACCGTCTACGCCCCCAAGCGTCTGATTGGCCGCAGCTTTCACTCCGCGCAAGTGGAGAAGATCCGACAGGTCTTCACCTTCAACATGGTCGAGGGTCAGGAAGGCGAGGTCCTGATCCAGGTCAAGGGCGAGACCTTTGACCTGCGCGAAATCTCGGCCCAGATCCTGCGGAAGATCAAGCAGGTGGCGGAGGAGTACCTCAAGGACGAGGTGACCAACGCGGTCATCACGGTCCCGGCGTACTTCAACGACAAGCAGCGCCAGGCGGTGCGGGCTGCCGGCAAGCTCGCCGAGCTCAACGTGCTTCGCATCCTCAACGAGCCCACTGCAGCTGCGTTGGCCTACGGGCTGGGCAAGAACCTGCGGCAGCGTCTGGCGGTCTACGACCTCGGCGGCGGCACGTTCGACATCTCGATCATCGAAATTCGCGACAAGGTCTTCGAGGTGGTCGCCACCGGTGGGGACACGTTCCTCGGCGGCATCGACTTCGATGATGCGGTCATGGGCTCCGTCATGGAAGCGTTCATGGCCGAGACGGGCGTGGACCTGAGCTTCGACCGGGTGGCCATTCAGCGGCTCCGTGAGGCCTGCGAGCGCGCGAAGATCAACCTGTCCTCGACCAAGGAGACCGCCCTGGAGGTCCCCTTCATCGCGCGGGGTCCCAAGGGAATCCTGAACCTCGACCGCAAGATGACCCGCGACGAGCTCGAGGGCATCGTCGACGAGTTCGTGGCGCGCACCATCACGACGTGCGAGCGCATCTTCAACGAAGCGAAGATGTCTCCGTCGGACATCGACGAGGTCTTGCTCGTCGGTGGTCAGAGCCGCATGCCGCTGGTGCAGCAGAAGGTGCGCGACTACTTCGACCGCGACCCGTGCAAGGGCGTGCACCCCGATGAGGCCGTCGCCGTGGGCGCCGCCATCATGGCGCACTCGCTGACGCACGCGAGCGCGAGCAAAGTCACGCTCCTCGACGTGCTGCCGATGCCCATCGGCATCGCGAAGGTGGACCGGAGCTTCCTTCCTCTCTTCCCGAAGAACTGCCCGATCCCGCATGTTCGCCGGTTGACCTTGACCAACAGCAAGGACAACCAGAAGACCATCATGCTCAAGATCTACCAGGGCGAGTCCGACCTCGCCGTGGAGAACGAGCTGCTCGGAACCTTCGTGTTCTCGGGCATCCGGCAGATGCCCCGCGGGAAGGTCAAGGTCGACGTCTGGCTGAACATCGACTCCGAAGGGATCCTCTCGCTCACCGCGAAGGACAAGGAGACTGGTGCCGGCGTCGACGTGCACCTCAAGCTCAAGAACAGGACCATCGCCGCATCGCTGGCGCTCAGCACGGACACCAAGGGTGGCTCCGTGGGCGAGCCGTCGCTCGAGGCGCAGAAGAAGGCCATGGAGGCCCGCAAGAACGCCTCCCAGCCTGCGGCCAAGGTGCCCAAGGCCCCGGCCGGAAAGCAGCTCTCGTCCGCCAAGGTCGCTCCCGCGAAGCCGGCCAGCAAGCCCGCCCCGGCGGCCAAGCCAGCTCCAAAGCCGACCAAGAAGCGTGGGCTCACCATCAAGTCCACGCCGGCTGCTCCGGTGCCCGAAGCGAAGGCTCCTGCACCGGCGCCAGAGCCTCCGAAGGCCGCACCGGCCGCAGACGCCAAGCCCGAGGCCGCCCAGCCTCCCGCGACGACGGAGGGCGCGACGCCTCCGGCCGCCGAGGAGAAGCCTGGCTGCCTGGCTCGCATGCTGCCCTGGAACTGGTTCAAGTAAGCCCCTGGTCCGGCAGTGAGTCCCCCCTCGGTCGTGCCACCGCGCGTGGTGCTGGTCCGCCCCAAGTACGCAGGGAACATCGGCGCCTCCGCCCGAGCCATGGGGAACATGGGGCTGTCGGATCTGCGCCTCGTGCGGCCGAGCGCTGACGAGGAGTGGGTCGGCTCCGAGAGCCTGGATGCCTGGTCCATGGCCGCATCCGGGCGAGCCATCCTCGAACGTGCGCAGATTCACGACTCCCTGGCCGAGGCTGTCGAGGGGTGCACCACCGTCATCGCCTGCACGGCGCGACCTCGGCGGTGGAAGGCCTGGACGGTGTTGGGGCCGTCTGAGTCCGCCGACCTGCTCGCCGAGCGCTCCGCCGAGGGCGACGCCGTCGCCTACCTCTTCGGGCAAGAGGACCACGGGCTGTCCACCGAGGACCTCGCCCTGGCCACTCACCTGTGCAACATCCCCACCGGTGGCGAGGTCAGCAGTCTGAACCTTGCGCAAGCCGTCCTGTTGCTGGGATGGGAGTGGGGTCGCGCCGCCAGCGCCCTGAAGCGACGTCCGACGAAGCGCGCCGGCCGACGGGGTCGAGCCAAGGCGGAGCAGATCACCGGGCTCGCGGAGCAGACGGGCGACCTGATGGCCCGCATCGCGTTCTTCAAGCGCCGGCCGCGCGACCAGACGATGGTCATGCTGCGCCAGGCCCTCACCCGAGGCGACCTCACGGACGTCGAGGTGCACTTCCTCCGTGGGGTCGTGCGCAAGGTGCGCTGGCATCTGGAGAACCCGGGGCACCTCGCGGACCTCGGCGAGGCCTGGGTCGACGAGGGCGAGTAGGGCGACCCGTCCATTCCGGGATGCACCGCCGGATGCCCGTGTTTGCGTCTCCAGGGGGTGACCAGCCGAGGAGGCCACCCGCGCGAGCTGCTCGGTCTTCGTCGCGTGGGCTCAGCTCTGATCCGGTAGGGCCTCCCGGCTCTCCTCGACCACCCCGGACCATCGGAACGGCGCCGCCAGATGCGCCGCGTACCCCGCAGGGAAGCCGGGCATGCCACCGATGCCAATCTCTTCGGGAGGCTCGCGGTCGGACGGCAAGAACCGCGTGCCGAACACGACGTCCCAGAAGCAGATGTTCGCCCCGTAATTGGTGTTCCCCTCGGTCTGCAGGGTGCTGTGGTGCCACCGATGCAGCTCGGCCATGGAGAAGATCCAGTTCAGGGGCCCCAGCCGGATGTCGAGGTTGGCGTGTTGAAACATCCCATGCACGGCGGTCCACAGCGAGAACAGCGCCACCACCTCGGGCCCTGCGCCGAGCAGGATGAGCGGGAACGTCTGCCCCACGTACTGCAGCGCAGTGTCGAGGGGGTGGAAGCGGCCAGCGTTGAGCCAGTAGAGCCGCTCCGCGCTGTGATGCACCGAGTGCAGGCGCCACAGGAGCTCGTGCTCGTGCATGAGGCGATGGACCCAGTAGCTGCCGAACTCCGAGACCACCATCGCCAGGACGAGCTGCAGCACCAGGGGAATCCCGTGGGGCCAGAGGCTCGCCCCGACCGTCGCCGAGAGCCAGACCGCCGCGCCCGTGAGGGTGCCCACGCTGACGGCTCGGATGATCTCCGGCGGGAGCAGGGTGCTCAGGAAGGTGTGAGCGAGGTCGGCCTTCCAGTCTCCCCGCCGGGGCTCGGCCCAGGATGTGAACCGAGGCTGCACCTTTTCGCTCCCGCCGATGAGCAGGGCGCAGCTGAAGGTCACTGCGCCGACTGCCACCATCGGGGACCACCCGCCACGCACCAGCGCCACGCCTGCGCCCAGGGCCCCAAAGAAGACGGCGGGGAAGAATCCCCAACGAAAGAGCCACTTTGCGCGCGATGACATCGCGAAGATCCTAGGCCCTGACGTAGGGTTGCGGCGCCCAATGTCTGCCTGGAGTGCCCCCATGTCCGAGATCGCTTCGTCCGACCTTCTCCATCATCGCTTCTACTCCCACGTCGATGGCCGAGCGAACGAGACGTACCTCGTGCAACCCACGAACGGCGGGCAGACCACGAACTACACGTTCGCGCAGGTCTACGAGCAAGCGGCGCGCATGGCGGCGCACATCAACACGCTCGGCTTCGAGCCCCAGAGCAAGATCGCGATCATCAGCAAGAACTGCGCGCACTTCTTCATGTGCGAGCTGGCCATCTGGATGGCCGGCCACGTGACCGTCGCGCTGTACCCGACTCTGGCGGCGGACACGGTGGAATACATCCTGGGCCACTGCGAGGCGAAGCTCATCTTCGTGGGCAAGCTCGACGAGGGCCCCTGGGCCGAGATCCAGAAGGGCATGCCCTCGGCGGAGGAGACCCCCCGCATCGCCTTCCCCCTCGCGCCCAAGGTCGACTCCCCCTCTTGGGACTCCATCACGTCGACCACGGAGCCCCTCGCCGAGCGGCCCCAGGTCTCCCCGGACGACGAGGCCCTGATCATCTACACGTCTGGCAGCACCGGGCAGCCCAAGGGCGTGCTGCACAGCTTCCGCACCATCTCCGCGCCGACCCTCGGCCTCGTGAAGATGCTGAGCATCACCAAGCAAGACCGCGCGCTGTCGTACCTGCCCCTTGCCCACGGCATGGACCGCTGGCTGTCGGAGTGCCTGTCGCTCTACTCCGGCCACACCATCTACTTCGCGGAGTCGCTGGCGACGTTCGTGAGCGACCTCGGCCGCGCGCGCCCCACCATCTTCGTGTCGGTGCCCCGCCTCTGGCTGAAGTTCCAGCTCGGCATCTTCAGCAAGCTGCCGAAGAAGCGCCTCGACCTGTTCCTCAAGATCCCGATCCTGTCCGGCATCATCAAGAAGAAGGTGCTCTCGGGGCTCGGCCTCGACTCCGTCCGCTTTGCGGGCTCCGGCTCCGCCCCCATTCCGGCTGAGCTCCTCGCCTGGTACCGGAACCTCGGCCTCGAGCTCCTCGAGGGCTACGGCATGTCGGAGAACTTCAACTACAGCCACATCACGAAGCCCGGGCGCGGGCGCGCCGGCTACATCGGCCACCCCTACGACGAGGTGGAGCACAAGCTGTCGGACGCGGGCGAGATCCTCGTGAAGAGCCCCGGCACGATGGTCGGCTACTACAAGGACGCTGAGAAGACGGCGGAGTGCTTCACCGAGGATGGCTTCCTCCGCACCGGCGACCGGGGCGAGATCGACTCCGACGGGCGGCTCAGGATCACCGGCCGGGTGAAGGAGCTCTTCAAGACCTCCAAGGGCAAGTACGTGGCCCCGGCGCCCATCGAGAACCACATCAACAACGACGAGCGGATCGAGCTGTCGGTGGTGGCGGGCTCCGGGCACCCGAAGACCCACGCGGTCATTCAGCTCGCCGAGGACCTGCTCCCGAAGCTGGGGCAGCCCGGTGTGAAGGAAGAGATCACCGCGGCCCTCGAGAAGCTGCTGGCCGAGACCAACGGCAAGATCGAGGAGTTCGAGCGTCTCGGGTTTCTCGTGGTGACCAAGGACCGCTGGACCATCGAGGGTGGCCACCTGACGCCCACCCAGAAGATTCGGCGCGGGCCCATCGAGGACCTCTACGCGCCGAAGCTCGACGGCTGGTACGCCAGCGGCAGCAAGGTCATCTGGGAGGACTGATCCCGGGCTGACCGCCCGCTGCGCGCGCGTCTAGCGCGGGCCGCAGTCCGAGCAGTCGGTGCCGACGGAGCAGATGTTCGTGATGGACCCGGGTCCACCGTCGTCGCACTCGCCGTCAAAGGCCGCGCCGCACGTGTCGGAGCAGCCACCACCCCGACAGTCCGTCGTGTCGGTGCCCGTCGCGCAGATCTGCAGCGGCGGGTTCTCGTCGCAATCTCCGTCGTTGGCGAACTGGCAGCTGTCGTCGCAGCCCGCGAGTCCCGTCATCAGGAACAGGGTCAGGAGCAGAAAGAGCGAGCGCAGCAGGCGATGTGCCATGGGTCCTCCGTGGTTCTTCGTCGACAGTGCCAGGGGCGCTCGATGCACACCACCCGCCTTGGCCCGTGTTGACCGGACTCCGCTGGACTCATTGACCGTGGCGCGGTATCTCGCGGTGGCCGGAAGACGGACGGGGTGTACCGGGTTATCCAGGTACCCGCCCCACGCGGAGTTGCTGACATGGACAAGCTGCTGATCGAAGGGGGCCCTGCCCTCAAGGGCACCGTGCGGATCTCGGGCGCGAAGAATGCCGCCCTGCCCATCCTCTTCGGGGCCCTCCTGCACGCGGGCTCCAGTGAGATCCGGAACCTCCCGGACCTCGAGGACATCAACACCACCCGGCTCTTGCTGAAGAACATGGGCGTGGAGATGGCGTCGGAGGGGACGACCCTCTCCCTCGACGCCTCGATGATGAACTCGGCGAAGGCGCCCTACGAGCTGGTGCGACGCATGCGCGCATCGGTCCTGTGCCTGGGTCCCCTGCTCGCCCGCAACGGCTTCGCGCGTGTCTCGCTGCCCGGCGGATGCGCCATCGGCGCACGGCCCATCGACCAGCATCTGCGTGGCCTGGAGGCCATGGGAGCGGAGATCACGCTCGACAAGGGCTACGTCCGCGCTGAGGCCCCCGAGGGCGGCCTCCAGGGAGCCCGTGTCGTCTTTGACGTCGTCACCGTGGGCGGCACCGAGAACCTGATGATGGCGGCGACGCTCGCCAACGGCACCACGGTGCTGGAGAACGCCGCGCGGGAGCCCGAGATCGTCGACCTCGCCCGCGCGCTGCGCTCCATGGGCGCCGAGATTCGGGGCGAGGGCACATCCCTCATCACCATCGAAGGCAAGCACCGCCTGGGTCCCATGAGCCACCACGTGCTGCCCGACCGCATCGAAGCGGGCACCTACATCGCGGCCGCCGCCATCACCCGCGGCGACGTGCTGATGGAGGGCGCCGAGCTGGAGCACCTCGACTCGCTCATCGGCAAGCTGGGGCGCGCCGGCGTCGAGGTGCGACGCGAGGGCGACGCCTTCCGCATCCGACACCATGGCGAGTTGCACCCCGTGGACGTGGAGACCCAGCCCTACCCCGGCTTCCCCACGGACCTACAGGCGCAGTACATGTCGCTGATGACCCTGGCCCAGGGCAGCGCCGCCATCACCGAGACCATCTTCGAGAATCGCTTCATGCACGTGCCCGAGCTGGCGCGCATGGGCGCGGACATCACGGTCAAGGGACGCACCGCCTTCGTGCGCGGCGTCGATCAGCTGCACGGTGCCTCAGTCATGGCGACGGACCTGCGCGCATCGGTCGCCCTCGTGCTCGCCGGCCTCGCCGCCGATGGAATGACCGAGGTCCGGCGCATCTATCACCTCGATCGGGGCTACGAGCACATCGAGAAGAAGTTGGCCGCCCTCGGTGCGAACGTGCGACGTGTTCCTCAGGACGAGGTCGGAGTCGACAGCCTCTGAGGGTCTGCCAGCGTCTGACTCCTTGCCGAGCGGATCAAACCGCCCCATCGTTCGGGGGATGATCCGGACCACCGAGCCACCAGCGCGCGCCACGCTCATCTACGACGGTGAGTGCGTGTTCTGCCGGGCGAGCAAGGACCGCCTGCACGCCCTGCTCCGCGACGACGGCGTCGAGTACGCCAGCTTTCGGGATCCCGCCGTCCTGGCGCGGTTTCCCGGGCTGACCGAAGACGACTGCGACCAGGCGATGCAGTTCGTGGCGACCGATGGACGCATCTTCTCGGGGGCCGAAGCTGCGGCGCGGGCCCTGGTGCGCAGGCCCTGGTTTGCCTTTGGCTGGCTGTACTACCTGCCTGGGGTACGGCAGGGCGCGGACTATGCCTACCGGCACATCGCGCGGCGGCGGTTCGGCATCTCGGGGCGCAGCTCCGAATGCAACGACGAGGTCTGCGCGCTCCCGCCTCCGCGCGGGGCTTGATCCCCCGGGACCCTTGCTCTACGTTCCGCCGGCTCTCCGCAGCGAGGCCGGTCTGCCCGGTCCTCGAGGCAAAGCGAGAGTGTGCAGCGTCGCCCCAGCGAGGGCGCCGCAAGAAGCACGCGCAACTAGCGCCCGAAGGAGGTGACAGCCGTGGGAGTTCGAGTCCGTGAGGGCGAGCCGTTTGAGCGCGCCCTTCGCCGTTTCCGCCGTCAGGTGGAGCGTGCCGGCATCCTCAAGGAGGTCCGGCGCAGGACGCACTACGAGAAGCCCTCTGTTCGCAAGAAGAAGAAGGCTCTCGCAGCTCGCAAGCGCCTCCTCAAGAAGCTTCGCCGCGCTCAGCGCGGCCGCTAGCTCGTCCAGGTCTCCGATCGCGGTGACCTGCTCGTACTAGTTGTGCAGAACATGTTCCAAAGCCCTCGGCGTGCGCGCCGGGGGCTTTGTGTTTCTGGGCCCTGGGCCCTCGCTTCGCGTCGCCTCACCCACGACGCCGCTGACGGCCGCGCGACGACGCAGTAGGCTCCGCCAGCGGCCACCGCCGCGTCGGATTGCATGGCCAAGATCCCCCGAGAGTTCGTGCGCGAGGTCGTCGACCGCACGTCCATCGTCGCCCTCGTCTCCCAAACGGTGCGCCTCAAGCGCCGCGGGACGGCGCAGTTGGGGCTGTGCCCGTTCCACAACGAGAAGACCCCCTCCTTTCACGTCAACGAGGACCGCAAGAACTTCCACTGCTTCGGCTGCGGCAAGTCGGGCGACGCCATCGACTGGCTTCAGGAGGTGGAGGGCCTGCAGTTCCTCGACGCGGTGAAGGAGCTCGCGGACCGGGCCGGGATGGCGGTCCCCCAGGAGGAGCTGACCCCCGGCCAGATTCAGGCTGCTCAGCGTCGTGAGGGCATGCTCAAGGCCAACGAAGCGGCCTGCCAGTACTTCGAGATGATGCTCGCCAGCCCCGAAGGCGCCGGAGCGCGGGAGTATCTGGCCAATCGTGGCTACGACATGGAGTTTGCGAAGGAGTGGCGCGTGGGCTTCGCTCCCGAGAGCTGGGACGGGCTGCGCAACTACCTCAAGAGCAAGCGGATCTCCCCGATGCTCGGCGCAGAGGCCGGAGTGCTCGGCCGCAGCACGCGGGGCAAGGAGCCCTACGACTTCTTCCGCAACCGGCTGATGTTCCCGATCATGGGGAACAGCAAGAAGGTCATCGCCTTTGGCGGGCGCACCCTCGGCGACGACAAGGCGAAGT
>JAGSHC010000319.1 GCA_023954745.1 Deltaproteobacteria bacterium | reverse complement strand
GCTCGGGCACGAACCGCGGATCCCCCAGGGCCACCGCCACTGCCACCACCATGAGCAGCTGAAGCAGGAGCATCAGCAGCTCCTTCACCAGCGGGTTCCGATTCTTCGGCGCCACTTCGTCCCACAGCACGTGGCTGGCGACCTCAAAGCGTGGAGGCCGAGGCCGGAAGAAGAACCAGAGCACCACGAGCGCCCCGGAGATCCCACCCGCGAGCGCGACCTGGCGCACGGTCCAGCCCGTGAATTCCCACCCGCTCAGCCAGTCCACAGTTGCCTCACGCCAGGAGCCGCTCGGAGCGCATCGTGTGGAGGACCATCTCCTCGAAGGGGTGGTCGGTGCGCCCGTGGGCGTAGAAGAGGTTGTGCGAGCGCCCGTAGTCCTGGAGACGCTGCCCATGGGCGAGGAACGCCTTGCGATAGGCGGCCGCGATGCCCTCGGTGATGCGTAGGCGTCTCACCGCGCCCGTCTCCCGGTCCGCGAGCAACACCTCGCCCTTCGCAGGAGCCTCGGCCTCATCGGGGTCGCTCACCTGCATGATCCCCACCTCGAAGCGCCCATGGCGAAGCAAGTCCAGCCCACGCTGCCAGCCCCCGGGCGCCAGGAAGTCCGAGAGGACGAGCACGATGCCCCGGCCCCGCACGACGCTGGCGAAGGCCTTGCAACTCGCCTCGATGTCCGTCGCCCCGGACGGGTCCGCCGCCTCCAGCCATCGGTACACCTGCACCGCCTGGGCCTTGTGCCGGTTCGGGGAGAAGGGCCGTAGGAGTCCATCGCCGAACGGGTAGATGTGCACGCGGTCGAGATGTGCGAGCGCCACGTAGGACAACGCCGTAGCCACCTGCCGCACGAAGGTCGCCTTCTGCGCGCTCATGGACTTGCTGCAGTCCACGAGCAGGTAGAGGTTCAACTCCGTCTCCTCCTCCGCGAGGCGCACCATGAAGCGATCCAGGCGGCCGTACAGGTTCCAGTCGATGTCCTTGAAGTCGTCGCCGGGGGTGTACGGCCGATGGTCCGCAAAATCGATGCCTCGCCCGAGCTTGCGGCTGCGCTGCAGCGCGGAGAACCGGCCCGTGTGCACCTTGCGCGCGACCACGCGGAGGTACTCCAGCTTGCGCAGGAACTCGGGGTTGAGAGGGTCGTCTGGGGAGCGCTCGGCCACGGCGCCCTAGCGAGGTACGGCCTTGAGGATCTGCTCGACCACGTGGTCCGACGGGATCCCCTCGGCTTCGCCCTCGAAGTTGAGGATCACCCGGTGCCGGAGGGCCGGTCGCGCGATCGCTGCGATGTCGTCGTGGGACGCGTTGGCGCGCCCCTCGAGGAGGGCCCGGATCTTCGCCGCGAGCAGCAGCGCTTGCGCCCCGCGGGGAGACGCGCCGTAGCGCACGTAGCGACTGGTGATCTCGGGGGCCCCGTCGATCTCGGGGTGGGTCGCGAGCACGAGGCGAATGGCGTAGTCGGTGACTGCCTGCTTGACCATCACGTCCCGGGCCAGCTTGCCCATGGCGAGCAAGGTGGGGCCATCGCAGACGGGCTGCACCTCAGGGGTGTCGCGGCGGGTCGTCCGGTCGAGGATGGTGCGCAGGTCGTCCAGGCTGGGAAACTCCACCTGAAGCTTGAAGAAGAAGCGGTCGAGCTGGGCTTCGGGGAGCGGGTAGGTGCCGTCCATCTCGAGGGGGTTCTGCGTCGCCACCACGAAGAACGGCGAAGGCAGCTTCAGCGTCTCACCGAGGATGGTGACCTGCCGCTCCTGCATGGCTTCCAGCATCGCGGACTGGGTCTTGGGCGTGGCCCGGTTGACCTCGTCGGCCAGCACCACGTGGTGGAAGACGGGCCCCCGATGCAGCTCGAAGCGCTTGCCCCCGTGCTCGTCCTCGACCACCAGCTTCGTGCCGGTGATGTCTGCGGGCATCAGGTCTGGGGTGAACTGGATGCGCGCAAAGGACAGGCTCAGTGCGTCACCGACGCTCTTGACCAGCAGGGTCTTGCCCAGACCCGGCACGCCCTCGAGCAGGACGTTGCCCCCGGCGACGAGGCCCATGAGGCAGCCGCGCACGACATCGTCCATGCCGACCACGACTTCGTGGATGGACGCCTCGATGCGAGAGAAGACGTCACGGAACTGATCGGGCGTCAGGTCCGGCAGGCTCGGTGGAGGATCGTGGCGGTTCATCAGCAGGTCCAGCGGAGCTCGTCCGCGACGCGTGGCCGGGACGGATGGAGTCGAAGTAAAGAGTGGCGAAGTCGCGGAAGAGGGGGCTCAGTTGCTCCTCGTCGGCGATGAGTTCTTCAGCCTGGGCGAAGTAATCGAGGAGAACGTCGTCGGCTTCCGACGCAAGACCCGCCTGCACCTTGTGGCGAGCGAGACGGTCGAAGAGCTGCTTCCGCTCTTCGGTGGGAAGACTACCTTCGCCCAGCTTGCCGAGCACCTCGTCGAGAGGACCGCTCAGCTGGCTCAAGCCCGCCAGGTGGCCAGAGCGCCCCCCCTCGGCGTTGGGGTCCCCCGTGCCTGCACCGGACGCACCCGCGGAGGTCTGTCCGCCACCGGACTCCGCCTTGATGGCGATGGCGTCCTCGCCGGGGCTGCCTTCGCTGGACTTGAGGTTGGAGAGGTCGTCCGGTGGAGGTCCGTCGCCCGGCTCCCCGGCGCCGTCGCCCGGAGCGCTCGACTCGCCGCCCATGGGCTCCTCGGGGGGGCCGTCGCCGGACGAGCGCTTCATGTCGCCCACCTCCTCGAAGCCCGACTCCGCCATGGCGTCCTTCTTGTCGGCCATGGCCTGAGGGCCGCTGACTTGGACTTCCTTGCTCTTCTTCTTGGCCTTCTTGCCCATGGCGGCTTCGGCCACGGTGCCCTGCATGTCCTTGACGAAGTCCTTGAGGAACTCGTTGAACGAGTGCTGCTGGTCGTGGGCCGAGTCGTGAGCGGCCTGGGACTCGGCCGACAGATCCCGCGTGATCATGTCGTTGCCCTGGCTCTCGACGTCTCCCATGGAGCTGAGCCGGTCCGACTGGGCGCCCTGCCCCAGCATGTCCATGCCGTCCATGCGCTCCTGGGTCTTGCCAGCCTGGGACTGGCCCGTCCCCCACTGGGACGTGTTCTGGGCATTCATGGTCACGTCCATCTCGTGCTCGACGTGATGGTGGAACTCCTCGTTGAGCTTCTTTGCCGCGCGGGTCGAGGAGAACAGCTGACTCGTCAGGTCCCCCATCTGCGCCTCGGTCATCTCCAGTCCCTCGACCATGTCCGCCTCGAGGGCCTCGAGATCCTCCGCCGTGATGAGGTCTCCTCGCTTCTCGGACTTCTTGCTCCCCGCCGACGGTGGCGGCAACTCGATCTGCGGCTCCTCGCTGGCCGGGGGGGGCGGCGGCTCGGCGGCGCGACGCTCGGCGATGCGACGCTTCAGTTCCTCGCGGCGCACCTGGATCTTGCGGACCTCCCGGGCCATGTCGTCCAAGATCCGCGCGCCGGCTTTGTCCCCCGCCTCGAGCAGGCGCTCCTTCTCGGACTGGATGGCCTCGAGCAGGTCGTCGGCCGGAGCCAGGGACTCCGCAATGGGCTCCGGGGCGTGCAGCCCCAGCTCGAAGGTGAGGGCACCGCCGACACAGACGAGGCAGAGGAGGAGGGCCGCGAGGAGCCAAGGCGCGCCGCGCTGCCAGGGCACGGGGAAGAACGGCGGGACGTTGACGTTGGCCACCGAGATGGCATCGACGCGCTGCATCCGGGCCATGGCCGTGTCGTCGCCCGCGAACTCGAGGGCGGTGCTCAGCCGATCATCGAGCCCCGCACGCAGATCCAGCTCGTGGGCTGCCCGCGCCACGGGGAGCGGCCGCAGCCAGCCCACCAGGGCCCCCAGCGGAACGAGAAGAAGAAAGGAGAGGCCAGTCAGCAGGGCGCCGACGGTGAGCCCGGCCTCGGCCATGAACTCTCGCCAGACCGCCCAGAACGCGACTGCGTGCAAGGCCACGAGCAACCCGAGCATGCCGCCGATGGCCGACCGCTGGAGCTTCCATGAGCGCACGGCGCGGCGTGCCGCGTCGGCGATGGGAGCGATGCTGGCGGGGTCCTTCGTCACTGAGACTGATCTAGCACCGCGACCTTCGGGCTTTGTGAAGGGATCGCAAGCGTCTGGTCACGCTGATCCCCCAGTCGCCCCGACACCATGCCGGACGTATGGTTGGCCCGTGAACGCGCACGGACAGTACGGCAGAGTGACCCCCGCGGCGCTGATCCTCGCCCTGGGGCTCGGATGCGCGGCCTACGTCACCGTCAAGTACGTCCCTCTGTACCGAGACTTCGCCCTGTTGAAGGCCACGGTGGCAGAGGCCGGCCAGCGGGCGATTTCGTTGCAAGACCGACCCGCGGCCCGCGCCTGGTTCGACCAGCAGATGCGCGACCTCGAGTTCGACTGGCTCCGGGCGGACCAGCTCTACTGGCACCCCGTGGACCGTGACCACCTCGACGTGGGGGTCCGGTACGAGGTGAAGCTCGACCACGTCGTTGGGAGGCAGGCCGTCTCGTTCAGCTGGTACTGCACGGCCACCGCAGAGGACTGCACGCCCTTCCGCCCCAGCTTCTCCGAGTAACGGGAACCAGCGGGTTCCTTGGGAGCCCGCTGCGCGAGGCTTCTCTCAGTTCACGAGGGACTGCGGCTTGCGCCGGCGGATCCCCATCGCCAGTCCCATGAGGAGCAAGAAGCCCAGGCTCGGCTCGAGGTCACCGGACTGCGAGCAGCCGGCACCCTCTTCGACGCCGGGCAGGTCGTAGCCAGCCTCGTCGCCGGTGGCGTTCGGGTCGGTCACCGGGATGTCCGGGCCGTTGCCCGTGCAGCCTTCGTCCGTCTCGCCGTCGCCATCGTTGTCGATCAGGTCACCGCACACCTCCGGGGCCCCATCGGGGTCCACGCAGACGGTCAGGTCATCCCACGCGGTGGAGGCGTAGGAGTCGATCATCATCACGAACACTCCGCAGGTGCCACCCAGGTCGACCTCCTCCACGGAGTTGTCGCCGAGGGCCGTGCTGGTGAACGTGTTGATGGTCTGCACGTTGATGTCGAAGAGAATGACCTGAGCCGGGTTCTCGCTGGCGTCCACGTCCAGGAACTTGATGTCGTGCACGCAGGTGGCACTGGAGAAGGTGACCACCCACCAGGTGTTCCCGTTGGTGCCCTTCTGGACGTTCTCGAGCCCGATGTCGTTCAGACCGGGGCCCACCGTGCTTCCGCCGATGCCCACGCCCGCGCCGCCGAAGCTGACGTTGGGAGTACCGAAGTCCTCCTCGCCGGCCGCCGGGTTGCTCGTGTCGTAGGTCTCCGCCGGCAGCGCGATGCTGAGAGCGCCGTCCTCGAACCGCTCGATGGTGATGCCCCAGTTCATGTAGGAGTCGGTCACGTCCGTGCCGGTGGGCAGGATGTCGCCCCAGGGGTCGATGTCGTTGTCCACCACCTGCGGGCACTGGTCGATGCAGTCGGGGATGCCATCGCCGTCGTTGTCGTACCCGTTGTCGGCGGCGCCATCGCAGTCGGTGTCGATGTTGTCGCAGAACTCCGGCGCACCGTCGTAGATGGTGGGGTCACCGTCGTTGCAGTCACCGTCGCAGGCCGGCATGCCGTCGCCATCCCAGTCGTACTCGTCGGTGGGAATGACGCCGTCGCAGTCGTTGTCGATGCCGTCGCAGATCTCCGGGGCGCCGGGGTAGGTGTCGACGTCCGCGTCATCGCAGTCACCCTCGCACACCACCCAGCCGTCGCCGTCGTCGTCCTGCTCGCCGGCGAGCATCAAGCCATCGCAATCGTCGTCGATGCCGTTGCAGATCTCCGGGGCGCCGGGGTTGATGGCCGGGTCCGTGTCGTCGCAGTCGCCGTCGCAGATGGTGTAGCCGTCGGCGTCGTCGTCCGTCGTCTGGTCCAGGAGACCGTCGCAGTCGTTGTCGATGCCGTCGCAGACCTCGGCAGCGCCGGGGTTGATGTCGACGTTGCTGTCGTCGCAGTCCCCGTCGCAGACGGTGTAGCCGTCGTTGTCGGTGTCGAAGCCCTCGTCCACCAGACCGTCGCAGTCGTTGTCGATGCTGTCGCAGAGCTCGGTGGCAGTGGGGAAGACCGTCGCATCGCTGTCGTCGCAGTCGCCGTCGCACACCGACACGCCGTCACCGTCGTTGTCCTCTTCGCCGGTGAGCAAGAAGCCATCGCAGTTGTCGTCGATCCCGTTGCAGACCTCCGTCGCGCTGGGGTTCACGTCGACGTTGCTGTCGTCGCAGTCGCCGTCGCACTCGGTCACCCCGTCGCCGTCGTCGTCCGTCTCGGTGGCGGGAATGACTCCGTCGCAGTCGTTGTCGATGCCGTCGCAGAGCTCGGGCGCGCCGGGATAGGTGGTCGGGTCGTTGTCGTCGCAGTCCCCGTCACAGGTGGTGACTCCGTCGCCGTCCTGGTCCCAGTCCTCGTCGATGCTGCCGTCGCAGTCGTCGTCGATGCCGTTGCAGACGTCCGGGCACGCGGGGTTCGTGTTCGGGT
>JAGSHC010000323.1 GCA_023954745.1 Deltaproteobacteria bacterium | reverse complement strand
ATCGCGGCGAGGCCGGAGGCCTGTCCGGCGCGCCGTTGTTTGAAAAATCAACCCGGGTGCTAGCGCAGCTCTCTGAGCTTTTGGCGGGCAAGATGCCGCTGGTCGGGGTGGGCGGCATCAGCACGTCAGAGCAGGCCTATGCCAAGATCTGCGCCGGCGCCTCTGCGGTGCAGCTCTATACTGCTATGGTCTATGGTGGTCTGTCGCTGGGGGCTGATATCGCCCGCGAGTTGGATGCGTTGCTGGCCCGCGATGGGTTTGCCAACGTCGCCGCTGCCGTGGGCTCAAAACGCGGGGACTGGCTGTGATCACCTATTGGCACAATCCGCGTTGCTCAAAATCCCGCGCCGGGCTTGCCCTGCTGCAAGAGCGCGGCGCCGAGGTGACCCTGATCACCGGGAACTCCGCGCCTGTGACGGCGACCACCGACCGCTCCGGAAAGGCGATTGTCGAGCTGACCGCTGACGACCCTGCGGCGCTGGAGAACACCGTGCGCGCAGTGTCGGGCGACGTGGCGGGTGAGCTCTCCCTGGAAGGTACTCGTGTGCACCTGGTGGCCCACCAGAGAGCCGTCGTGGCGCTCCTCTCGACCCACGGCCTCGAAGCAGCCCGCTTCCACATTCGGGAGACGACCATCTCCGACGAACTGCGGCCCGAGCTGTGGCCGGACTTCTGCCGTCGGGTGCGGGCTGAGTCCGAGGCGGGGGGCGACATCCTGGCTATGAACGCGCTCCTTGATGGCTTCCCGGTGGACGAGCCGGCTTGCGTCGACGCGCTGAGTCACCTCGGGATCCGGGAGGTCACCAGCACCGACGAGCCGGGCGTCATCGACGCGCTCCTGTCCGATGAGCAGTACCTCGCGGCGCGCCCCGCGATGCGGGGAGCCGTCTGCGCCACCCACGGGCGTCTCATCAAGACCGAGCTGGGTCGTGGCGACCCGTGGGGTTTCGATCAGTGGCTCGGCCTGTTCTACGGGGAGGAGGCCTGCGGGGACTTCCTGGGGGAGCTCGCTCCGGGCGTCCGCAAGCGGGTGGCATCGGCGCTGTCCCGCGAGGATCTCGAGGCGACCGACGCCTGGTTGGCGGTCCTCGAGGGCGTCGACATCGGGGCGTACGAGACCTACAGCGAGCGTCGTGAGCGACTGGAGGTGACCCTGGAGGCCCGGGCCGAAGCCGCGGAGGCAGCGTGGCGGCGCAGGGTCGGGTCGACGTGGCCGGGACGGATCGAGACGGCGCTGAGGGCTTGTGACCGCTTCCACGCCGAGCTCAGCCGACGGCGAACCAAGATCTGGAAGATGGCCGACAAGTTCCACCCTGACACCGAGCGAGAGCAGGAGCGGCTCCAGCGCTGGCTCGAGGGTCAGGAGGAGGGTGCCTTTGGCCAGGCGCTGGAGGACCTCCGGGTGATCATGGACGAGATGGAGGAGATCGATAGTCGGGGCGAGGACACGTCGGAGCGCAGGCAGCAGCTTGCCTGGAAGACGCAGTCGCGCTGCTCGCAGTGAGGCAGCGCCTGGTCACAGCAGGCGACAGGGGATTCCCATCGACGGCGGTGGGGCGCTACCACTCCTGCCCGTCCCGTCTATCCGCGGGTGAAGGCATGCCCCGAACCCATACCATCCCAACCGCTCCGTTCCCCGGCAGGCCGGGCCCCGCAGCTCCGGTGGATAGAGCCACGTCACGACACAGAACACTGGACGAAAAGACAGCCTGCGGGGCACAACTAATTGCTATTGCAGCGTTATTGCTCCCCGCAGGCCGTCGTTTGTCCGGGTCGTGTTCGGTGACATGACGTGCTTGCGCGGGATGGCTGTTGGTCATCCGTGCCGCCCCGTGCCGGCACGGTTCGGCCCTCAACGCTGCGCTGGATCCTGCGGAGGCCTCGTGCTGCAGCACTTCGGCGGTCAGCGCGGTCATGTGAAGTCCTCATCGTTCGCGCATGGAGACTCGAAGGGGTCGTCGGCTGAAGGGCAGCCTGCAAGGGCGACCGGGAGAACGAAGGCGACGAAGCGGAGGTTCATGCCTCGACTCCAGCTGAGTCATGGTGGGACCGCAAGGGCAAGGAGGTGCTCAATGAGGCCTGCGCTGTGCGACGACGCCCCGGCGTCCACCTACCCCGTGGCACCCGAGGTGACCGGGACGAGGGCTACCGGGACTTTGACGGCGACACCCTCGCGGACTGTGTCGACCCCGACGGTCAGCCCCACGGACGCCGACATCGTTCTCGCCCAGCCGTTGAACCATGGGTCAACGGCTGGGCGGGAGACGGTGTCGACGCTGAGCCTCGAGGTTGGAGCTGCCCTCGCTAGGGAAGGGGCGCCTGATACATGATGGACATCGTGAAGCTGGTCGCGCATGGGAGGCTCGCGCCGAACAGGTCCTCCGCGGCGAGGCAGTTTCCGCTCGTACAGTTCTTCAGGACCGTCCCGTCCAGCGTGCCCGTCGTCCCGGACGAGAACTCGCCGTCGGCAGTCCAGGTGTGATTGATTACCGCTTGGTCGCTGCCCTGCCCGACGCTCTCGTTCCATGTCATCTGCTGGCAAGCCCAGCTCTGGTCCGCTGCCAGAGGGCACGCCAGAGTCGGTGTCATCGAGGTGAACGGCGCATACATCTCGAAGTCGGTCAGCTCTCCCCCGGCGCCGAACCCGGTGTGACTCATGTCGAACGCCT
This sequence comes from Deltaproteobacteria bacterium, assembly GCA_023954745.1. Lineage (GTDB taxonomy): Bacteria > Myxococcota_A > UBA796 > UBA9615 > UBA9615 > JAGSHC01. The sequence continues at coordinate 3,747 of JAGSHC010000323.1, read as the reverse complement.
GCGGGATGGCCCACGTCCCCATGTTGCACTCATCCACGCTCAGGGTGGCCAGGCTCCCGGTTGCGAAGTCAGGGCCCCACGTGCCCTCCGTGAAGCTGAACGCCTCCCCCGTGGCGTCATCGTCATCTCCCGAGTCGTCGTCATCTCCCGAGTCGTCGTCGTCGCCCGAGTCGTCGTCGTCCCCGGTCGCGTCGTCGTCGTCCCCGGTCGCGTCGTCGTCGTCCCCGGTCGCGTCGTCGTCGTCCCCGGTCGCGTCGTCATCGTCCCCGGTCGCGTCGTCATCGTCCGCGGTCATGTCGTCGTCATCCGTCGCACCAGAGTCGTCGTCATCACCGGACGGACAGCCAGGCAAGAACAGCAGAAGTCCGAGGGACGTCAGGGCAAGGGCGGACAGTGCATTCGAATTCGTCATCGATGGATCTCCAGTGCGACATTGGGTCGCACTTCGCCGGAACGTAGCGACCGCCCCCATTCACCGGACCCTTCGTCGATCTCACATCATCGGACTGCTTGGAGGATGGCAAGGTGACTCACTCGGCTTCCCGATGAATCTGGGGGACCGGTGCGCGTCCCGTCTGCTCTTCGTCCGATAACCTCCTTTATGTGACCTATCCGCCGGCGGAGTCGTCGGGGCTCTGGTCGACGGGGCAGCCCATCAACAGCAAGGCGACCCAGCAGCCGAGGAGCAGGCGGGGCGGAGCGGGTCTGCTTCGGTTCGCGTGCTCGGCGGTCCGCAGCCGACCGGACGTGACTGGCGAAGCTCCTTCCTCGCCCAGGCCGACTATGTTGTCCACAGGAGAGGAGCGAACACGGATGACGAGGGTGCCCGGGTGCATGGTGGCGGCGCTCGTCGGACTGTGCGTGCTCGCGGGGTGGGGTGTCGCCGCCGCTGAACCGCAGCTCGTAGACGTGGTCGACGGCGCTGTTCCGTTCGTCTCGGCGACGTCGTTCGAGATCGCCATCGGCGCGGACGAGACGCCGCCGAGCGACCCGGCGCGCTGGACCAGCCTCGAGGACTGGGACCTCCTGCTCAGCAACGAGGACGTCTGGGTCCGGCAGCAGTTCGAGCTGACGCCCGAGGTCCCGATAGACGACGTCGTCGCCCGCGTCACCGTGGGTGGTTGGTGGTGGGAGGTGTGGGCCGACGGCGTGAGGGTCCGCTCCGTGGGTGCCCGAACGAGCAAATCACACCACGTACTCCAACGCTGGCAACAGTCGACGGACCTCCCTCGGGAGGCCCTCTCCGACCGCAAGGTGAGCGTCGCGTTCCGGATCCACCACACCACGGGCTATGGGCTGTGGCGGTCGCCGAAGTGGCCGCTCCAGCTCGGGGTCGGCTCGTCGGCGACGGTCGGGCGTTCGGTGCTCGACGAGTACCTGGACGTTCTGGTCGCCCGCTGGAGCTTGTGGCTGGTCCTCCTCATGTTGCTGGGGACGGCCTGGTCCCACGCGCTCCTGGCCGTGCGCCTGCGCGAGCGCATCCACTTCTTGATGGCGATGGTCATCCTCTCCGCGGTTCTTCACGACACCCTGCCCATCGTCCTGCCCGGCGACCTCCCCGACAGCTTCGCTTGGAGGCTCTTCAACATCTGGGCCTGGATCGGACTCCTCGTCGTCGCACAGCTCATGCGGGAGCTGCTGGGAGACCGCCGGAGGTGGACGGGGGCCGCCCTCGGCATAGTCGCCCTGCAACTCCCCATCATGCTGTTGCCCCCCACTCATCTCATGCTCCCGGTCTACAACGTGACGCTGCGCGTGTTCGGGCTCCTGTGGTTGGCCGGGATGGGGGTCGGCGTCGTCGCACTGGCGCGGCGCGGCTTCAGGGAGGCCGACGCCTACTGGCGCACCAATACGCTGGCCGTCCTGTCGCTCGTTGTTTATGCGGTCCTCTACGAACCTGCGGTCTTCCTGGGATTCCTGTCCCCTTCGGCCCAGGCCGCCATGAAGGTCGCCGCGCCCGCCGCCTTCTTCGCCTTCTTCCTCCTGCTCGGCCAGGCCCAGGCCATCCGCGCCCAGCAGATTACAGCCAATCTGCTGGCCAGCATCGAGGCGCTTGAGCGCCTCAACGACGCCACGGCGCGCTTCGTACCCACCGCGTTCCTGGAGCGCCTCGGCGAGTCCTCGGTGGTGGACATCGGCCTGGGCGACGCCGTCGAGGCCGAGATGACCGTCCTGTTCAGCGACATCCGCAGCTTCACGACGCTGTCCGAGGGCATGACCCCCAAGGAGAACTTCGCGTTCATCAACGAGTACCTGGAGCGGATGGAGCCCGAGGTCGCCGCCGCGGGCGGGTTCATCGACAAGTACATCGGCGACGCGGTGATGGCCCTGTTCGCATCGGCGGACGCCGCGGTGCGCGCCTGCATTGGAATGAGCCGCGCCCTGGAGGCGCTGAACACCGAGCGCACCTCCCGCGGGGACGTGGCCATCGCCATCGGGATGGGCCTGAACACGGGGCGGCTGATGCTCGGCACCGTCGGCGGCCCCGGTCGCATGGACGGCACGGTGATCAGTGACGCGGTCAACCTGGCGGCCCGGGTCGAAGGGATGACCAAGACCTACGGCGTCTCGCTGCTGATCACCGAGCGCACGGTGGAGGGGCTCGCGGAGCCCGGGGCCTTCGTGCTGCGCCCCGTCGATCGCGTGGCGGTCAAGGGCAAGGCAGAGCCGGTCGATGTCTACGAGGTCGTGGACTGCAGCGGCGCTGCCGAGCGAGAGCTCAAGAAGGGCCTCCTGGTTGACTCGGCGGCCGGTGTCTCCGCATGGCGAAGCGGCGACTTCGACGGGGCGCGTGCTGCGTTCGAGGCGGCCCTCGCAGCGTGCCCGGGCGACAAGGTGGCCGCCCTGTACCTGCAGCGCCTCGACGAGCTGGAGCGGGAAGGTGTGCCCGAGGACTGGTCGCCGGTGATTCGGAGGATGACGAAGTAGCTGCCCGGTCCCTCCGAGTCCTGCTTGCATCGTCGTCGAGGTTGGGATGAGCAACCCCTTCGGGGGGGGCCTGGAGATGCTCGGCCTTCAGGCCCGTCCAGCGGAGGCGTCGCCAGCGTGACGGTGCGGTCCCCGCTCGGCAGCGCGGCATCGACCACCTACCCTCCCGCAGTGCCCCTTCCTTCGTTGCTGCGAGAGGTCAGCGCCTGTGAGATCTGCGCCGAGCACCTGCCGCTGAGCCCCCGGCCCATCGTCTCGGCGGCGCCGGACTCCCGAGTGGTGATCATCGGCCAGGCCCTGGGGACGCGGGTGCACGAGAGCGGGATCCCCTGGGATGACGATTCGGGCGCGCGCTTGCGCCAGTGGCTGGGCGTCAGCGCCGAGGAGTTCTACGACCCCGCCAGCTTCGCGATCATGCCCATGGGCTTTTGCTACCCCGGTCGCAACGGAAGCGGCGACGCCTCGCCCCGTCCCGGATGCGCCCCGTCCTGGCACGACCGGCTGGTCGAGTCGCTACCCCAGCACCGCCTCCTGCTCCTCATCGGCCAATACGCCCAGAAGAAGTACCTGGGACGCCGGCGGCAGAAGAACCTGACTGAGACGGTCAAGGCGTGGGCGACCGGCACAGTCTCCCCACAGAAGCTCTGCAAACGCTCCGCTCCCCGGCAGGCCGTGTCCCGCAGCTCGACGGAAAGGAGCCACGTCACGCCACAGAACACAGGGTGAAAAGAAATGCGGGTGCGCACCAGTTCTGCCAGGCGCCAGTTGACTGCACCCGCACTTCTTTTACCCGGATCGTGTTCTGCGACATGACGTGCT
>JAGSHC010000202.1 GCA_023954745.1 Deltaproteobacteria bacterium | reverse complement strand
CACCTGTCCGAAGGGGATCTGGAGGCGGCCGAGGAGATCGGCCCTCCAGCTCGAGGTCGACGCAAGGATCAGTCGCTTCGCGTTCATGGGGAGGTGTCCTTCGGGAGTCGAGCGATCGCGTCGGTGACGAACTCGGCCATCAGAGCGTAGCCGCGTGCATTGCAGTGGCCGTTCGGGCCGAGGTGCTCCTGCCAGGTCTCGTGGTCGAGCCGCGCTGCGAATGCGTCACGAAGCGCCACGCGCGGGACGGCCCGGGACGTCGAGTAGTCCTCGACCAGGGTGGCGAGAGCCGCGTGGTCGTCGGACGGGTTGGGGTAGTCGAGCAGAAGGACGCGGGCATCCACGCGTCGGGCCTCGGCGAGGACGAGGTCCAGGTCGCGCTCGAGGAGGGCCAAGGGGTGGTTGCCGGCGCGCGAGAGAGCCTCGAACGACGTGGGGGCAGGGGAGGGGTCCCAGGCGCTCCTGAGGGCCCCGAGGCGTCGTGCCACATCGGGCGGGTCGAGGCAGACTCCCAACGCACGAGCGGGGCCCACAGCGTCCCCACGCACGCGGTACCACCGCTCGGCGACGTCGGGCAGGAGGTCGCACCGTCGATACTCGGCGAGCACGGTCACGAGGGCGCCCAGCAGCGGCGCGTAGGGCGCCGCGGTCTCGAGCTCAGTGAGGGCAGCCTCCACGGCGTGCAGCGCGATCGCCTCCTCTCCGAGCTCGGCGTTGCGAAGCACGTAGTACCGCCAGTGTTCTGCGTCGGGGCGCACCGGAGGTGGCAGCGGCCCCTCCTGCTCGGTGCTTCGGCCCATGATCTCGTCCGCCCGCTTCAGATCCCCGGTGTGGGCGTGCCACAGAGCAAGATCAACCTGGCTGGCGAGGTCCCACGGGTGGTCCACCAGCCAGCGCTCGCGCGCGGCAGCCGCTCCCTCGGGGTCCAACGTGCCCTCGGCGGTGCGCGCCTCCGCGAGGGCGCCACCTCCCAGCGGCTCGAACTCGCAGGCCTCCTGCACGCGAGCGTCAGCCGCCTCGCGGGGAAACCGGCACGCGAGGTCCCGTACATGAGCGAACCCGGGGGCCCCGTGGGCCGCAGAGACCAGGAGAGCGCGGGCGCGCCGCCAGTCGCCCCGCAGGAGCGCGGACTCCGCCGCTCCCAGATCCGTGAGCGGGGTGCGGGGTCGTAGCTCCGCGAGGGCGGCGCCGTGGCGGTTGACCGCAGTCCAGTCCTCCCGCTCCCGCGCCGCGCGAAGGAGGGCGTAGCGCGCGAGCACGTTCTCGGGGCGCTTGGCCGCTTGACGCAGCGCACCGAGGGGCTCGAGGGCGATGGGCCTGCGCTCCTCCGCCGAGCGCAGGGCCGCCCATCCTTCGTCGGAATCGTCCGCTTCGGAGGGGGGCAAGCCTTCGAGGAATGCGCGCCCATCGGGCCCGAGGAGGAGCGGGTCCGTGACGAGAGAGCGCCCCTCGACGTCGAAGGTCATGGCCGGGATGTCAGGGAGGGCCGGCGCCTGCGGCCCAGCAATCTGCTCGGTGTACCCCTCGGTCCCCCTCAGGTTCACCCAGAGCAGGCGGGCGAGCTTCCAGCTGCGGAGCTCGAACTGCGGACCGGTGGAGGGCCGGTCGGCCTGGGAGGCCGCGGCACCGAGCCGCTCTTCCACCTCCGCCACCCGGGCGAAGTTCGTCGAGTTGTTCTGCCCCACGAGCACGAGGATGAGGTCCGCTCCCTGGGCCTCGGCTTCGTCCCAGACCGTCAGGGCGACGTGGGCCGAGTTGGCGCCCGACCGCCCCCGGTTCACCACCCTCACGTCACGGGAGAGGCTCTGGGGGAGAGAGGTCGCGAGCCGATCCACGAAGCCTTCGCCGGGGTTTGCTTCGGCCCCCGCGACCCACGAGTCCCCCACCGCGAGCACGGTGTAGGCGTCGCTGTGCGGGGCGGGAGCGCTCGCATCGGGGGGCGACGCTTCGGGTCGGGCGAACAGCGCGCCGAGCTGAAGCACGCCCTCGAGCAGCAACAGGCTGGCGAGGGTGGTCCACCCGACGAAGAGGAGGCGCCGGGTTGCCGGACGCAACGGCGGGCTCAGTCCGCGAGGTCGAGCAGGTACACGGCCCCAGGAGCCGAGACGGGCTGCTCGTTGGCTCCCAGGACCAGGTTCGCGTCCGGGGCGCCGATGAGCACCTCGGCGTAGTCGTTGCCGTCGAGGTCTGGCACCAGGGCGAGCGCGGCGCCGGGCCGGTCGTCCTCGTCGCCGGGGACGAGCTCGAGGTCGGCGTCGTCGAACGACTGGTTCGCGGGCACCGAGTTCGAACCGAGGAACACCCGCGCGGCCACCGTGCCGCTGAAGTTCATCCCGCCGCTTGCATTCTGGTCACCGCAGAGGAGGTCGCCGAGGCCGTCGCCATTGACGTCTCCTCCCGCCTGCGCCTTGCAGAAGGACAGGTCGCCTCCGCCGTCGATGGTGTAGGGCAGGTCGGCGCTGGTGAGTGCGCCGCTGAGGCCTGGGTCACCGCCCGAAGCAATGAACACGCCGCCGTCGCCGTTGTCGCCGCCATCGGGGCCGGTCGCCCAGGTCGCGAAGTCGTCCATGCCGTCGCCGTCGAAGTCTCCGAGGGCCGTGAGGCTGATCCCGAATCCACCGGTGCTGCTGGGGCCTGCGTCGATGATCGCGTCGGCCGTGGCCGACGTGAGGGAGCCAGACCAGCGCTCTTCGCCGCCCTTGTACAGGAGGACCCGCCCGTTGCCGGAGTTGCCCGCGCCGGGGGCGCCCACTGCAAGGTCGTTGAACCCGTCGGCGTCGACGTCCATGACGCCAGCACAAGAGGTACCGAGCTGCTGGCCCCCGGTGCTGCCATCGACCTGGAACCCGGGGAGCAGGTCGCTGGGGTTGAGGCCACTGGCGAAGCTAGCGGGCAAACCGTAAGCGACGTAGACCGACCCCGTGATGCCGTCCGCGATGGGCGATGCGATGGCGAGCTCGGCGAAGCCGTCGCCGTCCAGGTCGCCGACCGCGCAGGGGATCTGGCCGATCTCCTCGCCACCGCCGTACACCACGATGGCGTCCGTCTCGAGGTCCACGATGGACGGCAACCCTGTGCTCTCGCCGTAGAGCAGGTAGACGCCCGTGCCGGTGGAGGTGTTGGGCAGCGAGACGTGCTTGTAGCCGATGACGAGGTCGCCGACGCCGTCGCCGTTGATGTCCCCAGCGCCATAGGCCACCGAGAGGCGCAGGCCATCCGGGCCGACGATGTCCGCATCGGCGTCACTGGTATCCCAGGGGCCGCTCGCCGCCGCCACGGAGGCGCCGGAGAAGAAGTAGGCGTGTCCGTTGCCGGTGCCCTGGCCCATGCCGTTGACAGTCACGCTCGAGTTCTCGAGGACGAGGAAGTCGGCGAGACCGTCTCCGTCGATGTCTCCGGGGGACGAGATCTTCCCGGACTCCCCCAGGCGCTGAAGGCTCGTCCCATTGACCACCGGGAGTCCGGTCAGTGCGGCCTGCCCGGGGACGGTCAGGACGTCGAGGACCGTCGTGCTCGCGGATCCCGGAGCGCTGTCGGCTGTGCCGTCGTTCACCACCGCCGTGCACTCCCAGAGCTCGCCGGCGTCCTGGTCCTCGGCGAGGACCACCGCGGACGTCTCTCCCGCATCGGCTCCGTCCACCGTCCAGGACCAACTCACGGTGAGCTCTTGCCCGCCGTCGGGGTCGAGGTCGTCGAGGTCGGTGACCGCGCAGCGCAGCGCGGCGTTCTCGCGCCCGGGATCGGGACCGATCACGACGGTCGGCGCCGTCGGCGCCGTGTTGCCGATGGTCACGCTCTGGCTCATCGCGGTGCCGCTGTCCATGCCGTCGCGGGGGGTCAAGGTGACCGTCCACTCGTCACCGGCCGCGGTGTTGATGTTGGAGACCGTCTCGCCGGCCACGGTCTGTCCGTCGGGGCCGGCCCAGCTCGCTGCGACCTGGACTTCGTCGCCTTCCGCGTCGCTCGCCTCGAAGGTGAAGGAGAGGTCGTCGCCGGTCACCGGGGTCGCCGGGGCGATGGTGACGGACGAGAGGGCCGGTGGGGCGTTGGCAGCGATGGTCACCGTGGCGGCGCACGCGGCGGCTCCCGAGGGGGTGAGCGCCTCGGCGGTGATGACGTGGGTGCCGGGGGAGATGGCGTCCTCCAGGCGACCACCAGCGGGGCACCCGTCGATCACGCAGTCGCCCTCGGTGTTGATCCCGGACTCGAGGATCAAGCCGTCGAGGTCCGAGGTGAAGTGCACCGCAGGCAGCTCAGCGGGGTCGAACGAGCCGTTGACGGTGACCAGCAAGTTGAAACCCCCGGTGGAGCTCACTCGCCCCGGCGTCGGAAGGTTGAAGATGCAGGAGACGTCCGGGACGTTCGTCGGGCAGCCCGTGAGGATCAGGCCCGAGAGGAGGAGAATGGGGGACAGTTGGCGCTTCATGGGCTCTCCGAGAAGGGGCGAATCCTACCTGACCCGGGGGCCTCAGGCTCGGCCGTGGCACTTCTTGTACTTGCGCCCCGAGCCGCAGTGGCAGGGGGCGTTTCGGCCCGTCTTGGGCTTCTCGCGACGGAGTGTGCCGGCTCCGTCGTGGCTGTAACCGGCCGGAGCGTCCGGGGGGAGAACCCCATCGAGAACCCGGGCCAACGCATCCTCGTCGATCCCCGCGGCAGCCAGCGCGCTCCCCAGCCCAGCCAGGGCCTCCTTTGGGATTGCTGCGACCTCCTCGGGGTCCAGGGCCCCGGCAGTGTCCGTCCGCGACTGGACCTCACTGACGCGCTCGGCCATGCGGTCGACCGCCGTCATGTCCGTCCAACGCTGCATGAGGCCCGGTAGTTTGCTGTCGGCGAGCGCCTGCTGGAAGAACTCCACGACCCGCGAAGGAGGCACCGAACGCGTCATCTCGTGGGCGAGCACCCGCTCCCGCAGATCCGCGGGCAGTGAGGCGATGAGATCCTCGCGGCGTCGAGTCGCCGCGTCGACGAACACGTCGACGAACCCTCCGACGCGGTCGCTCTCCTGGAGGGGGGGCGCAGCCTGCAGGATCGCCGTGAAGACCGCGGCGGGACCCATGATCTTGAGCACTCCCTCGGCGTGCTTGCGCGGCGACCCCTGAAGGTCGACATCGAGATCGTCGAAGCACTCCAGGGTGTTCGCCACCAAGCTGACGGTGAGCACGATGCGCGCGGAATGTGGGTCGACGTGGCCTTCGAACATGGATGCTCAGCGCAGGAGGTTCAGCCCACCGGGGTGGAGGTAGCTGGTGAATGGGGCGTACCCATAGCTGGTGATGCCGAACGGCACCTCATCCACGCTCACGATGCGGTGTCCGCCAGGCTCGATGAGCAGCCGGGACACCACGAGCCCCGACTCACCCACTGGCTCCCAGTCCATGACCAGCTGGCTGTCGAGGTAGACCTGCGCACCCTCCGTCGTGACGACCCCGAGGTGGTTCCACACGTAGGTGTCGGGCGTGAGGAAGTCGTATTCGTGGCGCCACTGGGAGGTGGGCACGGCGACGCCCATGGAGGGGTCGCCCTCCTCCGCTCCCAGGGCCTGCTGCCCCTGCATGAACTGGGTTACGAGGATGGGGGAGCCTGCGGCGACGACGAAGTGCTCGTCGGCCTCGAACTCGAGGATGCCGCCGGCGTCCAGGAATTGATCGGGCTGGATCGGGGGGTCGAAGCGCAGCAGGTTGCCCTCGGTGACCGAGATGATGCGCACCCAGGTGGGGGCCCGGCTCGTGCCCCCCGGAAACGTGGGCGCCGACACCGCGATGGTGTTCCCCCACGTCTCCAGCGGCATCATCGCTTCTTCGAGGTGATCACACGCCCACTCGTAGTACGGAACGAAGGTGCACACGTGCCCGGCGAACACCGCCACTGGGTTGTTCGCCTCGATGACCGTTCCCGTGAGGTCACCGCTGCTCACGCTGAGGCAGAGATCGCTGTCCCCGATCTGGGTGCGGTCTCCACCGAGCGCGGTGCAAGGGTTCGCCGCGTCCTCCTCGGGCTGGTGGCTGAACACCTGCAGGACATCGCCGCGGTCCAGGGTCACCGTCGTCGACTCCCCCACCGACAGGGGGCCCACGGCACCGCCCACCGTCTCCGCGGACGTGGTCAGGGTCACCTGGGTCGTGTTCCGGGTGGCGGTGACGGCCACGAAGCCGGGGATCCAGTTGTAGGAGAGCGCGGGGGCATCCCCGATGCCCAGGCTGGGCCATCCCGAGACGACGTAGTTGCCGGTCAGAGCATGCTCGGGGATGAGCAGGGACGCGTCGTTGGTGTACGAGTAGGCGTTGGGGTTCGACGGGGCCTGGAAGTGCAGGGGGTTGTATTGATAGGCCGCGACCGGCATCGAGGTGCGCAGCTCATAGGCGCCGTCGTCGACGACGGTGTTGGCGCTCGAACCCTGGAGCGAGGTCAGGTAGGGGAGGGTGATCGCGAGGCTGTCCTCGGCCGGGACCTCGACCACGTCGTACGCCGAGCCCTGATGGCGAATGACGACCTCGGCCGCCACGTCGTGGGGGTTGCCGACCACGACCGCGAAGTCCCCCTCGAAGGCGTCCCCGAGCATGTTGGCCGTGGGGACGGCCATGAAGGAGCAGCCCAGGTAGCTCAGCTGGGACTCGGCGGCGGCGCAGGCGTCGTAGCAAGCGCCGGCCAGGCAACTCTCGGTGTCCGAGCACGTCTCGGTGAGGGCGGCGAAGGAGCCATCGTCCGAGCATTGATAGACGTCGCGACCGAGGCAGTACGCAGTGCCCGCCGGGCAGCCTCCACAGCCGTCCTGATCGTGGCAGAGCGGGGTGGGGGTCTCGCACTGGATTCCGGCGGTCCAGGCTCCGTCGAGGCAGGTCTGGAAGCGGTTGTCATCGCACCGAGTGGCGCCGTCCTGGGTGCACAACTGGGTCGTGTCGACTTCGGGGGTCGGCGGCTCGGGCGTACGGAACTCGCCGCCGGGGTTTGGTTCCCAGCACCCAGCGAGGAGGGTGAGGGCGAGGAGGATGACGAAAGGCCGCACCGGAGCAGGGTGGCGTCGCCCGACCCGTGCTGCAAGGGCGGGGATGTTCACAGCGGCCATCCCGCTCAGACGTCGAGCGCCTGCACCGAGCCGGCCCCGTCCATGATCATGCGGAATCGCCGCCCTACGTCCTTGCCCATGAGGTCCGACATCGTCTCGTCGGTGTGCCACCACTCGCCCTCGGGGACACGCACCTGAAGGAGTTGCCGCGTCTCGGGGTCCATGGTCGTGCTGAAGAGTGTCTTCGGCATCATCTCCCCGAGGCCCTTGAACCGGGTGATGTCGTGTTTCGTGTTCTTCGGCAGGCGACGCACGATGACGTCCCGCTCCCGATCACTGCCGGCCCAGTACGTCTCCTTGCCCGCCACGATGCGATAGAGCGGGGGCTGGGCGAGGAACACATGTCCCTGCCGGATGAGATCGGGCAGGTAGCGGAAGAAGAAGGTGAGCAGCAGCGTGCTGATGTGGTGGCCGTCCGAGTCGGCGTCCATGAGCAGGATCACCCGGTTGTATCGAAGGCGGCTGAGGTCGAAGTCGGGCCCGAGCCCGCACCCCAGCGCCTTGACCACATCGCCCAGCTCCTTGTTGGCGCTGACCTTGTGCGCGCTCGCCTGCTCGGCGTTGAGCACCTTGCCTCGCAAGGGAAGAATTGCCTGGGTCTTCCGGTCTCGCCCCTGCTTCGCCGAGCCACCGGCGGAATCGCCCTCGACGATGAAGATCTCCGAGTCCGTGGGGCTGGTGGAGCTGCAGTCCGCGAGCTTCCCCGGCAGGTTGAGCCGATGGGAGACCGCTGCCTTGCGTCGCACCTGATTGGCTGCTGAGCGCGAGGCGGCGCGGGCGCGGGCCGCTTGGATGACCCGGGCGACGATGGCTTCGCTCGCCGAGCTGTTGGCGTGCATCCACTCCTCGAGGGCCGGCCGGAGCAGGCTCGCCACGATGCCCTTCACCTCGGGGTTGTTGAGTCGGTCCTTCGTCTGGCCCTGGAACTGGGGGTCCGCAACGAAGGCCGAGATCACCGCCACGACCCCCTCGCGGATGTCTTCGGACCCCACCGTGATGCCCCGGGGCTGGAGCTCGTGGGTCTCGATGTAGCCCCGGACGGCCTTGCCCACAGCCTCACGAAAGCCCTGCTCGTGGGTGCCGCCATCCCGGGTCGGGATCGTGTTCACGAAGGTGAGCACCGTCTCGCGGGGAGCAGACGTCCAGGTCAGCGCGAACTCGATGCGCAGGCCCAGATCCTCGCGGCGCACCACGAAGGGGGTCTCGATCTGCGGGGTGTAGCTGCGCTCCTTGAGCGTCGCCTGCACCAGGTCAGCCACTCCGCCCGCGTGCTGATACGTGGTGCTCGTCTTCAGCGCCTCGTTCTTGAACACGATGCGCAGACCCCCGTTGAGGTAGGCCTTCGTGTCGAGTCGCCGGCCGATGATGTCCGCGTCGAAGTTGATCTCTGGGAAGATCGTGGGGTCGGGCCGGAAGAAGATGGCGGTGCCCGTGCCGCGGGCCTCGCCGGTGCTGACGGGGTCGCCCTTGCTCTCCCCTCGCCGGAACGACTGCACCCACGTCGCGTCGTCTCGCTTGATGGTGGCGACGAGCTCCGAGCTGAGGGCGTTGACGACCGAGGCGCCCACCCCGTGGAGACCGCCGGAGGTTTCGTAGGCCTTGTTGTCGAACTTCCCCCCCGCGTGCAGCGTGGTGAGGATCAGCTCCAGCGCCGACTTGTTGTACTTCGGGTGCATGTCCACGGGGATGCCGCGGCCATTGTCACTGACGGACGCCGAGCACCCGTCTTCGTGCAGGGTCACCCAGATGCTGGTGGCGTAGCCGTTGATCGCCTCGTCGACGGCGTTGTCGACGATCTCCCACAACAGGTGGTGCAGGCCGTCCCGACCCACTCCGCCGATATACATCCCGGGCCGCTTGCGGACCGCCTCGAGCCCCTCGAGGACCTGGATGTCTTTCGCTGTGTAGCCGCTCACTCTCCCGCTCCTTCTTCCGTCTGGGGGGCGTCGGGCTCCTCATCCGCACCTTCGGGGGCGTCGGCCGACGTTTCCTCGTCGGCCACGCTGCCCTCGCTGCCCTCGCTGCCTTCGCTGCTCTCGCCGGACCCGTCGTCCTCGGCGGCGAGCGCGTCCTCGAGCTCGTCGGCGATGGCGTCGAGCTCGTCGATGTCCTCCCCCTCTTCCTCCACGGCGGGAGCGAGGACCTGGGCCTCGGGAGGGACCGACTTGAGGGTGCCGCGCTTGATGACCTCGAAGCCCTTGCCGCCCCGACTCACCATCCCGTACTTGCGCTCCGACACGTTGACGTCACGCCCGCGGGAAGTGACCACGGCCAGAGAGTCCCGGGCGCCGGCACCCAGCGCGAAGTCGATCACGCGGTCGTTCTTGGCGATGCGAATCGCGTTCACTCCCTTGCCCGTCCCCTTGAGGAACTTGAGCGTGTCCACCCGGAAGATGATGACGCGCCCCGAGTGCGTGGCGAGGAAGACCCGCGCGTCGGGGTTCTGAAGGACGCGCACCGCGACCACGCCGTCCTTCCCTCGGCTCGACAGGGACACGTACTTGCGGCCGTTCTTTGTGGACGGCTCGGAGTGGCTGCTGAGAGGGAAGAGCAGGCCCTTGCCCGCCTGGGTGATGGCGACGGCCACGGGGCCGACGTTCTCCGCCGTGGCCGCGGCGGCGGCGGTTGGCTCGGCGCCGGGCTCGCCGTCGGGAGCCGCTTCCGGTGCGGCCTCTGGCGCCGCGGGCTCCGTAGGCTCCGGGGCGGGAGCCTTCACGTCCATGCCCGCAGCGTCCTCGGTGGGGCTGTCGTCCCCATCCCCGTCCGCCGGGAGCGCGATCTCGCCCATGGTTGCATCGGGGTCCAGGGAGTCCTCGACTCCTTCTCCCTCGGGACCCTCGAAGATCTCGAGGGGGAGGACGTGCTCGTAGGGGGACGCGAGGCGCGGGTCGTTGGGGACCACGCCGACGATGGTGGCCCCGTCGGCCAGAGCGAACCTGCGCTGAATGGGCTCCCCGTAGCCGGTGGTGGCGGGGACGTCCTTCGCGCGGATCACGTAGGCGCGGCCGTTGTCGGAGTAGAACGTCACGGTGGAGCGGGTCGAGACCTGCATCGCCCAGCCCACGGCGTCGCCCTCCCGGACACGAATGGCCTCCAACTCGGAGAAGCCCTTCTGGCGCTTGAGCCACCCCTTGCGGGTGACGATGACCCAGGTGTCCTCGTCGACGATGTAGGCATCCGGGTCGAACTCGAGCTCGACCGAGGGGCCCACGATCTTGCTACGCCGCGCGTCTCCGTGGAGGGAGGCCACCTCGAGAAGCTCACTGCGGACCTCGCCCCAGAGCGCCTCTTCGCTGGCCAGAATGGCCCGGATGCGCTCCGCGGCAGCCCTCTTCTCCGCCAGCTCCTTCCGGATGACGTGAATCTCGAGGCGGGCCAGGCGATAGAGCTTCAACTCGAGGATCGCCTCGGTCTGCTCGTCCGAGAGGCCAAACCGCGCGACCAGTCGAGACGCGGCGTCCTTCTTCCCGTCGCTCTCGCGAATCAGGGCGATGGCCTCGTCCAGGGCATCGAAGACAATCTCGTAGCCCTCGAGGATGTGAATACGCTTCTCGAGTTTGCGCAGGTCGTACTCGAAGCGGCGCCGCACGACGACGAGCCGGAAGTCGAGGAACTGCCGCAACAGGGTGCGCAGACCAACCTGAGCCGGGGTGCCGATCTCGGGATTGGCCGTGGGCAGCAGCACGGTCATGTTCACGTGCACGTTGATCTGGAGATCGGTGTGCCGGAACAGATAGGCCATGGCGACCTCTGGGACCGCCCGCCGCTTCAACTCGAGCACGACGCGGATGTCGTCCGTGCTCTCGTCGCGCACGTCCGTGAGCTGGGGGACGTGGCCGTCGCGGATGAGCTCGCCCACCTTCTCGATGAGCGAAGCCTTGTTGCGACCCCAGGGGACCGAGGTGACCACGATGTAGCGCCGGCGGTTGGCCTTCTCCTCGTGCCAGGTGGCCCGCAGACGCACCGGGCCGCGTCCGGTCGCATAGATGTTCAGCAGCTCGTCGCGGCTGTTGAGGATCTCGCCTCCAATGGGGAAGTCGGGGCCCTCGACGTACTCCATCAGTCCGGGCGTGGTGAGCTCCGGATCGTCGATGAGCGCCACGGCGGCCTGGCAGACCTCACGCAGGTTGTGGGGCGGAATGTTGGTGGCCATTCCCACGGCGATGCCAGTGCTGCCGTTGACGAGGAGCTGGGGAATCCGGGCGGGGAGCACGACGGGCTCTTGGGTGGTGCCGTCGTAGTTGTCGCGGAAGGCGACGGTGTCCCGGTCGATCTCCGAGACCATCTCCAACGCCAGGCCGCGAAGCCGCGACTCGGTGTAGCGCATGGCCGCGGGCGGGTCGCCATCGAGGGAGCCGAAGTTCCCATGGCCCTCGACGAGGGGGGCGCGCAGGGAGAAGGACTGGGCCAGACGCACCATCGCGTCGTAGATGCTCTGATCGCCGTGGGGGTGGTAGCTCGCCATCACGGCGCCCACGACCGCCGCGCTCTTGCGGAAGCGCCCTTGCGGCGTGAGTCGCAGGTTCGCGTACATGGCATAGAGGATGCGGCGCTGGACGGGCTTGAGGCCATCCCGTACGTCGGGCAGGGCCCGCGCGGTGATGACGGAGAGCGCGTAGTTCAGATACCTTTCACGAGCCGCCCGTGCGAGTGAGACGGTTCCTGGCGGATCGGGGGGATCCCCGCCACCAGGGGCCGGAGGCTCCGCGGGGGGAGGTGGCTCCGAGGCCTCCTCTTCGGTGGCCTCGGCCTCGGCGGGCTCTTCGGCGGCTTCGGCCT
>JAGSHC010000103.1 GCA_023954745.1 Deltaproteobacteria bacterium | reverse complement strand
GGCTCATGGCTGCGTGACGACCCAGGTGGTGAGCAACGGGGTCAGCGGCCCCATCTCCCCGTCGCCGCTCCCCTCGGGACCCCTTGTACTGGGCTGGTTCGGGGTGCCCTCACCGACCAAGGGGTTGGACGTGCTCCTCGAGGCGATGGGGCACCTGTCCCCGGAGATTTGCACGCTCGAACTGCACGGGGTGGAGGAAGGTGCGATCCCCGAGCTGCCCCGCCACGTCGTAATCAAGGGACGGTACGCCCCCGAGAACGTGGGAGAACGAATGGCCGGCGTGCACGCCGTGGTGGTTCCGAGCACCTGGCCCGAGAACCAGCCCATGGTGGTCCTGGAGGCCCACGCGGCCGGTCGACCCGTGATTGCTTCGCACATTGGAGGCCTGCCCGAGCTCGTCCGCGATGAAGTCGATGGATGGCTGGTCCCTGCTGGGGAGCCCGCGGCCCTCGGGGCTCTCCTGATGAGGCTGGCAAGAAATGTGGAGCTCGTGCACACGGCCGCGCGAGCCGTCACCGCCCCTGCCCACGTAGCCGCTCTCTCGCGCGCGCACGCGACTATCTACAGCGAGTTGCTGGGACCGACCTTGCCAGCGTTTGACCCTGGGTCCGCCGGCCCTCCACAATGAAGGGAGAGGGCGTCTCGCTACGCCCCGGGGAGAGTCATGTCGAAGAGTGGTGCGTTTGTCCTGACTCCAGGACTTCGGTTGAGCGTAGAGGCCGATGGCCTCTCGATCTCCAACCAGGGTGACATCGTCATCGACTCCCCGCCGGGGCAGTCGCTGCACTCCCTGACGTCCACGGATGGAGACATCACCATCGAGCTGACCGATGCGTTGGAGCTCCAATCCATCGCGGCTCCCAACGGCAAGGTCACGGTCAGCGGCAAGGTGACCGTGGACTCCATCGTCGGCCGGCAGGTGGCGTTCCTCTCGGGCCGTCTCAAGGCCAGTGTCGTCAAGGGCACGGAGTCCGTGGACCTGGCTGGTGGTCGCATCGGAGCCGATGTGGTCGTCGCGCCGACGGTGTCCATCGCTGGGGGCGTCAAGGGGCGCGCCACCGCCATCGGCGCTGGCAACGACCTCGGCGCGCACAAGCTCAAAGGCGGCTTCAGCCTCTCAGAGTTCGTCGATCTCGTGCCCAACGGAGCGGAGATTCTCGAGAGCCACGGCATCGACGTCCCAGAGGACGACGAGGACGAGGACGAAGACGAGGATGAGGTCGAGGTCAACGACGAGATTCAGGACGAGATTGAGGTCGAAGACGAGATCGAGGTCGACGACGAAGACGAGATCGAAGTCGACGACGAAGACGAGATCGAGGTCGACGACGAAGACGAGATCGAGGTCGACGACGAAGACGAGATCGAGGTCGACGAAGAAGACGAGATCGAGGTCAACGAAGAAGACGAGATCGAGGTCGACGAAGAAGACGAGGTCGAAGTCGACGAAGAAGACGAGGTCGAAGTCGAGGACGAAGACGAGGTCGAAGTCGACGAAGAAGACGAGGTCGAAGTCGACGAAGAAGACGAGATCGAAGACGAGGACGAGGTCGAGCTCGACGACGAGATCGAGGTCGACGAAGAAGACGAGATCGACGACGCATTCGAGGAAGAAGAATACGAGGTCGAGGAAGAGGAAGACGCCAGCTCCGAGCTCTCCATCGAGGATGACGACGTCAGCGAGGAGCTGACAACCGAGGTGGATCGCCCCGCCGACCTGTCGGTCTCCGGCCTGGATGACGATGGACTCTCGGCCCTCGACGACCTCGACGAGCTCGAGGACCTGAGTGACGCCGCCATCGAGGAGCGACAGGTCCAGGCGGAGACCAGCAGCGCGATCGCGCCGGTCGAGGAGGAGATCGACACCGGGAGCGTGCGCGTCGTCTCGCCCCCGGACGACGACGTCGAGTCGGTCGCTGACGAGCCTGCCCCCATCGAGGAGCCCTCGTTCGCCGACGAGCCGCTCACCACAGACGAGCCCGCTCCCCCGTCGGCGCTGGAAGACGACTTCTGGGACGAAGACGACGACACCGGAGAGTCCGGTGGCGATGCGGCCCCCGTTCCCCCCGAGTGGGAGGCTGCGTCGGCCACGATTCTGCGCGCTCTCGAAGAGATCCGCGGTGCGTACGCCAACGAAGTCCCGCCCCCGGTGGTGGAGCTCGCGACCCTGGTCCACGACGGTGACCTCGGTGAGCTGAAGACCCGAATCAATGGTCTGTGGAGCTCCCTCATCAAGCTGCACCAGCAGGAAGGGGAGGACAGCTACATCCCCAACACGGTCACCCACATGTTCCGCCAGATCATGATGGAGCTTCGCAAGATCTGATCGCAGAGACAGCCGACCCAGGTGTCGGCACATCCTCGACGCGAGCCCGCTCCCTCGACCGAGGGGGCGGGCTCAGTGGATCGGGGCGTTGGGGCTGTGAAGCCTGGGCCCGTTGACCCCGCTGCGCCGGGCGATCACAGCACCGCGGCGATGAACTCCTCGAACTCCTCGAAGTCCATCTGCTGGGCGTTGTCGCTCAACGCCAGCGCCGGGTCGGGGTGCACTTCGACCATCACCCCCTGGGCCCCTGCGGCGAGGGCGGCCTTCGCCATGGGCTTCATCAGATCCTTGCGCCCGGTTCCGTGGGCGACGTCCACCACGACGGGGAAGGGGGTCTCCTGGCGAAGGAGCGGGACCGCCGCGAGGTCGAGGGTGTTCCGCGTCCACTTCTCGTGCGTGCGAATGCCTCGCTCACACAGGATGATGCGATCGTTGCCCTCGTGGGCGATGTACTCGGCCGCGAGGATGAACTCCTCCAAAGTGGCCATGAACCCGCGCTTGAGCATCACCGGCTTGTCGGTACGCCCCAGGAGCTTCAGCAGCTCGTAGTTGTACATGTTGCGGGCGCCCACCTGGAGCACGTCGCTGTACTGCAGGGCGTCGTCCAGATGTCGGGGGTCCAGGATCTCGGACACCACCGCCATCCCGTGGGCGTCCGCCGCTCCGCGCAGCATGCGAAGCCCCTCGACCCCCAGGCCTTGGAAGCTGTAGGGCGACGTGCGCGGCTTGAAGGCCCCACCTCGCAGGAACCGGACCCCGAGGGACGAGAGCCTTTCGGCGACGGCGTGCACTTGAGCATCTGACTCCACGCTGCACGGGCCGGCGATCAGCTGGGGCGCGGCTCCGAAGGAGTGCCCGGCGATCGTGTAGACGCTGTCGGGCTGATCCCCCCGATGCACATGGAGCTCGTTCCGCGTCTCCTGCTGCATGAATCCCAGGGAGAGCTTGAAGACCTCTTTAAAGATGGCGCGCACTTGATCGGCGCTCATCGGCCCCTCGTTCTCGAGCATCAGGGCGGTGAGTTCCTCACTCTCCCGAGCTGGGTCGAAGAGGGGGCGACCCGTACGGGCCTTGAATTCTTGGACCTCCTGGATGAGCTCCATACGCTGATTGAGGAGGTCGAGGAGCCCAGAATTCAGGCCATCAATTCGCTCTCGAAGGGAGGCAAGCTGGTCGGGGGACATGGCGGAACAGTAGCGCCACGGTGCCCGGTTCCATAGAATCTGGCGTCTTTGCCCCGGAGACCGTCGATGCGCAGGTTGAAGCCATCCCTCCGAATGCTCGCCGCAGGCGCTGTTCTCAGCGCCCTGTCCGTCGTTTCGTGTTCGAACTCCTACGATCTCCTCCTGCACGATCGATTCGAGCAAGGCGGATTCAACAGCGACGTCGACATCCTCTGGGTGGTCGACAACTCCTCTTCGATGACCGACGAGCAGGCGAGCCTGGCGGCCAACTTCACCGCCTTCATCTCCGCCTTCGCGAACGTCGGCAACGAGAGCGGGGAGACCCTGGAGTACGGAACGATCGCCGAGGCGACCGTCGCCTGGGCCGAGTTCCAGCAGAACCAGGACCGGTTCCTGAACTACAACATGGGGGTCATCACCTCGGACATCCAGAGTCCGGGCAACGGCAACCAGGGCAACATCCGAAGCCTCGGAGCCATCGGCGGGGGCACCTGCTCCACCGCCGAGATCCTTCGCCCCCAGGACGACGACGTCGCTGCGGACTTCATCGACCTCGTCGACGTGGGCGTCGCCGGCGCCGGCGACGAGACCGGGATCCTCGCCTCCGCCTTCGCCCTCTGTAAGGGCCAGAACGGCGACTTCTGGGCGAACCTCGAGAACCTGCCCGACGACGACCCGGTGCGGGTGATCTGCAGCCTGATCCCGCAGTCGGAGCGCGCCACGGGCGACGAGACTCCCTGCAACTCCGACGCCGAGGGGAACTTCTTCCGCGACGGAGCGGCCACCGCAGTCATCATCGTGTCGGACGAGGGTGACGGCGCGGCGAGCCGCAACGACATGCCGCCTGAGTCCTGGCTCACGCGGTGCATCGACGACAACGCGCAGAACCCGAGCTTCGGCCCCTGCGACTGCCGCACCCAGTGGTTCCTCGACTTCTTCGACGGAGTGGGTCGTCAGGTCGTGTTCTTCAACATCACACCGAGCTACCAGCTCAAGGGCGATCCCATCGCCTGGTGCGACGGCGGCGAGCTCGACATCCCCGGTCCCTGCAATGAGTTCGGCTCCGGCACCTGCTCCCTGGACTTCTACCAGCAGGCCGCGTGCGAGAGCCTCGGCTCCTACGTCCCCATCGCCGAGAACGTCGGTGGAGTGACCCAGGACGACCCGCCAGACTGCCGGGACATCAACTTCGAGGAGGCGCTGGGCAACATCGGCGCAAAGATCAGCAACCTCGACCAGGGCTGGCGCCTGAGTCTCACCCCGGACATCGCGTCCATCTCGGTGTTCGTCGACGACGAAGAGGTCCCCAACCAGTCCGAGAGCCCCTCGGGCGGTTGGCGCTACGTGCCTGCATCCAACTCCATCGACTTCACCGGCGAAGCGGTCCCTGACTTCAACGCCACCGTGGACATCTACTACCTCCCCGCTTTCGGTCGCGACGCGCAGACCGGCCGCGGACTCCCCTTCTAGTCATGACTTCGAGGAATTCATCGATGAAGCACCTGTTGCGGATCGTGCCCGTCCTGATGTGTGCGGCCCTGCTGCTGCCTGCGTCCGCTGATGCGGCAAAGCGCAAGACCACGAAGAAGAAGGACGACACCAAGGAGGTCAAGGTCGAAGAGGTCGGCATCCTTCAGAACGACGACGTGCGCGTCGTTCAGAAGATGAAGTACGTCAAGGCCGGCAACCACGAGATCGGCTTCCTGCTCTCGGCCCAGCCGTGGGACGCGTACACCGGCGGAGCGATGCTCGGCTTCGACCTCACCCTGAACGCCACCGAGAACATCGGCGTCGAGATCATGGTGCAGGGCGGGTATGGCTGGGCCAACGGTCACTACCGCGACGTGTCGCACCTCGGCACGAACATCGGCGGTGAGCTCACCGGTCTCGCGGCAGACGCTCGGCGGCAGATCGCCGGCGGCAGCGTCAACGTCGTGTGGTCCCCCATCTACGCGAAGCTCGCGTGGGGGAGCCAGGCGGTGGTGCACTTCGACATCTACGGCACCCTCGGAGCCCACGGCTACCTGAACCAGCAGCTCGACGTCGAGCCCAAGTTCGGCGCCAACTACGGCCCCAGCATCGGCCTCGGGATGAAGTTCTTCCTGAGCGAGAAGGTGGCCCTGAAGTTCGACGTGCGAGACCACATCTCGCTGGAGGTGCGCAAGTACACCGGCAAGTTCACGGCCCGGAACAACTTCCAGGTCGGACTGGGTCTCGCGTTCTACCTGGGCCAGAAGAAGTAGGGAGACGGCGATGCGTATCCCATCCCTACTCCTTGCTCTCGGACTCCTCGTCCCGGCCGTGGCCGTGGCGCAGGGCACCGACGACGACTCCACCGAGGAGGTCGAACTCGACGAGGACGGCAACCCCATCGAGGCGGAGGAGGTTCCTCCCGAGATTCCCCGCGTTCTCAAGCGCGCGAAGAAGGAGTTCAAGAAGAAGAAGTGGGCCTTGGCGTCCATCGGCTTCTTCTCGACGATCACGAAGGAAGATGCGTACTTCACGAGTGAGTCGCGGTTCTTCCTGGCGTACTGCCTCGACCAGATGGGCCTGCCCTACTCGGCGCTCGAGGAATACAACCGGTTCTTCGAGGGCGCCGACCCCCAGGACCCCAACATCGCCGAGGCCGTCAAGGCCGCCGTCGGCCTCGCCCGACGCCTCGACGCTGGCTTCATCATCGCCCCCGGGCTCTCGCGCCTCGACACCTCCGCGGTGAGCGAAGGGCTGCGCGGCCCCGCGATGTTCTGGGTCGGCTCCTGGCACCTGGAGAACGAGAACTTCACGGCCAGCAAGGCGTACCTGTCGCTGGTCCCGAAGGACACCCAGTTCTACGCCCGCGCCCGCATGCTGGAGGGGATTCTCTACATCCACCCCAAGAACGCGCAGCGCAACCCCGCCCTCGCCATCGCGCCCCTCGCCGGCGCCCTGGCCGCCGCGGACCGGGACGCTGAGGACAACACCGAGTGGCAGGTCATCAACCTGAACCTGGCGCGCACCTACTACGCGATGGGCAACTTCGAGCGGGCCATCGAGCACTTCGAGAAGATCCCGCGCAGCTCGGCCCTGTGGCACGAGTCGCTCTACGAGGCGTCCTGGTCGTACTTCCGGCTGGGCCGACTGTCTGGCGCCCTGTCGCACCTTCAGACGGTGGACTCTCCGTTCTACGACGGCACGTACCACCCCGACGCAACGCTGCTGCGCATCTTGCTCTTCTACTACCTGTGCAAGTACATCGATGGGCAGACGATGCTCAACGACTTCACGGACATCCACTACCCCATGGCGAAGGAGATGGAGGCCGCCGTCAAGGAGGCTCGGAACGACCCGACGGGTCTGTTCAAGTCCATCTACGCCTGGCGCACCTCGCGCACCGAGGACGGCATCAAGCTGCCTGGTCCCATCAAGCAGATCTTCGAGAGCGACCAGGATCTGGTGCGCGTCGGTGACTACCTGTTGGGCATCGACAAGGAGCTCAACCGCACCGAGGAAATCGGCACCGGTTGGGAGAAGAGCAAGCTGCGCAAGGACCTCGAGGCCGCCCTCAAGAAGCGCCGCAAGGAGGCCACCGACACCAAGGGCGCCGCCGCGCTCGCCAAGGTCGAGAACCTCCTCACCAGCCTGCAGGGGCACCTCGGGAACGCAGAGCTCTACAAGGTGGAGATGATCACCGCCGAGAAGAACCTCTACGACGCCGCGTATCAGGGCCGCCTGCTCGACAAGATCAGCAAGCGCGCTATCGACCCGGACGTTCCCAATGGTTATCGCTATTGGGCGTTCGAGGGCGAGTACTGGATTGATGAGCTTGGGTGGTACGAGATCAACACCGTCAACGAGTGCCTCGAAGTCCAGAGGTAGCCGGCTGACCGCGCCCCTTCCCGCCGCACGCCTGGTCAGGCTGCTGCTGCTGGGGCTGTGCCTCATGGGCGCGGCCGGCGCCCTGTGCCCATCGCCGATCCACGCGCAGGAGATCGATCCCGCGGCCGAGGAAGCGTTCTTCAGCGGGGTCGCCCTGTTGGAAGCGGGCGATCCGGCCGGGGCCATCGCGAAGTTCGACCAGGCGCTGCGCATCGACAAGAATCTGCGGCGGGTGCACTTCTACCGCGCCCGCGCCTGGGCACGCCTCGGGGACATCGAAGAAGCCCGCGCCGACATCACGGCCTACGACGCCTTCCCCCTCAATGACGTGGAGCGTAAGCAGCTCGCCCTCCTGCGCACCGAAGTCGACGAGCGCGCAGAGCAGATCGGGACCGCGGAGCCCCGCCCCGACCGCCCCGTGCGGCCGCAGGAAGACGAGGCGACCACGGGGCCTGATGGATTCACCCTGCTTCGGCAAGCCGAGGAAGAGCTCGCCCGCGGGGCCTGCGACAAGGCAGAGCAAGGAGCTCAAGACGCGCTGAGCGCCGACAACACCCTCACCCGGGCGTTCCTGATCAAGGGCCTGGCCCTGGAGTGTCTCGGGGAGGCGGACCGTGCCCTTACGGTCATCGGGATGTACGAGGAGCTGCGGGCAGGACAGCCGGCAGACCCGGTGGCGACGGCGGCGCGGACGCGGATCGAGAAGGTGGTCCGCGGCGAGTCCGCGGCGCCCGCCGAGCCCCTCGGCCCCTCCTGGTCCGTACGAGGCGACGACCCCCGCATCGAAGGGATCATGGGGCAGCAGTTTGGTCTGCCCATGGCTCAGGCCGTCGAGGTCCGCACCCGACGACGGTGGGTCGCCGGCGTCGGCCCAGCAGACGTCGGGCGCCCTCGGATGTCGGTCGGGGGGAGCACCGCGCGGGTCGAGCGCGCCTGGCTCGGGGACCGGGACGGACTTCAGTGGACCCGCCTGCGGGTCTACGAGCGCAGCGGCATCGAGACGACCGCGTGGTTCGTCCGGAGCTTTGGAGAGCTCTATCGCGAGGTGGAGCGCACCGCTGGCCCCCCCAACTCGAGCAAAGGCATGAAGGGCCAGCCCGAGGACCCCGAAGGAGCAAAGGCCGCCCTCAAGGGCACCCGCCACATCGAGGTCCGCTGGACCGACGAGGACGGAGACGTCGTGGCCCTGCGCCTCGGGCGGTGCACCGTCAGCGGCGACGTCAGCCCCGTCCATCCCGACAACGCCCCGTGCCTCGAGCTGGTCGCCTGGTCCGGCTCGTGGAGCAAGCCCACGGACACGAACGAAGCCACAAAGGCCGCGCGGCGCATCGAGCGTCCGGGCCGCCTCCAGGTTGATCTGAGCGGGGGCCTGGGCCTGGGGATGGCTCCGACCGTGTGGGCCCTCAACTACCGGACGAACAGCGTCGGGGCGATCGGCGGTGAGATCGGCCTCGATGTGAACGTGCGCGTCGCCTTCGGCGCCTTCGTCGCGGGCATGGGCTACAGCCTGTCGTTGGCGGGATACACCGCCGGCACGACGGTGGGCCCCTTCGCAGAGAACCGAGTCATGGCCTACGTGGGCCTGCGGGACCGACCTCGCCAGCGCACGATGACCGACATCATGCTCGGCTTCGGTTTGGTGCCCGAGGCCTTCGGCACCGCTCCCGCCATCTCCTTCCGGGTTCTCTCCCAGGTGCGCACGGCACCCATCGGGCGGTTCTACGTCTCGTTCGAGCCGTACGTGGTCGTGGGCACCGACCTCACGATCGTGCCCATCCGATTCGCCATCGGCGGCCTGTTCGGCACAAAGCAAAGACCGGTGCGCTCGCCCTGAGCCGAGGCCGGCCCACGTCCCCCGGGCGACGCACTCAGTAGACGTTGACCTTGTACGGCGCCGACTGGCGTCCGAGGGCGACGACCCGGGGGGTCGTGCGCTTGTTCTTCACCACCACCCAGTACTCGAACCCGCCGCCGAGCGCCTCGCCGATGATGATGCTGCCCTTGAAGACGTCATCCCCCTGAAGGGAGAGTCGGGTGGACTGGTGCGGGCCCCCCGGAGGCCCGTAGTAGAGGGTCACCACCGTGTTGCTGGGCCCCTCGACGCGGACGACCACAGACTTCGTGGTGCCCACGGCTGCGCGCCGAATGGCCACGTGTTCGGCGGACAACCGCTGGTCCGCGGGGACCTTCGCGGCGGGCTCAGGGGCGGGGTCGGCGCCCTTCACCTTCCCTGGCGTCGGGCGCTCCTTTGGCGACGGCGTGGCCTCGGCGACCGCGGGAGTGGGCTCAGGAGCCGACCGCACCGGCGGAGATGGAATCGGGTCGACCTTTTTTGGGGGGACCGGAGTGGGGTCAGCGCGGACCACGGGGGGTGGAGTGCGGACCGCCGGCTTTGGCTTCACCCGGGGTTTCGGAGTCGCCGGCTCGGGCTCAGGCTTGGGCGTGGGCTTCTCCGCGACTGGGGCGGGGGTGGGGTCAGGGGCGATCGGGGGGGGCTCGTCCCCGGACCCGCGCAGCAACAGGCCCACGACCAGGACGGCGATGAGGCCGCCGGCGACGATTCCGAGGGCGAAGAGCGCGCCCTGGCGCTTCTTTCGCCCCTTGGCGCCCCGTCGCTTTCGACGCTTCCTGGGAGGCGGCACCGTCTTCGGCTCCCCTGGCACGGGTCCGTGCTTCGTCCGCGCAGCGGGACCGCGCCCCGGCATGTCGGGCCGAGTCTGGAGCCCCGCGGGGGCCGGCTCCTTCGCCGACTCCTCGGCGCGGCTCCACTCCCCATCCGACGCCTGCAACATCGCCACCGTGGCGCCCACGGGCACGACAGGCTCCGGGACGGCGCTGATGTCGCCCTGGGCTGAGACGCCCGCCGGTGGGGGGAAGGACCGGGTTGGCCCGGGCTCGGGCTCGGGCTCTGGCTCGGGCGCAGCTGCAGCCGCCGCCTTCTCCTTGCGGAACGGAGAAGGACCGCTGATCGACGACGCCTTGCTCCGCGCGTCGGCCAGCTTGGCGCCGAAGCTCTCCCGCACCATGGTGGCGAGCAGGGTCGACGGCTCATGCAAACGCTTGCGCAGCACAGCCAGCTCGTGGGCGAGCTCGGCGGCGCTCGCGTAGCGCTCGTCCCGCTCCTTGACGAGGAGACGAGCCAGCACCGCCCCGAGCCCGGGAAGGTAGGCGTCGGTCTGCTCGAGGATCTGCTGGTTCTTGACCGTCTCATCCACCTGGATGATCCGCAGCATGACCTCGGTGAGGGATCCCCCCACAAACAGCGTGCGCCCCGTACGCATGTAGTGCATCAGCGCGCCGAGGGCGAACAGGTCGGTGCGCGCGTCGAGAGGCTCGGCGGCGAGCTGTTCGGGAGACATGTACGAGGGTGTGCCCTTCGTCATGCCCGTGGCGGTGGACAGCGCGTCGTGCAACGCGACCTTCGCGATGCCGAAGTCCATGACCTTGACCACGCCGTCCTCGCGAATCAGGACGTTGGACGGCTTGACGTCCCGATGGATGATGTGGAGTGAGTGCCCGTCGTGGTGAGCGACGTGGGCGTGATGGAGCCCCTTGGCGATCTGGATGGAGATGTCGAGCAGCACCGCAGGCTGCAACGGCCCCACCTCATCGACGAGGTCGTCGAGCCCAGCCCCCTCGACCAGCTCCATGGCGATGTACGGAAAGCCTTCGAGCTCTCCACAATCGAATGTCTGCACCACGTTGGGGTGATTGAGCAGCCCGCCGAGGCGCGCTTCCTGGATCAACTGCTGCCGCAGCGACTCGCCGCGCTCCCCCTGGGCCGGAAGCACCACCTTGACCGCCGCGGGCTTCTTGAAGCCGAGCGCACCCTCCATCTGGGCCCGAAACACTCTCGCCATGCCGCCCTCACCCAGGAGGCCGGTGAGGGTGTAGCGCTCGACGGTGACCGGTAGGTCACGGGCGCTGATGAGGTCCAAGCGAGGCATATGGCCAGAGGATACCGGGGAGCGCTACTCCATGAAGGGAGTGACGGAGTCCGGCAAGGGCGCAGGGGTGCGCCCCGTTCCGCGGATCAAGTCCGCCAGCTCGCGCACCTGCCCCCGGATGTCGACGATGGATGCGCTGTCATTGAGCTCCACCGAGAGGACCAGGGCGGCGACGAGGTTGTCGTAGGCGTCCTCGAGTCGCAGCATCGCCATGTTCGGCACGGCCATCGAGTAGAGGGTCTGCGCCTCGTCGAGCTGCGCTCCGAGCCTCCGATACACATCGAGAGCCACGGTGTACGCCTCGAGCGCACCCTCCGGGTCCCGCAACGTCATGCGCCCCCGCGCGCGCTCGAACCAGATGGACCCCCTCAGGGACGCATATCGGTCGTCCGCCTGCCCATCCACGGCGACGAGCCGAGAGAGCAGATCGTCGGCCCGACGTTCCAAGGCGTCCACGTCTCCCGCGGCGGCGTGGTGCTCCAGCGTCTCGTACAGAGACTCCACTGCGGCGAAGGAGTCCCCCACCGCCTCGTAGTCCAGGGCGGCCGCCTCATAGGTCTCGAGCGCTTCGGGGATTCGCCGACTGTCCGCGAGAGCGCGCGCCAGGTTGTGGGCGGAGTTCGCAGCCTTCATCGCCCTCCCCTGCTCCGTCCGGAGGCGCCTCGCCTTGCGGAACAACGGGACCGCCACTGCGGGACGCCCCGCCTCCACCAGGACCACTCCCGCGTTGTTGACCGCGTCCGACTGCTCCTTCGGTCGACCGAGGGCGTCGTATACCTCCAGCGCCTTTTCATAGGAGAGCAGGGCCCCCTCCGGGTCGCCCTCCTGGGCGAGATACCAACCGAGGGAGAAGCGCAGGTCGGCGTACGGGAGAGCGAGAGGAGCGTCGTGGGGGGCGGTGCCCGACGGCAGCCGGTCGAGGCTCTCCCGGTCCACCGCCGCGAGACCCCCACGCAAGACGGCGACTGCGTCCCCAGCGGCGTCGAGCTCCCCGTGCAGGTCCGCCAGCTCCGGCCGGTAGTCGACGCGCGTCGGATAGATGCGAACCAGCGCCTTTCGGCTGCGCAGCGCGACCGCGAGCCGCCCCGCATGCTCGGCGAGCACAGCCACCGCCAACAGCTCGTTCTCGCCCTCGGGGTTCACCTGAATGGCGCGACGCAGCGTCGCCTCCGCCCCACCGCTGGGCTCCGCACTCAGAAGATCTGCGAGCACCCCATGCACCATCACCGCCGGGTCTACGGGCCACTCAGCCAGCAGGGACTCCGTCTCGTGCTGGTGCCCGGCCCAGTCGCCCTCCACCGCGAGGGCCCGCACGCGGGAGATGCGATCCGCCGGAGCGAGCCTCACGTTGGCCACGACCAGCGGTTGCTCGACGGGCTCTTCGGGGGCAGGACCGTCTCCCACCGCCTTGCGCAGGGCCTCCGCAGCCATGGCTGGGGCCTGGGCGGGACGGGGCTCCGACTCCCACCGCACCGCCCCTCCCCGGGCGTTCTCCACATGCACCTTGTCCTCGCCCGCCACCAGCAACCACGGGATGCGCCGCTGCTCGGCTGCCTCGCGAGCCCTCGCGACGCGCGTCTCTCCGCGTTCCACGTCTCCCAGTCGTGCCTGGAGGACGGGGTCAGCGTCCACGGGCCAGGGGCGGACGGGGACGGTCGCCAGCGCCCGCGTCACCGCTTCCTCGCGGCGCTCCGGCGAGCCCGTCGTCTCCTCGGCGGCCACCACGAGCACGGGCGCCCCACGAAGCCAGGCCAACGTGGCCGCTCCGGCCGGCTTCTTCGCTGCACGGCATCCCGGTCCGAGCACCAGCAGGGCCAGTGTCGGGAGGAGAAGGCGTGCACGGGACGACAAGAGACTCATTCAGCTCCATGAAGGACCGTGGCGGGACGGCTTTGTTCCGATCGCTCTACTCTGCCTTCGTGTCAGACACAGGGAGGACTGGACTCGGTCTCTACGTGCACATCCCCTTCTGCAGGGTCAAGTGCCCGTACTGCAGCTTTGTGGTCTACGCGAAGCGCGACCACCTCCGTCACGACTACGTCACCGCCCTGATCCAGGAGATGACGCTTCGGGCAGCCCACGCCCGGGAAGACCACCTCGGACTGGAGCGCATCGATGGGCGGTTGCCGCTGCGGACCCTCTACCTCGGCGGTGGAACTCCCTCGCTGCTCCCTCCACAGGCTCTCGAGCGGATTCTCGCTGCCGCCCACCAGCTGTTCACCGTCTCCCCGGACTGCGAGATCACGGTGGAGACAGAGCCCGGCACGACCGACGCGGACAGCTTCGCCGCCCTGGTCGGCATGGGGGTCAACCGCGTCACCATCGGAGCCCAGAGCTTCGACCCCGCCCACCTCGCGCGGTTGGGACGGGTGCACTCCCCCGAGGACGCCCGGGCGGCCGTGGCTGCGGCCCGCAGCGCCGGGGTGGGCAGCCTCGACCTCGATCTGATGTTCGGTCTGCCCGAGCAGACCCTGGCTTCCTGGCAAGACGACCTCGCGCACGCCCTGGCGCTGGAGCCGGACCACCTCTCCCTCTACAACCTCACCGTCGAGCCGGAGACGGTGTTCGCCCAGCGGGAGAAGCGAGGGCAGCTCGCCCTGCCCGAAGAGGAGCTCCAGGCGGCGATGATGCGCGCCGCGATTCAGACCACCGAGGCTGGGGGGCTGGAGCACTACGAGATCTCCAACTTCGCGCGGCCCGGGCATCGCTCCCGCCACAACTCCGGGTACTGGGCCGGCACCGCCTACCTGGGGGTGGGGGTGGGCGCCCACGGCTTCGCTCCTCGTGGGGGGAGGCACGGGTTCGGCGTCCGCTCCTGGAACATCAAGGGTCCCGGGCCGTACATCGCGTCGCTGGCGCGAGGAGAGCTCCCCGTGGACGAGGCCGAGGAGCTCGACCGGGACGCGAGCATGCTGGAGGCCCTCTACCTCGGACTGCGCCAGCGAGGAGGGCTCGACCTGCGCTCCTACGGCCGTCGATTTGGGGTCGACCTGGTGGTCTCAGCCTCCAGCGCCCTGGAATCGCTGGCTTCGCAGGCACTGATCTCGATCGAGATGCCACACCTCAAGCTGACTGAAGATGGTGTAATCATTGCCGATTACGTCATTTCCCGTCTCGCGGGCTACCTTGACACCACCGGGGGTTTGGATACCGTAAAAAGCTGATAGGTAGGGGGACTTGCCGAGCGTCGGGAGTAGGCGGTCGGCCTGGGGACAGGGTTCGAGTGGTAACCAAGAAGAGATCGTCGAGAGCCAGCTCTCGCCCGGGACCGTTGTCGGTGTCGGACGACGACCTCGGCTTTCCGGAAGAGGAGCTCGAAGCTCTCTTCGCTGCTGCTCTCGCGGACAACGAGCCCGCGACCAAGACGCAGTCCGCGCCAGATCCCGGCCGCCCGAGGTCTGCCAAGCGACAGTCTCCTCCTCCCGAGCTGTTCGGTGACATCGACATCGACGTCGAGGCAGAGCTGAACAGCGCGTTCGACGCAGTCCCCGAGGGCACCGACGCCACCGGAGAGTTCGACGAGCTCGACCGCGAACTGGCGATGGCCCTCGCGGGCGAGGACGACGAGGACCAGGACCTCGAGGCATCGATGAAGGCCCTCCTCGCGGACAGCATGGACGACGGCCCCTCGGACGGCTCGCCTACCTCGCTGACCTCCCTCGACTCCATGAGCGGCATCGACCTGGAGAGCGTCGAACCGCTCCCCATGGACGTGATCATGGCGCTGGGCCCCGACGGCGCCGTGCCCATCAGCGACGAGCGCGACGTCGATCTGGCCCGCCTCCGCTCCCGCGTGCATGAGCTGGAGCGAAACGCCGCCCTTCTGGAGCTCGAGCTGCGCACCAAGGACGACCGGGTGGAGACCCTCGAGCAACAGGTGATCGCTGCCACACGCCAGTCCGCAGGCATCACGCGGGAGTTCGATGCGTTTCGCCGGCGCTCGGATCGCGACAAGGACGACCTCAAGAAGTTCGCGGCCGAGAAGGTGCTCAAGGAGTTCCTGGTGGTCTTCGACAACCTGCGGCGGGCCCTGGACCACTCCGGCGAGGCCCGCGAGGGCGCCTTCGGCAAGGGCGTAGAGATGACGGTGGGGCAGTTCCTCGCCGCGCTGAGGCGGTGCGGCGTCGAGGAAGTGAACAGCTCTCCCGGCGAGGTCTTCGACCCCCAGTGGCATGAGGCCGTGGGTCAGGAGCACTCGGACGACATCGCCGAGGGGGCCATCCTCAACTCGATGATGGCGGGCTTTACCCTCAACGACCGGCTGCTTCGGGCGGCCATGGTGAGCGTGTCTCGCGGGCCCGCAGGCGAGAAGACCGAGCCTGCGCCCACGACGAACCCCCAGGTGGCGACGCTCGCCAACGAAGACTTGGTGGCTGCGAAGGCGGCCAAACCGGTGGCGAAGCGGGTAAAGAAGACCCGCAAGTCCCGCAAGAGAACGAAGAAGGCAGACAAG
Source organism: Deltaproteobacteria bacterium (assembly GCA_023954745.1). Lineage (GTDB taxonomy): Bacteria > Myxococcota_A > UBA796 > UBA9615 > UBA9615 > JAGSHC01. The sequence goes on along the minus strand of JAGSHC010000103.1, from coordinate 5,858 downwards.
GAGTAGCCGCACATGGCTGGGAAGATCATCGGCATCGATCTCGGGACGACAAACTCCTGCGTGTCGATCTTGGACGGCGGAGATCCTGTGGTTGTGCCCAACCCGGAGGGCAGTCGCACGACTCCCTCGGTGGTGGCGTTCACGGAAGATGGCGACCGGCTCGTGGGCCAGATCGCGAAGCGTCAGGCGGTGACAAACCCCGACAACACGCTGTACGCCATCAAGCGACTCATCGGTCGATCCTTCGAGGATGCGGAGGTGGCGCGCGCGCTGAAGACCTCCCCCTACAGGATCATCGAGGCCGAGAACGGCGACGCATGGGTGGAGGCCGTGGGCGAGGGCTATGCGCCCCCGCAGGTCTCCGCCATGGTGCTCGAGGCCATCAAGAAGATCGCTGAGGACTACATCGGCGAGACCGTCGAGCGGGCGGTCATCACGGTTCCCGCCTACTTCAACGACTCGCAACGCCAGGCGACGAAGGACGCAGGACGCATCGCGGGCCTCGAGGTCCTGCGGATCATCAACGAGCCCACCGCCGCGGCCCTGGCCTACGGCACGGACACCGGCAACGACGGCCGCGTCGCGGTCTTCGACCTCGGCGGCGGCACCTTCGACGTGTCCATCCTCGAGATGTCCGATGGCGTCTTCGAGGTGAAGTCCACCTCCGGGGACACGTTCCTCGGCGGCGAGGACTTCGACCTTCGTCTCATCGACCACTGCCTGGAGACCTTCCAGAACGAGACCGGCGTGGACCTGCGCGAGGACTCGATGGCCCTTCAGCGCCTCAAGGAGGCGGCCGAGAAGGCGAAGCACGAGCTGTCGAGCGCCCTCGAGACCACCATCAACCTGCCCTTCATCACCGTGGACGAGTCGGGTCCCCGCCACCTGCGCGTGGATCTCACCCGCGGGCAATACGAAGGCATGGTCGGCGACCTCATCAAGCGCCTCGCAGCTCCGTGCGAGCAGGCCATCTCGGACGCCGGCATCCCGAAGGGCGACATCGACGACGTCCTCCTGGTGGGCGGCATGACGCGCATGCCGAAGATCCGGCAGGCGGTGGCGGAGATCTTCGGCAAGGCACCCAACACGTCCGTCAACCCGGACGAGGTCGTCGCGGTGGGTGCCGCCATCCAGGGGTCCGTGCTCGCAGGCGACACCAAGGACATCCTGCTGCTGGACGTGACGCCCCTGAGTCTCGGCATCGAGACGGCGGGTGGCGTGTTCCACCGACTCATCCCCCGCAACACGACGATCCCCTGCAAAAAGAAGGAGATCTACACGACCGCGCTGGACAACCAGCCGATGGTGAACGTGCACGTGGGCCAGGGTGAGCGCGAGATGATCGACGACAACAAGTCGTTGGCCCGGTTCGAGCTCACCGGCATCCCGCCGGCACCCCGCGGAATGCCGCAGATCGAGGTGACCTTCGAGCTGGACGCCAACGGAATCCTGAGCGTGACCGCGAAGGACCTGGGCACCGGGCGCAAGCAGGCGGTGCAGGTCACCTCCTCGTCGGGCCTCACGGAGGACGCCATCAAGAAGATGGTCCGCAACGCCGAGGCGCATCGCGAGGAAGACTCCGTCCGCAAGGAGCTGGTGGAGACCCGCAACGAGCTCGAAGGCCTGCTCTACACCACGGAGCGAAGCCTCGACGAGTACGGCGACGCCATTCCATTCGAAGACCTGATGCGCATTCGCGAGGCCATCAGCAAGGCTCAGGACGTGGCCAAGGGCAGCAACCTCGAGCTCATCCGCCAGGCCCACGCCGCGCTGGCCGAGGCTGCGCAGACCATCGCTGAGGCTCTGTACGCGGGTGCCCTGGGCGACGCCGACGAGATGGCCGACGGCATGCTCGACGGCGACGACGGCTTCGGCGACGACGACGACTTCGACGACTTCGGCGATGACGCGGGTGATGAGTTCTGAGAACGAGCCTTTCGCGGCCCGCTCGATTACAGTCCCGGCACCGTGCAGCCCGATCTCTACGACATCCTCGACTGTGAGCGCTCGGCCACCGACGAGGAGCTGAAGAAGGCGTACCGGCGCCAGGCCCTCCGCTGGCACCCCGACCGCAATCCCGATGACCCCGAAGCCCTTCGCCGCTTCAAGGAAGTGGCGTACGCCTACGAAGTGCTGTCGGATCCCGTCAAGCGCCTCCAGTACGACCGCTTCGGGCGGGTGTTCACCGACGGCCGAGGGCAAGGCCCCTTCGGCTCGGCCGACGAGGTGGACCTGGGCGACGTGCTCGGGGGCGTCTTCCGTGACATCTTCGGGCGCCGCAAGAAGGGGCCGTCCCCTCGAGACCTCCGCTACACCATCACCATCTCGCTCGAGGAGGCCGCCCGGGGCACGACGAAGCACGTCGAGTTCTCCCGCGAGGCCAGCGGCGGCAAGAAGGTGATGGAGAAGCTCGCCGTGAAGGTGCCCCCGGGCATCGACACCGGCCAGAAGCTCAAGGTGGCGGGAAAGGGCTTCGCTGGCCTTCGCGGCACGGGCGATCTCTTCGTGGTCGTCAACGTCGCGGACCACCCATTCTTCCGACGCCGAGGCGCAGATGTCTTCTGCGACGTCCCCGTGACCTTCGGCCACATCGTGCTCGGGGCGGAGCTCGACATCCCCACCCTCCTGGACCCGGCCATCGTGCGATTGCCCCCAGGATGTCAGCCCGGAACGGTCCTAACTCTCAAGGGACGCGGTCTACCAAGGGTGAAGGGTGGTGGGCGCGGCGACCAATTCGTCAAGATCGTGCTCGATCTGCCCACTGACTTGTCGAACGAGCAGAAAGACCAACTGCTCGCCCTCGACCGTGACCTGGCCGGCAACCCCTCACCCACGAGGGAGCGCTACCAGGAGCTGTTGGATGCAAACCGGTCCAATGGCGAGGAGCGCGCATCGTGAGCCCAACGCGGATCCAGATCTTGTTGCTGTTGCTTGTGTCCCTGCTGGTCCTGCCTGGGGCCTCCTCCAAGCAGGAGCGGCGGGCGTGGAAGCTGCTCGAAACCTCTGTCGAGGCCGCGGATGATCCCGAGGACGTGTTCGACCGTGCGCGGGAGTACCTGGAGAAGTACCCGTCGGGGGACGGGACCATCAAGGCCCACAGCTACGCCGGGCGGGCCGCCTTCGAGCTGAAGCGGTGGAAGCTGGCTCGCCAGCACCTCGAGAGCTACCTCAGCCTCGGAGGTCGAGACGAGCTCGACGACATTCGCCTCAAGGTCGCCATCGCGGTGGGCAAGGAAGGCGATGTCACCGGAGGCATGTCTCAGCTGGCCAACGTCCTCGCCAACGCCGAGGACACCCAAGCGGGCCGCACCGCAGGCCGGGAACTCGTGGCCCAGCTGCTGTTCGAGGGCGACTGGCGACGCACGCTCACCACGCAAGGCACGATGCTCGAGCGCGGGTTCTTCGAGCCGGAGCTGGACATCGAGGACAGCAAGAAGGCCATCTCCGTGGCGCGGCGAGAGATCAAGAGCCGCGGGCGCACCTGGGGTAAGGACGGCTGGTCACGCACCGAGAAGTCCTTCGAAGAGCCCACGGTCCGCGGACTGCTGGCCGCGCTGGCCCTGGAAGAGGATGGCCGCCTGCTCGACAGCGTCGAGACGGAGAGCGACCGGCGTGCCTGGGCTTCTCGATTCCCCGAGCACCCGCTGGTGGACTGGGTCCCCGGCGCGAGCGTGTTCATGGCCGAGGACGAGGACGTGAATCCCGACGTCGTCGGTCTGCTCATCCCGGAGACGGGCAAGTACGCTGCCCCCGGGGAGTTGGTACGCCGTGGCGTGCAGCTCGCACTGATGAAGGCCGCCGAGCAGGGATGGCCCCAGGTGGACCTGCGCATCGTCGACACCGCCGGCGACGCCGTCACCGCCGAGGCCGGCATGCGCCGCCTCGTGGAGGAGGACAAAGCGATCGCCGTGCTCGGCCCGATGATCTCCGCCGAGGCGGAGCAGCTGGCGCCCCTGACCTCCGAGCTGGCCATGCCGACGGTCATGCTGTCGCAGCGCCCAGGCTTCGAGGCCGACAACCCCTACGCGTTCAACGGCTGGATTCACCCCGAGAGCCAGGTGCGCGCCCTCGTGGACCACGCCATCCACCGCATGGGTCTGCAGACCTTCGCCATCGCCTACCCGGCCAAGGAGAGCGCCGGCGGCCTCGCGCGACGCTTCTGGGAAGAGGTCGAAGCACAGGGCGGCAAGGTCGTCTCGGTCGAGTCCTACCCCGCCCAGGAGACAGACTTCCGCGAGACAGCCCAGCGCCTCATCGGCACCTACTGGGAGGAGAAGGTCCCCGGCGAGGGCGACGTGCAGTTGCCCTACATGCCCGGCCGGAGCAAGCCCCAGCTCGCCGACGAGGGCGCCAAGGTGCTCGAGCCGGGCCTCGACTTCCAGGCAGTGTTCGTCCCGGACAACTACCGGCGCGTCAGCATGCTGGCCCCCGGCTTCCTCTTCGAGGAGATCAACCTCGGCGGGCACATCGAGAAGGTGCCGTCGGTGGTCTTGCTCGGCGGCTCCGCCCTGAACCACCCGGACCTCGTCAACCGCGGCGGCGACTACATCAAGGGCACCGTGCTGGTGGACGGCTTCTTCCTCGAAGCCAACCGCGACGCGGTGCTGGAGTTCAAGAAGGCGTACCGCGCCAACTACAACGCCGACCCGACCCTGCTCGAGGCCAGCGCCTACGACGCCACCCTGTTCCTCTGTCAGCTGCTCAGCGAGGGCGTGACGTCCCGGCGAAGCCTGCTTCAGCGCTTGTCGTTGGCGAGCCCCATGATCACCGTGACGGGCGCGCGCGGCTTCGAGCCGGGCGGCGCAATGCAGCATGAAATGCTGACCCTGCAGGTCCGAAAGGGCAAGATTGTGCAGGTGTGGCCCACCACGGACACCGGAGAGTAGTCAGGGTTGAGGAGCGACTCCGAACCCCCTCCTGCGGGAGAGCACGCAGCCATCGCGCGATGGACGGCGGGCGTGCGACCCATGCCTGGAGTCTCGGTAGGCCCCGGTGACGACGCCGCCTGGCTGGGCGGCCTCGCGCTGTCGGTCGACACCGTGGTCGAGGGCGTGCACTTCCGGTTCGACTGGTCCTCCCCCCAGGACGTGGGGTGGAAGGCGATGGCGGCGGCCCTGTCCGACCTCGCCGCGTCCCGCGCGCGCCCGAAGGCGGCGCTTCTCTCCTTGTCCCTGCCCGCGGAGCAGTTGGTCACGGGCGCCCGCTCCGACCAGCTCATGGAGGGAGCCCACGAAGCCAGCGCGGCCTACGGCTGCCCCATCATCGGCGGCGACGTGGTGCACGCGCCCTCGGGGACGCAGATCTCCGTGACGGTCATCGGTCAGGGACTGAGCGCCCCCCTCCTCCGGCGGGGCGCCGCCGCCGGCGACCTCGTGCAGGTCAGCGGCCCCCTCGGCTGGGCGGCCCTGGCCGTGCAGGAGCTGAGCGCGGGTCGGACTCCTCCAGCGCGCGCACTGCGAGCACACCGTCGTCCCGTCCCTCGATTCGATCTTCTGGACTCGCTCGCACGGGCCACCGCCGCCATCGACATCTCCGATGGCCTGCTCGCCGACGCCGCCCGCGTCGCCGTGGCCTCTGGGGTCACCCTCGCGCTGGACCGGCAAGCGTGCGTCGCCGACGGCCCGGGCCGCGACGCCCTCTGCCTCTCCGGCGGTGAAGACTACGAGTTGCTTGCGTGCGCCCCCGCGGCGCTGCCGGGCTTCCGCGTCATCGGACGGGCGGTGGCTGGGGCCGGGGAGCTCGTGTGGACCGACGGTACGGCGGTCTCCGAGGCCCGCCGCGGGTGGGATCACGGAGAGCGCAGCTGATGCAGGCGTTCATCACAGTGAGCCTGGTCCTGCTGTCCGGCGTGGGTGCGG
>JAGSHC010000473.1 GCA_023954745.1 Deltaproteobacteria bacterium | reverse complement strand
GCCTCCTCATCCCGCCGACAGGTCCGCTCCCGCCGAAGGGAGGTCCAGAAGCGCCAGCCGCGCCGTTCGACCGCTCAGGGCGGCGGCGGCCAGAACCTGCGGGGCAGCAGCCTGGCGAGGCGCATCCCCAAGAACTGGGAGGAGGCGACCAACGCGAAGAGCGCGATCGCGGGACCGGGGCGCTGCGGACCGATGGTGCCGAACCAGGTATTCCAAACCCCCAGCCCCACGGCGAGCCCCAGCAGAACGAGCGCCATGAACGCGCCACCCAGCCTCAACACCCGCGCCAGCAAGGTCACCCCGAACCGGCTCAGCGCGACGACCTCGTCCATGCTCCCGTGAACCCGGGAGGAGGAGGCGTGTTCGGCGAGCTGGCGCTGGTGTGCGGCCCAGACGTCGGCCAGGGGGAGTCCGGGGTGGTGGGTCACGCGATAGCCCGCGCCGGGGATGCTCTTGCGCGTCCGACCTCCGAAGAAGCCGGCGAGGCTGGTCGGTTCGTCCGACGAATCCACGAGGCTCCCGTCGAGCAGGAGCGTTCGGAAGTAGCAGAACCTCTCTGGTCCCCGGGGGTTGGCTTCGGGGATGGCGAACGCGTCGCTCTCAGGGCTCACCCACACCGCGACCATCTGCTCCTGCGCCGGCTTCGGGGGCTTTGCAGCCAGCACGCCAACTCGCCGGAAGCCGAGTGACTCGAGCTCGCGGTCGAGCCGGGGCGTCAACAGCACGTCCGGCTCGCCGCGCCCGGTCGCGTCCTCCATGTTCAACATCGTCTGCTCCTCGAGGGAGCCTACGCGAGTCGAGACAGGCGCACGGTCCCCTGGGTCGCGGGCGCACCCACGAAGGGAGGCGGACCCTGCTACGGGGTGGGCTCCAGCGTGCGGGGCGCGTAGTTCCAGGTACAGCGGTTGTCCACGCACGCGAAGCCGTCGACGGTGGGGCAGTCGCACGTGCTGATGAAGGGGTGGTACTGGACGCACCCCTGCGCGTACAGCTCGTCTGCGAGGTCACTCAGGCACGAGATGTCCGTGTCCTCGTTGCCGACCATGTTGCGGGTGCAGCCGCAGCTGACGCCCTGAATCACCGTTGTGCAGTCGTCGACCGTGTCGCAGCCGATCTGCACATCGAGCTCCTGCTCCCAGCGGTTGTCGAGCGCCTGGCAGCTGGACGGGAGGGCGCACCCGAAGTTGGCGTTCTCCCCGGCGTTCGGGTTGGCCTGGGGGGGGAGGCCGTTCGGCGGCCCCATGGCGAGCTCGGTGCTCCCCTCGACGTCCGACAGCTCGTCGAGCTGCAGATCGTCGCAGCCGACGAGCAGGAGGAGGGTGGCGAGGACGGTGAGGATGCGAAGGGACATGCGGGCTCCAGCGGGGTCAGAGTGGGCCGGGACCCTACCCGGGGCACCAAGCTGGTCAAGGAGATTACTCAGTCGACTGTCCCGTCACAGTCGTCGTCCAGCCCGTTGCCCGGAACCTCGGGGGCGCCGGGGCTGATGGCCGCCACGGAGTCGTCGCAGTCCCCGCCTGCTCGGCGAACCCGTCCCCGTCGTCATCGCCATTGACGGTCCCCTCGTCCACGTCCCCGTCGCAGTCGTTGTCCTTCCAGTCCGGGATCTCGGGGGCCGCGGGCTCGACGGTCGGATCGGAGTCATTGCAGTCGCCGCCAGCCTCGGTCACCCCATCGCCGTCGTCGTCCGAGGCGGTCGTCTCTTCATCCACCAGACCGTCGCAGTCGTTGTCGACCCCATCGACCAGCTCGGGTGCGCCGGGGAAGACATCGACGTTCCCGTCGTCGCAGTCGCCTCCCAGGGTCGCGTACCCGTCGAACTCCAGCGGATAGGGCACATAAAGGAGGTTATCGGACGAAGAGCAGATGGGCCGAGGAGGTCTCGACGTTGCAGCCGTAGCGGGAGTGCCGCCTGGGAGCAGTGAGCTGACCGTGTTGATGGGTCGTCCCTGCGCCGGTCCCTGCTCTGGC
>JAGSHC010000148.1 GCA_023954745.1 Deltaproteobacteria bacterium | reverse complement strand
CCGCTGCGCCGGTACCCGTGCGGCCCGAGACGCTGTCCGAGCCGTTCTCCCAGGCCGATGGGATGGACAAGGTCTCGCGCACGGTACTGGCCGACTACCTCACCTTGATCGAGGCGGACCTCTTCGCTGTGCTGGGGGTCGGCCGAGACGCCGACGACGCAGCCATCGCAGCGGCCTACGAAGCCCGCATGCAGCGCTACTCTCTGACCCGCCTTCCACAGACCGCGGCGACGGACGTCCGAGCCAAGGCCAAGGAGCTCCTGATGCGGCTGCTCGACGCGTACGAGACCCTGTCGGACCCCGACAGCCGGGAGATGTACCTCCTCGAACTCGAGATGGAGGACTGATGCGGCGACTCGCCGTTCGGCGACTCCTGCTGTGCCTGCTCGCGGCGGCGCTTCTGGCAGTCCCCTCCCAGGATGCGGCGGCGTCACCGCCCATCGCCGGGGCTCTCGACGCCCCGGGCGAGCGCAGCCACAGCGTCACCCTCGGGTGGCCCGAGTTCACCTACACCTGGGAGCCGTTGGTGCGGGAGCGCGTGGCGGCGGGGGTCCGGGTGGGCGTGCAGATCTGGCCGCTGGCCCTGTCGGTGGGCGCCAACCTGCGGTTCAAGATCACGGAGCGAGGGCCGGTCTCGCTGTCGCTCCTCGTGGCCCCTGGAGTGGGGGTCGCCGGATACGGCGGCAGCAAGGCCATCTACCTCCAGAACTACCAGTTCGGGCGTTCACGGGTGTTTCGCGCGTCCGTTGGGCCCCAACTCAACGTTGGTCTGCTCGCATCCATCGAGGTGAGCGAGAAGCTGAAGATCATGGCGTCCTTCGAGAACCCCGTCTCCATGTGGGTGTGGACGCGGCCCACCGCCTGGTGGGTCGAGTGGCCCATCGTGCTGACCGGCGGCGCCGAGTACCGCATCAGCTACAACTGGTCGCTCTTCGGGCGGCTGGGCGCAGGTCCGACCATTGCTTTTGCCGGGAACTCCCAGCTCCTCGGGATCCATTGGCACATCCTGGCCGGCGCGCAGATTCGCTACTAGCGCGCCTCGCGCCCCCGACCGTAGGAGCTCCGTGGCCCGCCACCCCCTCGAAGAGATCATCAACGAGTCCGACGCCTTCGTGCTGATCGGCGACTCGTCCCAAGACCGCTTCCCGGCGCTGAGCTACGCAGCGTATTCCAAGGTGGGACGGAGCTTTCACTGCATCGATCTCGGGGGGCTCACCAAGAGCAGGGGCCCCGTAGACGACGGCGTGGTCTACACCACCATCGACGATCTCCCCGAGGACCGGGGCGACCTCGCTGTCATCTGGGTGCACCCCAAGTCCGCGGCGGAGGCCGTCCAGCTCGCCCATCGAGCTGGCTGCCGACGGGTGTGGTTCAGCTTTCACACCGGGCACCGCGACGCAGTGGCGAAGGCCAGGGAGCTCGGCATGGAGGTGGTCGAGATTGGCCGCTGCCCGGTGTACTACCTCGACGGAGACCTCCCCAGCACGTGCCGGGCGCACCGGCTCCTCATCGCCGCCGCCTTCGGGCGCAACAAGCCGCCCCAGCTGGACCCCGACGCCAAGCGGCGCGAGCTGTACTGAGCGCGGGCGAGCCGCCCCGACTCAGTCGATGGGCATCGAGTTGACGCGGTCATCGCGGCTCTGGTCCGCCTCGCGCTCTTCCGTGGCCGCCTGGAACTCCTCGAGCACCCGTGACCGCCGGAGCATCGACCACTCGTTGGTCTGAGGGTCCCGAAGCAGGACCTGCGTCGTGAAGGGGTCCTCCCAACGCCAGCTCTCCTCGAGCACCTTGCCGGGGCCCAGGCCCTCGATGGCCGGTCCGCGACGCACGTTGTGGTCTCCCGTCCCATAGGCCGCCTCGACCCGTCCCACGAAGTCGTGAGCCTCCGCTCCCACCAGGCGCTCCTGGTAGTAGATGCGGAGCTCGAGCAGCTGATCGCGCCACAGCTTGTAGTGCACGATGTTGCTCACCTCTTCACCGGGGGCAGGGGCCTCGATGAGCAGCTCGATGTCGGTCTTGGGACTGGGGCGGCGCTCCATGGGGCCGCGGGTCACGTGGAGGATCTCGACCGAGGCACCCCAGCGAACCTGCTTGAAGCCCGCGGGCAAGACAGCATCGCCACCCTTGCCGGGCGCGGGCAGCGCAGAGGGCCTCAGGCTCGGGACCGAAATCCCCTGGGGTTGGGCTCCGGCCGACGGCGCCGCGAAGGCGGCGGCGACGATGAGAGAGGTCAGCAATTGAATCTTCATGCTCTTCATCGACCCGGAGGATAGCGAAGCTCATCCCTCCAGCGGGAGGGGCGGGCGGTGGACGACCGGGATCAGGAGGTCTCGAAGGGGACGACGTCCGTCGGATCGTACTCAGCGGTCGCCCACGCGATGATCGTCAGGGGACCGTCCGCAAGGTTGACGAAGCAGTGAGCAAGCCCCGCGGGGACCCGCACCGTCTGTGGATCGGAGGCACTCAGCGTGAGCTCTCGTCGCGCTCGGGTCTCCGGGTCCACCAGCTCGAGTCGGGCCTCCCCGTCCACCACGGTGAACCACTCGTCCATGCCTGGGTGCAGATGGTCGCCGCGCCGGTCGCCCCGGGCCAATGCACGCACTACGTACAGCTCACCGAAGCGCGCGTGCGTGGGAAGCTGGCTTGCCCCCAGCGCCACATGCAGCCACCCCCGAGCATCCTCGCGGCGGCGTCCGGTGACGATCTGGACGGCGTCCAGCAGGCTCATGGTCTCTCCGAACGCGCGTGGGCGATGGTGCGCCGCAGCCCCTCCTCGAGGGAGACAGATGGCGTGTGGCCCAGCAGCGTACGACACAGGGTCGGGTCAGAGCAGAACCTCGGAACCTCGCCCGCTCGGGTGGGCAAGGCTCCCGGCTGGAGCAGGTCCGCGTCGGCGCCCACCAGGCGGACGACGGTGCGGGCGAGGTCGACCACCGCGAGCTCTTCGCCGCCGCCGATGTTCACCACCCGGCCCGCCGCCTGTTCCGTGAGGACGGCGCGGAGCAAGCCCAGGGCGGTGTCGTCGATGTAGTTGAGCTCGCGGGTCTGGAGCCCAGCCGTCATGGGGAAGGGTCGCCCAGCGAGGGACGCGTCGATGAGCGCGGGGACGAGTTGGCGCGGTCGCTGCCCGGGGCCGTAGGTCAAGAAGGGACGGGCCACCGCGATCCGCAGACCCTCGACCCGCGGCGCAGCGAGGGCCTCCCGCGTGGCCGCGAGCTTGGCGGCGGCGTACGGGGAGACCGGCTCTGAGGGTTCATCCTGCTCGGCGAAGGGAGCGTCGATGGTGCCGTACTCCTCGCAGGTGCCGCAGAGCACGAGCTGGAGGGGGCGTCCGTGCGCGGTGAGAGAGTCCGCGGCGCGACGCACATTGCGGGCCCCACCCACGATCACGGCGTCCATCTGCTCCTTCAGCGAAGGATCCCGGGCCACATTCACGGGCGCCGCGAGGTGGAGAAGCAGGTCCGGCTGGGCGGCGAGCAGGTGGTCGCGGAGCCCGTCGGCGTCTCGGACGTCGCCGGGAAAGGCGGTCACCGTCGCGCCTGCCTCCTCGGCCAGGGCTGCCACCCGCGAGCCGATGAAGCCGCGGCCACCGGTGAGCCACAGGCGGCGACCAGCGAGGGAGGGAAGCGGAGCGAGCAGGGGGGATGCCATCGGCTGGCAATGTACCCGGCGGGGCATCAGACTCTGCGGTGATGCCTCTGCCCGACACCCTCCAGACGATGCTCGCCGCCCCCCGCGAGTCAATCATCGAGCCTCTCGGCGCGTTCCTCGCTGCCTACATCCACCCGACCGACGAAGCCCCCGGACGGGTCCGACGGGGGCTGGAAGAAGTCCTTCGAAGCACGAGCGACGCCGAGTGGCGGGCCTACATCGACTATCTCGCTGCCCTGGGGCTCGACTGGGGTCAGCAAGACGCACACCCGGTGGGGCGGGCCATGACGCAAGCGCTCATGGAGCCCTTGCTGGCCCCCGACTCCCGCATCGAGGGGGTCGAACACCTGGAAGCCGCCCTTGGGCGTGGACGCCGGGTCCTCATCGTCGGCAACCACCTCAGCTACGTCGACCCCACCGCTGCCTGGGCGCTCATGCATCGTCAGGGACAGGGTCATCTGGCGGATCGCGTCACCGCCGTCGCGGGCCCGAAGGTCTACGAGGGCGAGCCCATGCGACTCATGGGCGCATCGGCCAACCACGCCATCAAGGTGGCGCAGTCGAGCCAGGTCTCGGCCGAAGGCGGCCTCGGCCCCCGCGAGATCGTGGCCATCGCCCGTTCGAGCATGAAGCTCGCCGGTGAGCTGATGGACGACGGGCGGGTCGTGCTCATCTACCCCGAAGGGACGCGCTCCCGCACGGGAGCCCTGGGGCCGTTCCTCAAAGCCGTCGGCCGTTGGCTGACGCTGGACGGGGTGCTGCTCGTACCCTTCGGGCTGCAGGGCACCGACCGCATCTACACGCTCGATGACGACCGACTTCGTCCCACCACGGTGATCGGAGCCTACGGCCCCGCCCTCGACCCATCGGACTTCGGCCGGCGGGACGAGGTCGTCGCGGCGGCACGCACGGCCGTCCAGGCGCTGCTCCCCGAGGAGATGCGGGGCGCGTGATCACGCAGCCGCGTCTGGGTCTGCGGCGCGGTTGTGACCCTTGGCGGGCTCTCAGGCCTCGAGGGCGGCGGTCACGGCGGTCTTGAGCTCCCCGCTCTCGTGCATCTCGCGCACGATGTCGCAGCCGCCGATGAACTCGTGGCCCACGAAGATCTGGGGGATGGTCGGCCAGTCGGTGACCTCCTTGATCTCGCTGCGAATCGCGGGGTCGGCGAGCACGTTGCGCGTCTCGAAGGGCACGCCGAGCTGTCCGAAGATGTCCGCCACGGCCGCACTGAAGCCACACATGGGCGCGTTGGGCGTGCCCTTCATGTAGATGAGGAGCTTGTGGGCGGCGATGTCCCCCTCGATCTGAGTGCGGGCCTCCTCGGACGTCATCATCTTCGGGGGCGCCGGGGCGGGGGCCGCCTTCGCCGGCGCCGCGGCCGCGGGGGCGGCAGTGCTGTACCGCGCTGCAGGTCGCTCATCTCCGCCAGAGATGATCTTCAGCTTGTTCAGAATGCGCCGCCGAATTCCCATACTCGCTCCGTCCATGGACCCTGCCGGTCGCCGTCGCCTGGGGCAGAATGCGCGCGCCCGGCGGGCCAAGGGGCCGGCCGACAGTGTGACCACCCAATCCCCGGACCGTCTACATGCGTTTCGAAGACCGCGTCGCTCTCATCACCGGTGCCTCACGAGGCATCGGAGCCGCCATTGCGGTCGCCCTCGCCAAGGAAGGCTGCCGCATCGTGGTCGCCGGCAAGACCATGGAGCCCCATCCGAAGCTCAAGGGGACGCTCCTCGACACCGTGCGCATGGTCGAGGAGGTAGGTGGCGAAGCCCTCGCAGTGCAGTGCGACGTGCGCTTTGAGGACCAGGTCCAGGCGCTGGTGGACGCCACCATGGAGCGCTTCGGCCGGATCGACTTCCTGCTCAACAACGCCGGCGCCATCTTCTGGGCGCCGCTCGAGCACTGGCCCCTGAAGAAGTTCGACCTCGTGATGGGCGTGAACGTGCGCGCATCCTTCCTTTGCAGCAAGGCCGTGCTCCCGATCATGAAGGAGCAGGGCTTCGGACACATCGTGATGATGTCGCCGCCGGAGCACCCCGAAGCGGCCGTGGGCAAGGGGCCCTACCTGGTGAGCAAGCTCGGCATGACGATGCTGGGTCGCGCCATCGACGGCGAGAATGCCGACGACGGCATCTGCGCCTCGGCGCTGTGGCCTATCGCGGCCATCCGCACGGCGGCGACCGAGAACCTGTCCATGGGCGACGACAGCCAGTGGCGCACTCCGCAGATCCTCGCGGACGCGACGATCGCCTTGCTTTCGAAGGACCCGAAGACCACCCGCTTCCGCGCCTGGCTCGATGAGGAGATCCTCGCCGACGCGGGGATCACCGACCTGACCCCCTACCGCTGCGACCCCAACGTCGAGCCCCCGCCGCTGTCCATCGCTCTCGTCGATCCGACCTGGGGTCTCGGCGACCACGGTCTCCCCCAGTAGGACCCTGGCAGCCCGCCACTTTGAGGGATCCCTTGACCGCAGTTTGACCGTTGTCGATTGAGACGCATCTATAGTCCGGCCCGCTGGGATCACCCCCGGCAGCCAATGAGGACCACTTCATGAGCCGATCCGCCTTCTTCGCGGCCCTCCTGACCTCCCTTGCCCTCCCCGGGGCGGCCGCTGCGCAGTGTGCGCTGCACGACCACTCCGGGTCGGGAACGCGCCCCATGGCGCAGGACCAGCGGGAGATCGACCGCGGCGACGCAACCGAGGACCTGATCGACGTCGCGAAGCGGCAGAAGAAGTCGTCGGTCCAGGTGTACTTCGACGCACTGCGCGGGGTCGAGTGGGCCGTCGGCGAGGCCTATCGCATCGAGTCGAAGACGCTGGATCTGGCCTACGGCCAGGTGACGCTCTCGGGCGGCTGGGTGATTCCGATGAAGCCCAAGGACGTGCCCGAGGCGATCCTCAAGGACAAGCCCGAAGGCTGGCTCCCCGAGCACGACTACATCATCGCGGTCTACGTGGGCGACGGCTCCTTCCAGTACGAGGCGCCCAACCCCACCGAGCGCTGGGCCCTGAACGACGCGTTCAAGCAGCTGAAGATCGACCGCAAGTCCGACCGTGACGCCATCGAGGTCACGGTCGACGGTGGCGCGGTGATCCACCTCAACGGGCGCTGGCGCGAGCTGCTCGAAGAGGGCGCGGTGAAGGGCGAAGCCGACAACAAGACCCTCAAGTCCGCCAAGCAGATGTTCAACGCGCGCGCGGACCTCTCGGGAATCGACTACGCCCGGAAGCAGACCCGCGACGCCTTCGAGGGCAAGGAGCGGGGCTTCCTCGGCCTGGAGTTGGCGAGCAAGACCTACAAGGCCATCCCGTACCTCAGCTACAGCTACGACCCCGATGAGCACGAGGCCGTGGAGATCGGGGTCGCCAAGCGCTACGCCCTGAACCGGGACGTCGTGAACTTCCGCACCATGGGCGCCTGGGTCGACCCCGTCGTCGCCGAGGGCAAGACCGACGGCGAGCTGGGCCGCATGGCGACGGTCTGGGAGGTCGATGCGTCGCACTACACCCAGGACATGACGGTCTTCCGCGACCCCGACTACAACGAGTGGGGAATGCGGGTCCAGGGCAGCGCCGACTTCACCTTCAACGAGTCCCGAAAGACCCTTCGTCTGGCCATGATGAACTGGGGCGAGACCGGCTCCGACCGCCGCGTGACGGTGGAGTGGATCAAGGACGGCGCGGGCAACAACCTCGAGTTCCTGCACCACGGCTTCGAGCTCATCGTGAAGCTGCCCAAGGAGTACGCAAAGGGCGACACCCTCAAGCTGCAGTACAAGTTCGCCGGCCTCTTCGTCGACACCATCAAGCAGCCCAAGGCCGACGGCGGTCTCGACCAGAACGCGACGAACACCGTCGACATCATCAACTACCGGGTGCCCAACGATTACCCGTGGTACCCGCAGGTCCCCGGCCACGTCGACAGCTACAGCTTCGACTGGACCCTGCGCACCCCGAAGCCGATGCTCGCCGCGACCTCAGGGATGCTGATGAGCCTCACCGACGACGGAAAGCACAACGTGCACGTCATCAAGGAGGACGTCCCGGTCTCGTTCCCGGCGATTCTCTTCGGCCGCTTCGCGATGCGGGAGAACCAGCCCGACTTCAGCAAGGGCGAGATCAAGATCCGCGTCTTCGTGCATCCGGGCTACGAGAAGGACATCGACTCCTTCATCGAAGAAGCCCAGTCCATCATCAACTACTACTCGGCGGTGTTCGGGCCCTACCCCTACAAGGAGCTCGACCTCGCCCAGATGCCCGGCTTCTTCGGCTACGCCCAGGCACCCGCGGGGCTCGTCCAGATGACCGGTGAGGTCTATCTGAGCAAGACCGACCTCGTGAACGTCTACAACCGCCCCGCCACGCTGCGCGACTACTTCATTCCCCACGAGATCGGCCACGAGTGGTGGGGACACCGCGCCGGCTGGGGCAGCTACCGCGACCAGTGGGTGTCTGAGACGATGGCCGAGTACAGCGCTGCCCTGTACATCGAGGAGCGCGACCGCCGGAAGTCTGGCGACCCCAACGACACCTCCGGCTACGACGACCGGAGCATCGAGTGGAAGCGCCAGCGCAAGGGCCACGTGCAGGACCGCACCAGCCCCCTGTGGATGGGTGGCCGCGGCCCCCACTACCAGTCGTCCGTCTACGCCCGCGGGCCCCTGGTGATGGACCAGCTCCGCAAGGCCTTCGGCCGCGAGGCCGTGCTCAAGGTGATGTACCTGTACAACAACTGGGCCCACGACCACGGTGGCCACGCCATCACGGACGAGTTCTTGCTGATCCTCGAGAAGGCCCTCCCGGGTGTCGGCTTCCAGGACTTCATCGACAACTTCATCAAGCTCAACGAGGCCCTGCCCGAGTAGGCGGCCCGCGGCCGGCTATTCAGGCGGCGCGGCTTGGTAGCTGTCCCGCGCCTCGATGAAGAGCGTGCGGACCACATCGATGCCGGACTCCTCGGGAGTCAGCTGGTCGACAACGCTCGTGAGGTAGTTCCCGGACGCATCGCACGCCGTCAGGTCGTACGTCACCGGGGGAATGGGCACGCCTCGCACGTCCCGCACCAGCTTCACGATGGGCCGCGCCTTGAACGCGCCGTCGGGCTGCTGGGCCAGGACGACCCCGGTCTCGCCGGTGCCGAGCTTCACTACGCTTCCCGTAGGGAAGGGGCCCATCATGTGGAAGAAGATGCGGAGCAGCCGGGGGTCGTACCGGTCCTCTTCCTGAGCCAGCACCTCCAAGGCGCGGCTCAGACTCATGGCGGGTACGCCCGGGAGCTCGGTGGACAGCTCCACATACCGGTCCGCGATGGACACGATGGCGCTGAACAGGTGCAAGCCCTTGCCGGGCAGCGGCGGCGGATAGCCACGACCGTCGCGCCCGACGTGGTGCTCGTAACCCACCATGATCCGGTCCCGCTGCGCGCGCGTGAGCGCGGGCGTCTGGAGGACCTCCTTCACGGACTCGTAGGGGTGCTGGGCCAGCTCCGGGTTGGGGACCCCACCGGTGAGCGCGACGACGTGATAGTGCTTTGCGACCCGTCGAAGGCCCGAATCCGCGAAGAGCGCAGCCATGCCGAGGTTCATGAGCACCTTGCGGCCCAGCTCCAGGCGCTGGCCGAGGCCCATGGACAGCACGGCGACATTGCAGGCATGCACGGCCCTCAGGTCTTCGGCGCGCCGGAAGTTCGAGGCGGCGAGGAACCAGCCGGCGTCCTCGTGGAGCATGTTCACCGCCGACTGCACGGTGTGCAGCAGACGCGCGCGGATGACCTCCGGGACGTCGCGCTCCTGGGACTCCATGTAGGTCTTCCAGGTCGCCACCATCTGGGTGTACGAGTGCACCGCCGCGAGGGCCGCGTCCTGGTCCTTGCTCTCGATCTGATCTGCCTCGAGCACCAGGGCCAGGCGAGGGAGGAACTTGAGCCCGTCGATGCCCGCAGCGGCGAGCTTCTCGTTCATCGTGCGCGCGCCGTTGGCGTCGAACCGCGGGTGCTTGAGGAACAGGTCCAGCACGGTCCGCACGTGAATGGGGGTGATGGTGCCCGTGATGTGCATGCCGCCGAGCTTGCGGTCGCTCAACTCCTTGAGCAGCTGCTTCACGTTCTCGAACGTGATGGCCTCGGCGCGGATGCGCATGTCGTTGATGAACGCCGCGTCGACGTCCCCGCGGAGCATGAAGTCTCCCAGGTGCAGCACGAGGTTGTTGGCAGCGTCGACGAAGATCTTCACCGAGTACTGCAGCGCCTGGTTCTGCACCGAGTGGATCCGCGCGGTCTTGAGGAGCATCGCGAAGCGAGAGACGAGAGCCTTGCCCAGCGCATGCACGCGGGCGTCCTCCATCATCCGGTCGCGGACCTCCTTCGACTGGCCGCCTCCGCGCCCGATGTGCGCTCCACCGCCGACGCTCATGCCTTGCCCTCCAACACCTTCTTGGCCATGCGACCGAGTTCACCGCGGGCTGACGCGGCGTACTCCTGCAACCAGACCCGCGCGCCCGTCTCCCGGATCGACTTGATGGCCAGCAGGGTCAGTTGGGTCTGCTCAGACGCGTCTCCACTCTCCTTCGCGGAGTCCGCGATGGCCGTGAGCTCCGGCAGCAGGTCGCCGCCGCCCAGCATCCCCCAGGTGATGTACCAGCCCCGGCGCTCCTTGAACTCCCTGTCCTTGAAGGACCGACGGTTCAGCTGCTCCGAAATGACGTCCGCCGCATCCCGAAGCCGGTGCACCGCGCAGTAGCGAAGGCCCGCCATGCGTACGTCTCCATCCTCGTCACCGAGGGCTTTGAGCATCAAGCCATCGACACGCGGGGTGCGGTGGTCCTTGAGCACCTCCACGACCTTGCGGCGGACCGTCGCTTCATCCCGCTCGAAGAGAGGAACGATGGAGCCGAGGGCCGGAATGTCATCGAGCATCGCCAGCGCCGACATCGCGTCACACGCCATGTGCCAGTTGGCGCCCTGAAGGCGGTCGAGCCAGGGCTGGGACGAGCGCTCGGTCATCAACACCAGGGCGTCGACCACCACCTTGCGGGGCTCCTCGGGGATCAGCAGCGCGAGGAACCCCATGAGTTCATCGAGGTTCGACGGGTCCTGCAACGAGATGAAGGTGAACAGGTCGCCCTTGAGAGCCGGGTTCCAGTCCTCGTTGACGGCCCGGGCGAGCACACCCAGACGACCGACCTTGCCGACACCCCGCACGAACCCGCTCAGCGGAGCGGCCCGGAAGCTCCCGGCCTCCGTTTCGCGGCGGGCAAGCAGCGCGATGCGACGCAGGATGGAGTTCAGAGGCCCGATGGCCGCCGTGGAGAGCAAAGGCGCCATGGCGTCGTCGAGGTTCTTCAGCAGCTGGCTGAGCTCCTCCGGGTCGGGCTCCGCTTCGACGACCTGCGCCAGCACCCCGCCCACTTCTTCGAACGACGCGAAGGCCTGCTCCAGGCCGTAGAGGTCCGAGTAGACGAACTCCATGGCCGCGTCGTCGAGGGACTCGGGCGGCAGCGCGGGAATGTCGGTGTCGTCGTACAGAGGCGGTTCCCCGAACTGGGGGTCCCCGCGCAGGAGCTCCTGCCCTCGGGGGATGTCCTCGAACGCGAGGGGCCGGTAGGCCTCCTCCTCGTCCTGCCCAGCCCCAGACGACGACTTGCCTACCCCGGCTGCTCCGCCGCTGGTGCCCTTGCTGCCGTCCCAGAGCTTCTTGAGCTCCTCGAGATCGCTCTCGTCCACATCCCGCTTCTCGAGGCCGAACTCCTCCTCGAACATCGACAGGTCGTCTTCGAGCCGCTTCAGCGCTTCGGTGGACTGCTCGTCGTAGTCGACGAAGGTCTCGGCGACGGCGAGGTGGATGTTCTTGAAGTCGGCTTCCCAGAACAGGACCGAGAGGTCTGCTCCCAGGGCCGCGGCGCTCGAGCTCTCCCGAGCGACCAGCGAGACGAAGTCTCGGGTCTCGGCGGCGGTGACGCCCTTGCGGAACTGAAGGAGGCGCACACCGTCGCGATAGAGCTTGAAGGCCAGGTTCTGGCGCTGCTCCTTGTTCGCGAAGACGACGTGCCCATCCCAGTTGATGTTCGTCGGCGTGATCTCGAACGTGAGGGACTCGCCGTGCTCGAACTGCGCTTCGAGGCGGGACTCGAACTCGTCGGCGAATCGGCTGAAGAACCGATGCCCTTCCGAGTAGAGGCGCAGGGTCTTCCCTGCCTTGAGGAACACCGCCATCAACTGGCGGAGCTCCCTGACGCGATTCTTGATCGCTGCGCGCTCCTCGAGAGGAGTCCGCGCCGCGCCGATGGCACCGAGCTGAGTCATAAGGTCATCAAGTCTAACGGATGCACTCCCGGGCTATGGTCCCGCCGTGCCGGCTCCGCACTCTGACCCCTTCCTGCTGCGCGAAGCAGGCCCCTCCGATCTGGACGCCGTCGTCCGGGTGGACGTGCGCTCATTCACTCGCCATTGGCCGGCGAAGGAGTTTGCGAACCACCTCGAGGACCCCCTCGTCCGCATCTGGCTCTGCGAGGACTCGACTGGACCGCTGGGGTACGTACACATCCGCGTCATCGTCGACGAAGCCGAGCTGCTCAACGTCGCGGTGGATCCCAGCGCACGCAGACGCGGAGTCGCACGGCGGCTCCTGGGGCACGCGCAGACGCACGCACGTGAGGCCGGGGCAGAGCGCATGTTCCTCGAGGTGCGCCGAGACAACGAGGCGGCCCTCGCGCTGTATCGGCGGGCGGGCTGGGAGCAGGTGGGGATTCGCAAGCGCTACTACTCCGAGGACGGGGCAGATGCGGTCGTCATGTCCATCGACCTCGTCGATGACACCCTCCGCGCGACTCCCTCTCAGGGCGCGCTGGACGGCTCGATCCCGGGCGAGTAGAAGGACGCGGCCACCGGCTCCGGTGGCTCCCCGGAGACACCACTCATGCACGAGACGGTCGCCACGGTCGTCGAGAATCGGGACCTCGGGTCCGGAGTGCACCTGCTGCGTCTGCGCAACCGCGAGGTTTGCGCCGAGCAGCGCGCAGGTCGCTTCGTGATGCTCGGAGTCGGCGAGACCGTCGAAGGCAACCCGCCCGCGCCGATGCTGCGCCGCCCCTTCTCCATCCAGCGCGTCGAAGGGGATGTCTTCGACGTGCTCTATCGCGTGGTCGGGGTGGGCACGACCTGCATGGCTGCCATGAAGAGGGGACGGGTCGTCGAGGTCCTGGGTCCCCTGGGCAACGCGTTCACGCCCCCTGCGCCGGGCGAGCAGGCCATCCTCCTCGGTGGAGGCGTCGGCATTCCTCCGATGGTCGCGATGGCGGACGCCCTGAGCGCGAACAACGCGGACTGGAAGGCCTTTCTCGGGGTGAGCAGCACGGCGGACGCCGGTTGCTTCGTCGGGTTCGATGACCGTCCGAGCTGGGATAGCCGGGTGCACCGCGCGACCATGGACGGCTCGCTCGGCTTCCACGGACACGTCGTGCAGGCTTGGCTCGCAGACCGCGAAGCGAACCCGTCAGTGACCAAGAAGCGTGTCTACGCCTGCGGCCCGATGGTCATGCTGCGCGCCGTCGCCAAGGTGGCTGCGTCCCTCAACATCCCAGCGGAGGTCTCCGTCGAAACGATGATGGGCTGCGGCATCGGCATCTGCATGGGCTGTGTCATCGAGAACAAGCGCTTCACCGAGGGCTCGGTCGAGGACCGCTCGACCATGAGCCCCTACGACCGCTGGCTGATGGCCTGCACCAAGGGTCCTGTGTTCGATGCTCAGGGCATCGTGCTCGACGACGGAGGGCTCCTCCATTGAGCACACGCTGGTCTGACCCCATCGCCCCCGAAGACGTAGACATCTCCGTCGATGTGGCTGGGCTCGTGATGAAGAACCCCGTCTCGCTGGCGAGCGGGACCGCCGGATATGGACCGGAGCTGTCGCACGCCATGGACATGTCGACCCTGGGTGGCTTCGTCACGAAGGGGATCGCGGTCACCCCATGGGAAGGCAACGCGCCCCCGCGCATCGCCGAGACCAGCGCGGGCATGCTCAACGCCATCGGGCTCCAGAATGTCGGTCTTCGGGCGTTCCTCGAACACAAGACGCCCTATCTGCGCGACCTTCGCGCCTCGGGCGTGCGAGTCATCGTCAACGTCATCGGCAAGACCGTCGACGAGTATCACCGGGTCGCAAAGGGCCTCCGGGACTGCGACGCCATCGATGCGCTCGAGCTCAACATCAGCTGCCCCAACATCAAGGAGGGCGGCATCGCGTTCGGGACCGACTGCGTGGCAGCAGGTGAAGTCACCGCCGCCACGGTGGAAGGGTCCGACAAGCCGGTCTGGGTGAAGCTGTCCCCCAACGTCAGCGACATCTCCTCCATGGGACTCGCTTGTGAGGAGAATGGGGCCGCCGCGTTGAGCGTCATCAATACGCTGGTGGGCCTGAGCATCGATCTCGAGAGCCGCCGGCCCCGCCTCAGTATCGGCAAGGGAGGCCTGTCGGGCCCCGCCATCAAGCCAGTCGCTCTGCGCATGACCGATGAGGTCTCGCGCGCCTGCTCGATTCCCGTCGTCGGCATGGGCGGCATCTGGACCGCCACCGACGCCCTCGAGTTCATGGTCTGCGGCGCCAGTGCGGTGCAGATCGGGACCGCCAACTTCGTGAATCCACGCACCGCCGAGCAGGTCGTGCAGGGCATGCGCCAGTGGTGCGCCGAGCGAGGCGTCGCGAAGATCTCCGACCTCGTCGGCACATTGCAGCGCAAGTAAGGCGGGCGTGAGCGACTTCATCCCCCTACGCGAGCTCCTCGACGAGCCCCGGCCGCTCCCCCGCAAGACCTGGCCGAAGCTCATCCGCCTCCTCCGCGCCCGGAAGAAGCGGACCGGGGAGGCGCCGGTGCTCCTTCACGGGAACGGCGACCTGCAGCGCGGCCTCCAGATGCGCCCCAAGGGGGACCTCAGCCTGGTGGCCGAGCTACGCCCCCTGCTCGATGGGATGCACCGCGCCGACCTCGAAGACGCCACCTGGCAGGACCGGGCGAGCCAGGCGGACGTTCTCTTTGGACGCCTCACTCCCCGGATCCGCATCGAGCCGGTGGCGGTCACCGTGACGGGGTGGCACCCCCTGATCACTCAGGAAGTGCGCGACGCCGTCGTGGGGCACGCCCCCCTCGCGGCCATGCGTCCCGTCGACGCCGCCGTGCTGGTGCACGAACTGGACGGCCTCAACCTCGGCGGGCACCTGCTCGCGGTGGACGCCCCTGTCGAACCCGGCGCCACGCTCCCGGCCCCTCCCCGCGACCGCCGCGGCGGTCCGCGACGTCGCGGGGACGGCAGCTGGCTCCCCAACGTCGACGCCGTCGGGCGTTGGTCCACGACGCCCCGCCACATCGCCGACGCCCATGCAGACGTGCTGCAGGAGGCAGGAGTCCGCACGGTGATCGACCCCTTCTGCGGCTGCGGAGCCGACGCGATCCGCTTCGCCCTCGCCGGGATCACCGTGCACGCGGTGGAGTGTGAGCCTGGCCGAGCAGCGATGGCGCGTCGCAACGCTTCCTCTTTCGGGGTGACCGATCACCTCACGGTGCACCAGGGCGACGGGGTCGCCCTCCTCCCCAAGCTCCTCGCCGAGAACCCCGACGCCGCCATCTTCCTCGACCCGCCGTGGGGTGGCGCCGAAGCGCAGGACGGGACGGCACGGGAGCTGCGGGACTGGACGGCCTTGTTGGCGCTCGGCGGCCCCAACTTCGTCGTGCCCGAACACGCGCCGCTGCTCCTCAAGCTGCCCCGAGACTTCGCCATTGACACCCTCCCCGAGGGGGACTGGGTGGTGGACTGGCATCGAGGCGCGGAGGGCTCGGGGGCGGAGCGGGTCATCAAGACCATCAGTGCGCTTCGGCGCTGAAGGTCCGCCGCCCCCCTGATCGATCCTTGCGCCGCCACCACTGCGGTGTTATTGCTCCGCCCCTCAACACTCTGATTCCCTATCGGAGAGGCCCTGCGGCCTCTCTTTTTTTTCGCCCGCACCTTGGGCGCACCCTCCGGAGACCATGGAGCGACTCGCCCTCGCCAGCGCCGCTGACAAAGCGGAAGTAGTCCTAGCCGAGCCCATCGCGGCCGCCGGCTACTCGCTGCTGCTGTGCGAAGTCACGGGCTCGTCCACGCGTCCCACCCTGCGGGTCTACATCGAGAAGCCCGACGGCTCCAACGTCGACATCGGCGACTGCGTCAAGGTGAACGACGCCGTCACCGACCTCCTCGACACCGAAGAGCTCTTCACGACGCAGTACCTGCTCGAGGTCAGCTCTCCGGGTCTTTCGCGACCCCTCAAGCGCGTGGAGCACTTCGAGGCGCAGGTCGGCAAGCTCATCAACTTTCGTACCTGGGAGCCCATCGAGGGCCGCCGCAACTGGAAGGTCACCCTGGTCGGCGTCGAGCACGACCTCCTGGTGGTGGACTGGGACGGGCGCGAGGTACGCGTCCCTCTTCCCGCGATCGAGATCGCAAACCTCGTCGACATCCCGCCCCCCAAGGGGCAGAAGAAGGGCGGCGGAAACCGTCGTCAGAAGAAAAAGGGGAAGGGAAAGCGGAAGTAGCCGCCTTTTCCCCCACATAGAACCGGGCGCCCATAGGACTGCGCCCATTTTTGGAGAAGACCATGATCGAAGGTCTGAGCCGCATCATCGAGCAAGTCAGTCGCGAGAAGGGGATCCCCATGGATTCCCTCCGAGAGACCGTGGAGCAGGCGCTCGTCGCCGCTGCCCGCAAGGTCT
>JAGSHC010000372.1 GCA_023954745.1 Deltaproteobacteria bacterium | reverse complement strand
GAGTCGTCGTCGTCCACCGGCGCTGCGACGGGCACCGGCTCGGGCGACGCCTCCGTTCCGGCAGAGTCGTCGTCATTGGCCGCCGCCGCCGTGGTGGGATCGTCCGTTCCGCTTCGGCCCTTGCGGTCCGAGGTCAACGCAAAGGTCACCGCGGCGATCACCACGATGGCGAGCACCGCGACGAGCAAGCGAGGCAACAAGTCCGACGGCGGAGGGGGCTCGGGCTCCGGCTCGGGACCCGTGTAGAGCGCGCGGGCTGGACCGTCTGGCGCCTCGCCCCGGCCCCCCGTGGGAGACGGCGCCTCGATGGGGTCCTCGAGAGTGTCGACCGTCCTTTGCGCGGGCTTGGGCTCGATCACCTTCGCCGGGGGCGGGGTGCCTCCGGCCGCGTGCAGCAGCACCACCGTGATGTTGTCGTGCCCGCCCCGCTCGTTGGCCAGAGCCACCAGCCTGTCGCACGCCGGCTGCGCTCCGGTCCCAGAGACGATGGCGATCATCTCACGGTCGTCCACGAGGTCGTACAACCCGTCGCTGCACAGGAGCAGGGTGTCCCCCGCCTGGAGCTCGAGGGGCTTCGCCAGGACATCCGCCTCGAAGGGCCGACCCATGCCGTCCTGCCGGTCATGCCCCACGGCCCGGGTGATGATGTTCCCCTCGGGGTGCTTCTTCGCCTGCTCGGGGGTGATCGCGCCGATCTCGAGGAGCGTCTGGACCTTCGTGTGGTCGGTCGTCCGGAACGCGATGCGCCCCTCGCGGAACAGGTAGAAGCGGCTGTCGCCCACGTGAGCGACGTAGATGGCGGTGCCCTTGATGTAGGCCGCCACCAGGGTGCTGCCCATGCCCATGGTGCCGTGCTCGGCGCTGTACATGAGCACACGCCGATGCGAGTCCTGAGCCCCGAAGTAGAGGACCTCCCGCGGGTCCTCGCCGTCCATCCCCTCCTCGAAGTGGTCGAACATGGACTCGACGACGAGCCGCGCTGCGGTCTCCCCCGCGGCGTGCCCGCCCATCCCATCGGCCACCACGAGAAGCAGACAGTCGTTCAGCTCCATCACTCCGGCGGAGTCCTGGTTGACCTCCCGCTGGATGCCGACGTCGCTGGTCTGTCCTGTGTCGATCACTCGAGGATCCGCGTCTTCTTGGGGGTGCGCCGAGGGGCCGGTGCAGGGGTCACGGGGCCGCGCTCCGAGCCTGCCTCACGTTCCGCTGGGGATGCGCTCGCCCGCGGGCCATCGGGCCTCGCGAGCCGGAACCGGATCTCCGAGCCGAGACGAATCTCCGAGCCCATCTCCACACGACGCTTTCCACCGGTGGGGACACGCTCCCCGTCGACGAAGGTGCCGTTGCTGCTGTTCTCGTCCCGCACCCAGACATCCCCACGTGGAAACAACTGCACCGTACAGTGGTGCCCGCTCACTCCGGGGTGATCGACGAACAGGTCGACACCCTTGCCCGCGTCTCCACCAATGTGAAGCTCGCGCTTGAAGACAGCGTAGCGGGGATCCTTCAACCACTGACCTCCGCCCACCACCTCGAGGAAGGTCCGGGGTAGGTCCCAGGGCAACGGACTGTCCGCCTGACGGGGCGCAGACGCAGCGGCTGCGGGGGTGGGAGGCGTGACGGGCGCCACGGACGCCACCTCGGGAGCTGGGGGCGGAGTTGGCGGCGGAGGGGCAGGAGCCTCCGTCGTGACCCGCACTTCGGTCTGACCGGCCCGGCGCATCCCGAAGACAAGGGCAAGCAGGAGCAACACGGCAAGGGTCGCGATGATCGCCCAGACCCACCAGGGAGTCTTCGCCTTCGCCGGCGGTGGAGCCGGGGCGGGCGTGGCTTCAGCCACCTGGGTGCCGGGACAGGCAGCGAACAGCTGGTCGCTCCCCCACTCGGCGAAGGAGAACCCATCCGTCCATGCCGTGCGCGGGCCGCCGCCGGGCGCGAAGTCCAGATGCAGGACGTTGTCTGAGGAGTCGCGGCTCATGCCGCAGAGGCTCGTCTCGATTGCGAGGGCGTTCTTGCCTCGAGCGTCCCAGGCCGCGGCGAGAGCAAGGGTTGCGTCCGGGGCGGCGGCGTCGTGCTCGTGGGCGGCACCTCCCGTTGCGTTCGCCAGCGCCCGCAGGTCGTCGAGCCGCGTGGGCAGCCGAGCCAGGTCGTCCTTGCTCAGCCGCTTCATGTCGGGGGGGTAGATGACGACGTGGATCTGCACGCCCTTCGCGGCGGCGAGCCTGGCGACGTCCTGCCACGCATAGGTGGTGCTCTCCTCGTCGCCGTCGGTGAGCACATAGATGCGATTGAACCCGCCGGGGTTCTCGCCCGCGACCTCGTCCACCGCCTGAATGAGCGCGTTGTGCAGTCGCGTGATGACCCCCCAGTCCGCAGCCTTCGCTGCGGAGAGGTCCGGCGCCAGGCCCGAAGCCGAGGACCGGACTGGGTACGCGTTGACGGTCTCGCTGAACAGCGACAGCGCGACCGAGTCGCCGGCGCTCAGGGACGCTCCCACCGCTTCGACGAAGGCCCACGCGGGATCCGCGTAGCCCCACTTCTTGAAGCTCCCGCTGTGGTCGACAGCCACCACGGTGTGGGTGCGTAGACCGAGGTCCTGGGCGCGCTTCACCGAGACGACGGACGCCTGGCCATCGTCGAGGGAGACCCGCAACTCCGAGCCGGACGGAGCCCCGCCCAGCGCCTGGTCGATGGCGGGGTCGAGCACCTCGGCCCGGACCCTCGCATGCCCCGGCTCCGGCAGCTGCTCGACCCCCACGAGCCTCAGCCCCTGGTCCTGGGCCTCCGCCGCCGCCGGCAGGAGGAGCACGAGCGCCAGGGCCGCGAGCGTGGCTCTCATGGACCACCCCAGATGGCGTCGACCGTGGCCCGATCGAGCAAACGGAGCAGCAGGATGGTCTCGCCCACCTTGATCTGATCGCCGTCAGCCAGATGCACGGTCTCGGCGAGGATGTCGCGAAAGCCCGTGGCGCCGGCAGGGCGATGCAGCGTGCCGTTGGACGACATCTCGTCCTTCACCATCACGCCGGCCTCCCGCGCCACGACCACGCAGTGGCGACTGCTCACCGAGTCGTCATCCAGGGCAATGACGTCCGGGCCCGCCGGACCCGGGTCTCGACCGATGATGGTGCGACCGAGGGTGAGGGGAATCAGGCGACCGTTGGGTGCTCCCGAGAAGGAGACGAGCATGCCCGCGAGGGGCCGGGCCAGAGGCGCCTCCGGGGCCGAGGTCGGGTTCAGCGCCGCAGCGAACGGATCGTCCGCGTGGGCCGCCGGCCGAGAGGCGGCTGCGCCGATCAGGGTCCGCCGGCGCTTGGGCGCTGCCTTGCTCGCTCCGGTGATGGCGCGCTCGAACGGGTCCGCCGGGTCGATGGCGGGCGCAGGCCCCGACGACCGGGACGCGGAGCGGGCGAAGGGGTCCGCTGCGTCGAGACGCGTCGCACGCGGAGCAGGGCGAAACAAGCCCGGCGCCGGCTTCGGCGTCGCCTCGATGCGCGTCTCCCGTCCGGGCCGCGGCTTCGCCTCTTCGAGGGGAAGGCCGCAGTGTTCGCATTCCTCCTGCCCCGGGCGAACACGCGCGTTGCAGGACGGACACTCGTTCATCGAGGTGCTCCTCACCACGGACATTTTGCCACACCCACCTCGATGGGGCCTTCACTGGCAGCCGGGCGTGCCTCCCGTGGGGCTTCCGTCCCCAACGCACGAGAACGCGGCGAAGGGGCCGTAGCTGAAGCTGGCTCCGCCGCTCACCGACACGTCCACCGGGGTGTTGTCGTCGAGGCCCACCCCCCACGACACGTTGGTCACCTCGACGTTGCTCTCCACGTGCAGGGCCCCGGAGTGGGTGGACGCATTGCGTCGCACGCTGCCGTCTTCGAGCACCACCAAGCCCCCCGACACGTGGTAGGCGGCACCCACCGGCGCGTCGTTGTCGAAGAGATCGGCGTCGAACAGGCTGGCAGAGCCGAGGACGCGGACTCCTCCCCCCGAGCCGCTCGCGTCGTTGAGCTCCAGCAGGCCATTCTCGATCACGACCGCCCCACCGTCGACGTACACGGCTCCACCCTCCGTGGCAGCGTTGGCCCGCGCGATGAGGTCCAGGGCCAGGCCCGAGCTCTCCAAGAAGGCAACTCCCCCGCCTAGGGCCGCGGCTCCGTCGAGGACCCGCAGGTCGCTCAAGGTGAAGGACGCGACGTCCCGGAGGAGCACACCGCCCCCTGCCCCCGTGGCCTCGCCCCCCTCCACGGCGAGGGAGATCGCGGTGAAGCTCGAGGCGCCCTCGACCCGCAGTCCGGCCCCCTCTGCTGCGAGGCCGTCCAGCAGCGTCAGGTTCGACATGATCACTCCGTCAGCGGTCACATCCACGGCACGACCCAAGCCCCCCGCCTGCACGAAGGTCGCCGTGCGCCCCCCGAGCCCATCGAGGACGAGGCCCTTGTCCACGGTGAGACGCTCGGAATAGATCCCGGGGCAGACCGAGAGGTTCGCGCCCGGAGACGCCGCGTCGATGGCGCCTTGGATGGAGGTGCCAGTGAGCCCCGTGGCGGTGTTGGTGACCAGCCCGTCGTCGGTCACGAGGCCGTCGCAGTCGTTGTCGGCGAGGTCACACAGCAGCGGCGCGCCCGGATAGCTTGTGGCATCCGCGTCGTCGCAGTCCCCTTCCTTCTCAGTCACACCTGCTGGGATGTCGCACAGAGCGGTCCCCGTACCGAAGCGGCCGTAGCCGTCCCCATCCTCGTCCACGAACACCGTGACCTGCCCCTGGGCGCCGTCAGGGTCTGCGTTGTCGGCGAAGCCGTCGCAGTCTTCGTCCACGTCGCCTGGGTCGCAGACCTCGGTTGCTCCTGGGT
>JAGSHC010000003.1 GCA_023954745.1 Deltaproteobacteria bacterium | reverse complement strand
GCACGACCGGCGCGACGGGCGTCACAGCTTCGGCGCTTCGCGGGCTCTCCACAGGTCGTTCCGCCTCGCTCGCCGCCGACGTCGCAGACCCCTCGGGTTCGGGAGCTGAGTCCGCCGCCTCGGAGCTTCGGGAAGGCGACTCCGCGCCGGTCACTTCATCACTCGACGGCCCGAACAACCCGTTCACCGCGAACCAGAAGATCGCAAGCACCGCGAGGGCGACGAGCGCGTAGCCGTAGAGCGGGAACTCGTCCTCTTCCTGGACCGCGGGCATTCCCTGGGTGTTGGGGACCTTGCGGGACAGCGGAGCCGCGGCCTTGGGCGCCGTCTTCTTCCGCTTCTCCGCCGACGGGGGGGGACTTCCCTCTTGCCCCCCCGCTCCAGGGGCGGTCTGGGGGCGCGTGCCTGCGCGCTCCCCGGGCTTCGTCTTGCGCCGCTCCTTCTTTGGCCGGGCGGGCGCTGGATCACTCTCGGGCGTGGAGGGGGCTGAGGTCTCGGCGGAGACCGCCGGCTGGTCCCGAGTCTCGACATCCGCAGGCGCCGAGCCGACGCTCACCTCCGAAAGAGGGGCGGTCTCGTCGGTGCCGCCGAAGGAGCGCGCGAGGCCCCCCTTCTTGTCGAGGTCCAGGTCCAACGACAGGGAGTCGGCCTGACTGTCGATGGAGACGGGAGAGGCAAGCGCCGCCTGGATCCCTGGCTCGCCGCGGGGGACCTCGGGCGTGAGCAAGACCGAAGTCCGGCGCACCTTGGCCGTGAGGCCCTTCACTGCAAACGGATTCTCCTCCTCCTGCAGTGTCGCCGCGCTGGCCCGGCTGAGGGGAGGCGCGTCGAGGGTGTGGCTGTGTCCATCCAGGGGTTGGGTGGGGATCGCATCCGGATTGGCCACAATGTGGGGAATCGTGAGGTCGTCTTCGGGGTCGTGATCGTCGTCGTCGGGCCCCAGCTGCGCCGTGTCCGCGTCGCCCCGTCGCCCCCAGTCCTCCGGGACGCCCGTCACACCCTTTCCGGCGCGCATGCGCGGAAGTCCCAGGGAGATCGCGCCCTGGTCGTCCTCCCGGGGCCGCGGAACCGAGAGCCCGCGACGGGAGAGCTGAGAAGGGAAGAGGGACCAGAGCTCGTCGACGACGATCTGTGGGTCATCGATGACCCCGCGAGCGAACATCAGCTCGGCGAGGTCCCGCCGAATCTGACCGGCGGTCTGGTACCGCGTGCCCGGGTGGAGCCTCAGGCAGCGTTCGACAATGCGGACGAGGTCCCGCGGTACACCGGACCGGTAGTCGGTGACGGAGCCGGGGCGGCAGGCCACCACCTTCTCCATCGTCTTGTAGTCGCTCTCACCCAGGAACGGATTGACGTTCGTGAGCATCTCGAAGAGCAGCACTCCGAGGGAGAACAGATCGGAGCGGCTGTCCAGCACGTCACCGGTCAGCTGCTCCGGCGACATGTAGGCGTACTTGCCGCGAACGACTCCTGGCCGACTCTGAGAGATGCGCTGCGCATAGCGGGCGACTCCGAAGTCGGTGAGCTTGACCTCGCCCTGCACCGAGAGGAGCACGTTGGGGGGCGACACATCGCGGTGCACGAGGTCGAGCGATCGGCCCTGCTGGTCGACGCGGCTATGGGCGTACTCGAGGGCCGAGGCGATGCGCATGGCGACGTGCACCACTGCATCGATGCTCATCTGCCGACCGAGCTTGCGGGCCCCGATGAGGATCTTCTCCAGATCCGGGCCGTCCACGTACTCCATCGCGAGGTAGTACTCGTTCTGGTGGGCTCCGAAGTCGAAGACCTGCACGATGTTCGAGTGGTTGAGGGACACGCTGATGCGCGCCTCGTCCTGGAAGAGGCGGTTGAACTCTTCGAGGTCGGTGTAGATCGGGAGGATCTTCTTGAGCGCGATGCGCTTCTCGAATCCCGCCACCCCGGACAGCAGCGCCAGGTACACCTCGGCCATGCCGCCTCGGGCGAGCAGTCGTATGAGCTTGTATCGGCCGAAGGTCGTGCCTGCCATGCAGTCGGATTCCGGGTCCTTCGCTCAACAGCGCGAGGTGTTTGCACTCCGCGTTTCGAGCCCCCATTTGAGCGCCGTCAAGTTACCGGTCGGGTGGAAGGCACGCAATCCGGCGCGGGGGTTGCCGCCGACCGCCGAGCAGCCGATCCTGCGTCCATGAACCGTGTGGACTGCTCAACGTGGGTGCGACTCCTCGGCCTTGGCCTGCTGGGTAGTCTCCTCCTCAGCTGTGGAACCTCCACCGAGAGACCAACGCCCGCCCCCGTCGTGGCGCAGCCTTCCGGCTCGGAGACTCCAACCCCGCCACCGTCCAAGACGGGGTCGGTCGAAGGGGCCGTGCGGGCGCCGACCCAGTCGGACCGTTCCATCTCCGGTGAACAGGCCGTGGGCTGCCCACCTCCGGGGAGTCCTGCTGGAGCCCTGTTGGTCGATCCCTCCCGGGGCCTCGCCCACGCGGCCGTCCGGTTCGCGCGCCCCAGCGCCGCCGCGGAGAAGCAGACCAGCGCCACTCCCCCACCGAAGGACGTCTCGGTGTCGATCAGCGCCTGCGCCCTCGACCAGCGAACGATCGTTGCTCGGACCGGGGACCGCCTCGTCCTCCACAACAGGGACGATCGGTTTCACGCCCTCGGCCTCTCCCTGCTGGATGGCGGGCGGGAAGACCGAGCGCAGACCCTCCCGCTGAGCCCCAAGGAGGAGGGAGTCCACTTCACGCTGGGCGCCCCCGGGTTCTATCGGATCCAGTCTGACCAGCTGCCATGGATGACGGGGCTCCTCCTCGTGCTCGCTCCAGGCGAAGAGGGAGTCGCGAGCGGCCTCGACGGAGGCCTCGCCGTCTCGGCGCTTCCCACGGGCGCCTGGAACGTCACGGTGCGACACGAAGTCCTCGGCGAGGGCTCCACCACCGTCGACGTCGCAGCCAACGAAGCCGCCGCCATCTACGTCGAGCTGGGAGGCTCCGGCGACAAGGAATAGTCGAGAGGGACGCCTCGCGCGTCGATGAGGTCGGCCCCATCGGCCGCCATCCCCTCCACCAGCGCCGACAGGAGCGACACCAGCTGGTCCTGCACCCGAACGCCGCGATCGTGAGCCGCACGGCGCGCCGCTGGGCTCAGCTCGGTGAGCACCGACGGGTCAGTGGGCAGCTCGCTGAGGAGCTGCGAGACGCGGTCCAGAGCCGCGAGCAGTTCGTCAGCCTGGCGCAGGCTTCGGATCCTTGAAGTCGACCAGCAGGCGAATCACGGTCTTCCCGCAACGAAGGTCGTCACCGTCGTGAAAGGCGAACTCTGTCAGCGGGCTGCCGTTGAGCAGACTGCCGTTGGTGCTCTCGAGGTCACGCACCCGGAACTCGCCGCTGGCGAAGTAGACCATCGCGTGGCGCGCGGAGGCGCGCGGGTCGTCGATGACCACATGGCAGTCGTCATCTCGGCCGATCAGGGTCACCGGCTCGGTGATGATGTGAGTCTTGCCCTCGTCGGGGCCCGCAAGCACGACCATCCGGGCGTCGATGTCATCGGGGATGGCGGTGAGTTCACCGACCTTCAAGGGCTCGTCGATCAGGGTCTGGTTGCCGCTCATGCGATCCTCCCGTCCCCCGGTTTCGAGGGGGGCGGATCGTACACAAGGGCTCCCCGGATCGACAGTGGCGCCACTCGTCCAATCCAATCCGGCGTTTCGTGCGCTTGCAGGGGTGGATCACCCCGGGGCACACTTCGCGCGGCTCTGGTGGTCGCGATCCGCTCCACCCGACCTCTGGGAGTCTTCTCGATGCGTGCCACTCTCACCTCTCTTCTCGTCCTTGTTTCCTCGTCGGTGCTGGCGGGCTGCCCCGGCAGCCTCCTCATCTGTGGCGTCAACTGGGACGAGTGCGGCGACACCTTCGGTACGGGCGACGACGACGATGACGGAGTGGTGCGGGACTTCGCGAACTACGACGGCGTCGAGTATCTGAACATCGACTGGGACGCGGAGGCCGAAGCCGATGGGCAGTTCGACTGCGAAGCGGAGTTCCGCGCGCAGGGCCCGCGCACCCTCCTCGACGATCAGAACCTGTGCCCCGACTGTGACGAGATCTGGACCGTCACTCTCGTCGCCGAGAACGGCGTCGACGACTGCCTCGGACAGGGCACCGGCATCGACGCCCCCGCCTCCTACGAGCGAAAGATCGGGCTCATCCAGGGTGAAGGGGTGAGCTTCGAAATCCACCGGTCCGCCTTCAGCCGCCAGTCCCCCCTGGGCAGCAGCCCCAACGAGCCCCTCGTGTTCGCTGGCGTCGGCGCATTCCAGGGTGCCGACTACACCTGGTCCGGCATCGAGACCCCCGTCGAGAACGACAACCTGGGCTACGTCTTCTTCTTCTCGGGTGAGGGCAACTTCTGAGCGACTCGCTCGTCCGGCCGCTGCACCGATCGGCGCCCGGCCTCGAAGAGGTCCGCACGCTCGGCGGAAAGGGCGCGGCTCTCGCGGGCCTGATCCGCGCAGGACACAGGGTGCCCCCCGGGTTCGTTCTCACCACGCACGCCCTCGCGGTGGTGGCGACCCAACCGACGTTGGCCCGCGCCCTCGAGCACGCCTCCGTGGCGCTGGCATCGGGAGACGGGGAGCGGGCGGTCCACGCGGCACGACACGCGGCCGACGCCCTTCGTGCCACCCCGGTTCCCGATTCGGTCCTGGCGGCGGTCGCCGAGGGATGGCGGGACCTCGCCTGCGACGCCCTCGGCAGCGGGCGGGTTCTTCTCGCAGTGCGCTCCTCCTCGGCCAGCGAAGACGGAGCCCGGCACTCCCACGCCGGTCAGTTCGAGTCGGTGCTCAACGTGTCCGGGCTCGAGGCCACGTGGCGCGCCATCCGGGAGGTCTGGGCCTCGTGGTTCTCCGAGAGGGCGGTCCGGTATCGCCTTCAGGTCCGGTCTGAGGGCGGATTCCCCACGGCATCCGTGCCGGCGTCTCCCTCGATGGCCGTGGTCATCCAGCAGATGGTCGTCCCCCGGGCCTCGGGGATCCTGTTCACTGCGGACCCCGTCACCGGCTCCCGCCGTGAGCTGACCTTGGAGGCCGGGCCCGGTCTCGGAGAGGCCCTCGCCCAGGGCCGGGTCCACCCAGACTTCGTCCAGCTTCGCCGCAACCCGCTCCGAATCACCCAGCGCAGCGTCGCACCCCGGGTGGGCCGCCTCGACCCCCTCCCCCCTGGGAGCAGCGATCTTCTCTTTCGGGAGCCTCCCCCCGGGACCCCGCCGCGCACCCGAGCCTGCGTGAGCGACGCCGAAGTGCTCCAGGTGGCGAGGGTCGGCCTGGCCATCGAAGAGGAATACGGCACCCCCGTCGATCTGGAGTGGACCTTCGATCGAGCAGGCACCCTCTATGTGGTCCAGGCACGCCCGGTCACCGCGCTTCCTCGCCGTCCTGCCACCACCATCGACGATCTCCGCCGCCGCCCCGTGCTCTGGACCCAGCGGTTCTGCGGCGAACGCTGGACCGACCAGGCAACTCCCCTCGGGTGGTCCGTGATCCAGCCCATCCTCCACCACTTCACCCTGTGGGAGGACGCGCGGGACCGTTGGCTGGACGGCACCGACCCCTCCCGCCTCTATCGCGGCCGCCCCTACTTCAACATCACCATCTTCCGGCACCTGGCGTTCCGGCTTCCTGGCGGGACACCCCCGCAGTTGATCCTCGAGATGATTCCCCCCGAGGAAGCAGAGGTGCTCCGCACCTCGCCGGCCTATGCCCCCAACCTCCGCATGGTCGCGTCGATCTTCGGGCAAGTGTTCAAGGAGCGGCGCTGGGAGCGCTACCGGTTCAACTTCCTGACGAACCACGCCGAGTGGGAAGCCTTCGCCCCGGACTTCCTCGCCCGCACCGAAGCCCTCAGCATCGACTTCAAGACGCCCGACGAGGGACTCGCGGTGGTCGACGCCGGCCGGAACCTCATCGTGGAGTACCTGGAGATCCACCTCCTGAGTCTGTTGTTTGCCCACCTCACCTACGAGCTGCTCGGCAAGGCGCTCCGCTCGTGGGTCGGAGACGGTGGGGAGGCCATGCGATCGGCCCTCGTGGCCGAGTCGGACAACGCCACCCTCCGGGTCAATCAGGACCTGTGGGATCTGGCTGCCGCGGCGCGGCGTAGCCCTCCCCTCGCCGCGGCGTTGCTCTCCGGGGCGCAAGAGGGGTGGGGCGACGACCCGCTCACCGAGCTCGCTGAAGTTCCGGGCTTCGATGCGTTCGCACGGGAGCTTCGGGTCTTCCTCGAGCGACACGGGCATCGGAGCGACGCCAGCTGGGAGATCTTCTCCGATCGCTGGGCGGATGCCCCCGAGACGGTGCTCTCCATGACGGCCAGCGCTCTGCGCAGCGCAGACCGGGCGAACCCCACCGAGCACCTGCGAGCCAGAGAACGGGATCGAGCCCACGCCGAGGAGCTGGTGCGTGCCCGCATGGGGCGATCGAAGCGCCGTCGGCTGTTCCCGTGGCGACGCAAGGCCTTCACCGAGCTCCTCGAGCTGTGCCGGCGCTACATGGCTCTGCGGGAAAACCAGCGGTACGCCTTCGATCGGCTGCTGCTGCGGCTCAAGAGGGTCTTCGAGCGGCAGGGTGCCCTTCTGGAGCGGGCCGGCATGCTCGCGGGAGGCGAACAGATCATGTTCCTCGAGCTCCCCGAGCTTGTTGCCTTGACGGCCCAGCGCGTCAGCCCAGCCGAGATCGCGCCTCTGGTGGAGGAGCGGGCGGCGAACTTCGCGGCGTGGTCGGGAGCGTCGCGACCCGACTTCCTCCTGGCGGGGGATCACGCGGTGCCGCTGGACTCCGAGGAGCCCCACACGACCGAGGGAGGAACGACCTTCGACGGGCTCGGGATCTCGCCGGGTAGGGTGCGAGGGACAGTGCGGGTGCTGCGGACCCTGGCGGACATGAGCAAGCTCCAGCCCGGCGACATCCTGGTCGCCCGCTCGACGGATCCCGGCTGGACTCCGCTCTTCCTCACCGCTGCGGGCCTGATCCTGGAACTGGGCTCGCTCTTGTCCCACGGCGCGGTCGTCGCGCGGGAATATCGGCTCCCCGCGGTGGTCAACGTGGCGGGCGCCACGCACGTGCTAGAAGACGGGATGGAGGTCACGATCGATGGCGATCGTGGGCGAGTGATCCTGCATCGGGCACCCTGATGCCCCAGGGATGGGAACACGCAGTGCTTAGTTCTCGCTCGATGCGACGTCTTGCACCCGCTTTGTTACTCCTTCTCGGCCTGCTCGCAGGCTGCTCCGATGCGTCTTTGCTCAACCGCTCCGGTGGGGAGGCCGCTCCCGAATACGATGGAGGGGATCCGCTCGGCGACGACGACGACGCAGGCAACGACGACGACGACGACGCCACGGACACCGAAGGCATCCCCCAGATCTACAACCTGGACCCGGGACCCGGGACCCTGACGCATCACTACCGCCTTCCACTCTCCATCGTCTTCACCGACGAAGCGGCGGGCACTGCCATCGCGGTCTACGGCCCCGACGGACTGACGGTCCCCACCGAGACCGTCTGGGTCGAGGGGGGAAGCCGCGCCTGGGTTCACCCCGAGCCACGGCTGGAGCCGAACACCGAGTACACCGTCGCCGTTGGCCTCGGGGCCGCGCCGCTCTCCTACACCTTCTCTACGAGCCCCATCGGACTCCTGAACCCCGGTGTCGAGCTGTCCGGGCGCGTCTACGGACTCGACACGTCGGCCATGACGGTGGTCGCCCCCCTGGGGCTCGGCTCCTCGTCGGACTTCGCTCCGGCCGGAGACACGCTCCTCCAGATCGCAGATGTCGGAGACCCCAGCGTCGTCCTGAATGTCGGCCTCGGCGTCGACGACGCCGGAAATTGGAGCCAGGACGTGTGCGCTGCGGCGGGGCCGGCCGTCATCGAGGGGGACCTCGGCATCGAGGCTGCACTCGTGAGCGGCGGTGGCGACCTGCTCTCCTTCTCTCTCGGGGGCGCCGAGGTGCTGTTCGAGGACCCCCTCCTCGAGTTCGACGTTCTTCCCTTTGGGGACGGAGTCTCCGAGCTCGAGCTCAGCGGCTGGCTGCGGGTCAGCAGCCTCAACGAGCTCCTCGACACCGACAGCGCGTGCGAGATGGTGGATGCGCTGGACGCAGGCGCCTGCCAGTCCTGCCCCGTCGGGGACGGGCTCTGCGTCTGGACGGAGCTGAGGGGGGGCAACGGCGTCGAGACCGACACCACGCTCCTGCCCGTCGGTCCGTCGGAGCTCGACGCCTGCCCCGAGGGTCCCACCAAGTTCCTCGGCTGCTCGACCCACGGCGCGCGCGGAGGAGGACTGCTCGCTCTGGCCCTCGCCAGCCTGGGCATCGCCTTCCGACGCCGACGCCCCTGAGGCATCCTGACCAGGGCGGCCGTCCAAGACACCGCCAGGAGGTTCGATGACTCGCTCACTTCGATGGTTCCTGCTCTCTCTCCTCGTCCTTGGTCTCGGCACCGGATGCCCCGCGGGGGACGATGACGACTCGGCGGCCGACGACGACGACTCGGCGAGCGACGATGACGACGCGGCCGACGACGACGATGCAGCCGACGACGACGACGCGGCCGACGACGACGACGCAGCCGATGACGACGACTCCACCCCCAACGCCGAGGACTACGACTCGGCGACGATCCCGGACTTCGGGGACTGCGAACCATCGCAGAACCAGTTCAAGCTGGTGCTCTGCGACGGCACCGAGGTCGGTCCCTTCAGTGGCTTCTCGCCGGCGCCGGCGTCGTTCTCCCAGAACAACAGCACCAACTGGCAGCTCCGCATGGGCGCAGGGGGAACGTTCAACCAGCTCCAGGGCAATCGCGAGGGCTACGCCGCGGACACCGCCACCACCATGCAGGGGCCGGCGGGCACTCCCGGCAACCTCGTGGCCAACGTCGCGGTAGACATCGCAGACATCGGCAGCAGCCCCTTCCCCATTGGGGGCGGCTACGGACTGCCCAACGCCAACGCCGATGCGCGAGTGGGTGGGGATGTGACCTTCTCGGCCTTGCCCGTGCCATCGACCCAAACCACCGGGACGTTCTCCGCGATTCTTCAGCATCAGCAGCAACTGCTGCAGGGGAACACTGTGCTGCTCGGGATTCGGGGCTGCTTCTCGGCCACGCTCGAGCCCACGGACTGAGCAGCCGAACGGGCGACGTCCTTGCCTGATGTGCCCGGTTTGGTGTAATCCCTGCGCTCCACGGTCGCGCGCGCCTGCGCGGGCCGCTCGAAAGGCACTTCATGAGCACTCCCTGGCGCATCACCCGCGGCAATGATCAGTTCCAGGCCAAGGATGTGGCCGAGCTCAAGCTGCTCGCCATCGGCGGCAAGATCCTGGCCGGGGATCTCGTGCAGCCTCCTGGGCGATCGGACTGGCTCTACGCCACCGAAGTCCCCGAGCTCGATGGGCTCGTCAAGGCTCCCCAGGTCGACTCCGACGAGGATTGGGCGCGCAAGCGGACGCCCAACAACGCACTTCGTATCATGGCGTTCGTTCTCGGCATCGGCGTCGTGGGCACGGGCTTCTTCGGCCTCTACTGGGTCTACGACAACCGCCCCGACACCAGCCAGAGCACCCTCTTCGGCGAGCATGAGAACGCGCTGAACCCGCTGGAGGCGCTCGCCACCGAGCACGCCGCGCTCTTGAAGGCTCCTGACTCCACGTCGGCGAGCATCGGCGACGTCAAGAAGGACGACCGGGTCATGCTCGTGCGCAAGCTTGGAGACTTCTACGAAGTCACCACCGCCGGCGGGACGACGGGCTGGCTGGGCACCGGGCAGGTGATCCCCGGCTACAAGTTCGACCAGAACCTGTCGGACAAGTACGACCCGCTGTTCAACCCCGACAACTACCTGCAGTTGATGAACTACTCGTGGACTCCCTCTGGCGAGGAAGATGACCCCGAGACTCTGACCAACATGCTGTTCGAGCTGAACAACCCCACCGACTACGGCATGCAGGGAGTGATGCTCCGCGTGAGCTTCAAGGACGGCAACGACAACGACATCGATGTGAAGAACATCGAGGTGCCGCGCCTCATCCCGCCGAACGACGATCTGTTCATCGATGGCATCGAGATCGACATCGAGTGGGATGACGAGACGCGCGCGGAGGTCGAGATCTTCGGCGCCCGTGCTCTGTTGGAGCCCGAGTTCAAGAAGCTCCTCAAGGAGGAGCGTGCGCGCCTCCGCGCCGAGGCCGAAGCCGCCGGCGACGAAGCAAAGTAGCGACGAGCAGGCTCAGCAGCGCCCAGCTGGGTCGCGAGCCTGCGTTGGCGCTGCACTGGCAGCCCGTGGACCCCACCGCGTCATCGTCGTCCCCGCCCGGGTCGAGCGTGGCGTCGTCATCGTCTCCGGCGGCCTCCCCCGCCATGAAGTCGGCGAAGATGTCCGTACGCATGGCGGCGCCCCAGCCGGAGCAGTCGTCGGCCCCCTTGTTCAGCACGCCCACCAGGACCGAGCCGGCGCCCAGGTCGGCATAGGCAGCGCCACCGCTGTCTCCATGGCAGGTCCCCCGGTCCGCGTGGTTCCAGCGCAGAGTGATCGTGGTCAGCTCGGACAGGTCGACATCGACGGTGCGGCGCCGTCGCGGTCCGTCGTCGTCCTCGAAGCCGGGGTCGCCGAAGCCGACCAGGGTGAGGGCAAGAGGGGGCCCGAAGTCACCGAGGGCCGCTTCACTCCACGGCACAGGCGGGACAGGAGCGTCCTCGGAGAGCTCGAGCAGCGCAATGTCCCGCGACTGATTGGTGGCGTACTCCGGCTCGACCACGGCCGACGCCAAGGCTCGGGTGGGTGGTGACTGGCTGAGGTCGGGGCCGAACGCGACGGAGAGGGGAGCGAGGTCGTTCTCGAATCCGTAGATGCAGTGCGCGGCCGTCACGAGGGTCCGCATCCCCACGAGCACCGCAGAGCACTGGAACTCTCCGTCGTAGAGCAGCGCGGCCACCTCGGGGAACTCCGCTGTCTCAGTGCCACCCACGATGGACGCCGAGGCCGACGAGGACGCCCCCATCGGAGCCGTACACCCGCTCCCCAGGAGACCGAGGGCCGCCAGGGTGGCTGCGCGGCGCGACGAGCGCATGGCTCAGCCTCCCGCAGGTGCCTTGGCGTTGTCGGCGGGGGTGACAGCCGGCGCCGGGCCCGCCCCAGAGGGTGGGCGCTTCGGCGTGAGGACGAGATCCTTGCCCTTGAAGGCCACCCCAAACTGCTGCGGTGCCGTCAGGTCGCTCAGGTCGTCGTTGAGAATGCTCGCCGCGACGCCCATGTCACCCATCTTGGTCTTCTTGGGTACGACGACGTCGACCTCGAGCGTGTAGCTCCACTTGCCCTGGGCGATCTCCTGGGTCGGAGAGGCGAAGCCCCACCACACACCGCCCGTGGTCGGGAACGACTCTGCATAGGCAGCCGCCCCCTGGGGCGACGCGAAGAGCGCGCGGTCGACGGTCTCCTTGGGCGAACGGACCCGAGCAGCGACCACGGACCACCCCGCGGGCACGTGCACGCCGAGCAAGCCCTTGCCGCTCTGGCGCTGCTGGTCCTCCCCTTCGGTCTCGTCCAGCTCCTCGACCTCGACGTCGGCGACGAGGGTGAAGCTCGTGGCCGTGACCGATCCCGGCTTCGCCTTGATTGCGCCGAGCTTGATGGTGGGGCACCCCATCACCAGAACGAGGCCCAAGATGAGGAAGAGCGGGATGAGACGGGTACTTGCGTGCATGGACGATCGCCAGGGAAGGG
This sequence comes from Deltaproteobacteria bacterium, assembly GCA_023954745.1. GTDB lineage: Bacteria > Myxococcota_A > UBA796 > UBA9615 > UBA9615 > JAGSHC01. The sequence goes on along the minus strand of JAGSHC010000003.1, from coordinate 79,421 downwards.
TTGATAGAGTGCGCACTCGCCGAGGCACGTTGCCTCGCTGGAGCGCTCTCATGGCCGACCACGCTAGCAGCCCCTCGCCCCTCCGCACGGGCATCGCCACCCTCCTGGCGTTGAGCCTGTGCGCTGGCTGCTACGGGTCTGGCATCGGGATCGGAAACGGTGGACGCGGAAGCAACGACGACGACGACGACGACGCGGCGAACGACGACGACGCGGCGAACGACGACGACGCAACCGCCAACGACGACGACACGAGCGACGACGACGACGACGCGACGGCCGACGACGACGACGACACCGGCAAGCCGTTCTCCATCACGTCGGTGACTCCCAACGACGGGGACACCCGCGGCGGCGACCAGGTACAGATCTTCTTCGACGGCTCCCTCGAGGAGACCACCGACTCCGAGCTCACCGTGCTCTTCGGCGCCTATGTGGCCGAGGGGCCGATCATCGCCGGCGACCGGATCATCGTCGACGCACCCCCGGGATGTGAGGCCGGTGACGTCGACGTCTCCGTGAGCACCGTGGACGACGGCTCGGACACTCTCCTCAACGGGTACGAGTACGAGCACTGGGCCGACAGCGACGACGTCAGCGCAGTCATCGGCGTGTACTACGCCGAAGCGCCGCTGGCCGGCACGTCGTCCGCTTCGGCGGAGGCAGGCTTCTTCGAGCCCGACGCCAATCCTCCACTGACTCATCTCCCGCCCCTGGGCCAGTGCACCGCGACCCTGGTGCCGCCCGACAACAACCGGAACTACTTCTCGATGGGCTCGTCGATCACGATGAGCGGCGGAGGCACGTTCCCCCTGACGTTCAACGCCATCGAGGAGACGTACGGCAACGCCAACATCCCGGCCGCGTTCGCAGGTCCTGGGACCTCGTTCACCATTTCGGGGGCCACGGACCCCGACGGCTGCACGCCGAACCTCCAGAACGTGGTGCAGGGCCCCGACGCGCTCTTCGTGAGCACTCCGAACCCGCTGCTCGACATCAACTCGACGGACTGCTGGTGGATGTTCGACGCAGGGGGCACGCCCAACCCCGTGGGCGGCATCGTGCAGTGGAACACGCCGAGCAGCAGCCAGCCCGGTCAGAACGTCTTCATCAACGTGGTGAACAGCGCCTCGGGGGCGGGTCTCCTGTGCCACGGGCAGGACAACGGAACGTTCATCGTCAGCGCGACGGACCTGCTGTTCCTCGATGCCAGCACGGGCGCGCACACCATCTCCGTGACCCGCTACCTGTCGCTCGAGAGCGATGACGAGCGCACGGGCGCGACGCGCTACGGCGTCTTCGCCAACACGGTGAGCGGCTTTCTATGGGTCTCCCAAATCGGCCCCGGCTGCTAGGAGCCCGTCCCGCCTGGCTCCCCGGCTATTCGGGGGCTTCGGGGGCAGGGGCCTCTGGGGCGGCGCCTTCGGGCGCGTCCAGGCCGGTGGGGATCAGCGGGTCGGCCTCGCGGGGGGTGACCATGCCGATGGTGTCTGCGCCGGCGCCCTTGGCGATGTCCATGACCGCGACGGCGTTGCCGTAGGCAGCGTTGTCCTCCCCGTCGAAGAAGACCACGCGGTCCTTCGGGGAGCGACCCGAGAGCTTGTCCGCGAGCTTCGTCTTGAGCTCCTCGAGCGACACCTCGGTCTTGTTGAGCTCCACGTGGCCGTCATCGAACAGCTTGATGAACAGCTGGTCCTTGCTCTCGTCCGGCGGCTCGTCGATCTCCGCCTTCTGGGGGACTTCGATGGGCAGGTTCTTGGTGAGCATCGGCGTGATGACCATGAAGATGATCAGCAGCACGAGCACGATATCCACCAACGGCGTGACGTTGATGTCGCTCTGGGCTCCCTTGCCACCGACGTTCATGCCCATCGATCAGCCGCCCTTCTTCTCGTCGTTGAGCTCGTCGATGGTCTTGCTGTCCTTGTCGGACCGCAAGGACACCGACTTCGCCCCGACGTTCTCGCAGGCGAGCATCACGAGCTTCACTGCGAGGTAGGGGGTCTCCACATCCGCCTTGATGGAGATGGGCTTGAACGGATTGACCATCATCTCGGTGGAGAGTTCCGCCTCGAGCAGGTCGAGGGCCCGCAGATCCTCGCCGAGGTAGTACTCACCTTCCTTGGTCACGGAGATGAGCAGCTCCTCCTCCTCGTCGGACTTGCTCTCGGCGTTCTGGACCTTCGGAAGATCGAGCTCCGGCCCTTCCTGGAGCATGGGCGTGATGACCATGAAGATGATCAGCAGCACGAGCACGATATCCACCAGCGGCGTGACGTTGATGTCCGCCTGGGGTCCCTTGCCTGCTGAGCCCATCGCCATGACGTGTTCCTCCGACCTCCGGTGCTAGCCCTGGCTCGCGAAGGAGCCGCGGTTCTTGTGGACCCAGTCGAGCACTTCGCTGGCGTTGTTCTTCATCTCTGAGGCGAGACCGTCCGCGCTGGCGTTGGCCCAGTTGTAGAACCACACCGCGGGGATGGCGACGATGAGACCGAAGCCGGTCATCACGAGAGCCTCGGCGATGCCGCCGGCCACGGCGCCGATGCCGCCCGACCCCGAGGCGGCCATGCCCACGAACGAGTTGATGATGCCGAACACAGTGCCGAGCAGCCCCACGAATGGCGCCGTGGAGGAGACCGTCGCGAGGATGGTCATCCACTTGCGCATGAAGGCGTCTTCCTCAGCCACCGCGCGCTCCATCGCGTTCTCCACGGTGCTCAGGTCCTCGAGGTTGCCCTGCTTGCTCTGCACGTCCGACGCGTCCTCGAGGCCGGTGCGGAGGATGCGCGCCAGATAGGCGAACTTGAACTCGTCCATCTTCGCCTGCTTCACAGCGGCGCTGACGTCGGCCGTCTTCAGCTTGCCGGCCACCGCTTCGGCGAAGGCCTTCGACTGGTTTCGACTGCGCACGAAGATGAACGCGCGGTTCAAGGTCACACCGACCGAGAGCACCGACATGATGATCAGCGTGATCGCGATCGCCCAGGTGGCGGGCGTGAAGTGCGAAAAGATGCCTGAAAGCGAAAAGTCCATTGATTCTCCGGGGGGAGCCGATCGTTCACTGAAGCTTGTAGTTGGTCTCGACGTTCGCGAAGTAGCGGGTGAACACGTTCCCCGACTTGTAGGGCGTCCACTTGGCGGTGCCCCAGGCGACCAGGGTCTCGTAGTAGAGCGGCTCGGGGCCGGAGACCGCCTCGATGCAGAGCGACGGATGCCAGCGCGTGCGCCGCGTCTTCTTGTCTGCGGTCTGGAAGCGCTTGCAGACCTCGTCCTTGCGCTTGACCACCTTGCCGTTGGTGTCGATGAGGATCTTCAGCCGGACCTTGCCCTCGACACCCATGGCCTTCGCCTGCTCGGGGTAGGTGATGGCGGGCTTGCGCTGGCAGAGCCCCTGGGACTCGCCAAACCCGAGGGAGGTGATGTCTCCACCGACCACTCCCCCTTCCTTGCCGCCCAGCTCGCCACCGAGCACGCCACCCTTCTGCCCACCCTCGACTCCACCGACGACGCCGCCGTCGATCTCCTCGTCGGGCTCATCGTCCTCGACCTCTTCCTCCTCGGGGATCTCCTCGGGGATCTCCTCAGGCTGAACGAGCTCTTCGGGCTTGATCTCGGGCTTCTTCTCGATCTTCTTCTTCTTTTTCTTCTTCTTCTTCTTCTTGCTGCTCGACGCCGGGGGCGGCGGAGGTGGCGGGGGCGGCTTCTGGGAGAAGAAGGTGATCTCCACCTCCTCGGGTGGCTTCTCGACCACTTCTCTCGCCGCCAGGACGAAGATGATTCCGAACAGCGCGCCGTGCACGAGGACAGAGACGAGGGAAGCGCCGAAGCTCTTCCTTCGTTTGTCGACGTTGCCTGTCGTGACGTCGAACAACTGCAGGTCCTTTCCAGGGCACGGGCGTACGAGCGGGAGGCTCGCGTCTTATCAAGACACCGAAACCCGGTCAAAGGTTCGGAGTCTTCATCTGGTCAAAAGAAGTTGCGTGGGCGTCAACCGGGCGTCAAGGACAGACGTGAGGCGGCTGCTCTGCGGGCGGAAACCCTGATAATCTCGCGCGCCGTCGATGTTTGAGCGCTTGGCCCCGTTTCTGATTCGCTTTCGCTGGCCGATCCTCGCGGTCGTGCTCATCGTCACGATATGGGCCGACTGGACCGCCCTCGGGGTCAAGTTCGACTTCAGCCCGCGCTCCATCTTCCTGACCCGCGACGCCGACGTCGAGTTCCTCGCTGAGCACCGCGCGTTCTTCGGCGACGAAGACGGATTCGTCCAGGTGCTCCTCGAGACGGACGATGTCTTCAGCGATGACGCTCTGGCCCAGATCGTCAGGCTCACGGACTCCCTGGGCGCCCTCGATCGAATCGACAAGACCTTGTCCTTGTCGACGATGTACGAAATCGGTGGCTCCCCGGGAATCATCGAAGTGCAGCGGCTCCTGGAGGAGCTGCCCACCACCGAGGCCGAGCGCGAGGACATCCGCAACAGGGCGCTCGGCAACCGACTGTTCGTGAACCGCTTCGTGAACCCTGACGGCACCGCGGCCGCGATCATGGTGCTGTTCGACGAGGAGACGGACGAGGAGCTGGAGCGACGTCCCGTGCTCGCCGAGATCGAGGCCATCCTCGCCAGCGACGACGGACCCGCGACCACCACGATGGTCGGGGTTCCGATGGTGAACCGGACCTACGCCACGCTGCTCGCGAGCGACATGGCCCGCACCATGGCGGTCAGCACGCTGCTGCTCTGCATCGTCCTCTTCATCCTCTTCAGAAACATCTACAGCGTCGTGCTGCCCGGGCTTTGCGTGGGCATCTCCGTGGGCTGGATGGTCGCGTACATGGTGCTCGCCGGCGACGGCTTCAACATCATCAACGCCATCGTCCCGACCCTTCTCCTCGTCATCGGCGTCGGCGACGCCGTGCACTTCCTCACGACCTACTACCAGGCCCTCGGGGCAGGACAGGACCGTCAGGGCGCCGTGAAGGAGATGGTCACGCGGATCGGGGCCGCCTGCTTCCTCACGAGCGTCACCGCCGCCGTCGGGTTCGGCTCCCTGATCGTCGCCCGGATCGACATCATCAAGGGCATGGGGCGGGTCGCGGCAGTGGGCTTGATGCTCAGCTACCTCGTCATCCTCCTGGTGATCCCGGCCGTGCTCTCCGTAGCAAAGGCTCCCACCTCGGGGCTCTCCGACGACCCTTCCCGCGGACTCATCGGCGCGATGCTCACCTGGATCGCTGAGCTGACCATCCGGCGAAAGGGCCTCGTCATCGTGCTGGCGGGTGGCCTCTCGCTGCTCTGCATCGCCGGCGGGATGCGGGTGCGCACAGACAACTTCCTGCTCGAGGAGCTGTTCCCGCACCACCCGCTCTCCGTCGCAATGCATCACACCGAGGAGGTCATGACCGGCGTCATGCCCGTCGAGATCTCGTTCGTCACTGGAGTCGACGGCGGCATGTACGAGCCCGACGTCCTGCGCGGAATGGTCGAGCTCCAGAAGCACCTCGAGGCGGACCCGTTCATCGGTCACACCATCTCGTTCGCCGATCTCGTGATGGAGATCACCCACGTCATGGAGGGTGAGCGCCGCATTCCCGACACGCGGAAGAAGGTGGCTCAGTACGTCGCTCTGTTCGAGATGAGCGAAGACCCGACGGTTCTCGAGTCCACCGTCGACATCAAGCGCTCCCGTGGCCGCATCACGGCCAGCCAGAAGGACTGGGGCACGAAGAACTTCTTCGCCTGGTTCGACGGCTCGGGAGAGTGCGACCCCCGCGCCCGTTGCGGCAAGCCGGTCAAGACCCTCATCGGCGAGCTCTACGGAGTGTCCGCCCCGGAGGGCTCGGCCGCACGCACCACGGACGTGCGGGTGACGGGCGGCAACTTGGTCGCCGCCAACGCCCTGGGGAAGCTCGTCACGGACATGCTCAACTCGCTGGGCACCGCGTTCATCGTCATCTGCCTCCTGATGATGGTCCTGCTCCGCAGCTTCCGAGTCGGGCTCATCGCGATGATCCCCAACGTCTTGCCGCTCCTCATCACCATCGGGTTCATGGGCTGGGCGGAGATCCCCATCCGCACGTCCACGGCGCTCATCTTCAGCGTGGCTCTTGGGGTCGCTGCCAACGACACCGTCCACTTCACGATGCGGTTCCGCGAGGAGCTCTTCGCGACGAAGGACCGGGAGGAGGCGGTGCGGCGCACGATGCTGAGCAGCGGGCGCGCCATCATCTTCACGTCGGTTCTGCTGGTCTTCGGCTTCCTGACCATGATGACGACCCACTTCGTGGGCATCTTCCAGATGGGCGTGCTCGGCAGCGTGACACTCCTTGCCGCGCTCCTCGGCGACCTGCTCATCCTGCCTGTCTGCCTCATCGTGTTCCGGCCCTGGAGTCGGCACGTCGAGGGCACGAAGGTCTGAGCACCTCGCTTCCATGAGAGGCCGTCTGGTCGGACGTCTCTCCCCGAAGCCGTCGGGCCTCCGCCACCAGCCCCACCGCTCATGCGCGTGCAGGGGTGCCATGCCAGCGTGGCGCGCCAAGTGGTCACCCATCAGCTCGGGGTGAGTGCTCCGGGCCGGAGCCCGGGCGATCTCGTCCATGGCTCCGTCGAGGTCGCGTTCGGCCACCCTCACCCTCGGTGAGGGCGCGGCCTGCGTCGCTTTCAGTCCCGTTCAGCCAGGGCGAGAGCCGCCCCGAGACGTTCACTCCTCAGAACTTCACCGGGTAGACGAAGCTGACGGCGCCGTTGCGCGGCTCGGGGTACTTCACGGACTTCATCGCCCGGGCCACGCAGCTGGCCACTTGCCCGTTCTTCAGCGGAGAGCTGTTGGTCATGCCCACCGAGGTGGCGCGCCCCTTGGTTCCCACGGTGACGGCCATGTCCATGCGGCCACCGCTTCCCCCGCCGTGGTTGTCCCAACACGCCTGCATGCTCTTGCTCTTGCCGAGGATGCGCTGCTCCACGAGCTGCATGTTGATCCAAGGAGTGGCGCCCCCTTCGTCATCGAGCGTGTCGAGGTCCGAGGGGGCCTGGCTCCCGGCGTTGGACCCCTCCGCGAAGGGGTCGTAACCCGCGGTTCCTGGCGCGGCTTTGGCTCCCGCAGCTTTGATGTCGTCCAGCGTCGGCTCGCCCTCCTTGTTGGCGTAGGCCTTCACGTTGGCGTTCATGGCCCGGGCCTCCACGAGCTCGTCCTCGATGGCGTTGCCTTCAGAGGCAGCGCGCGCGGCGGCCAGGGCGTTCAAGTCCACGGCCTTTGTCTTCACGCCCTGCTGCTGGTCAGCCACGGCGACGGTCTCCTCGGATGCCGAGGGGCACCCCACGAAGAGAGCCGCCGCGACGAACGCGGCGGCGGGAGAGAGGAGGCGGGTCCAGGTCATTGAGGCTCCGCGCGCGCCAGGAGAGTCAGCGCGTCCATTCGTCGTTTGAGCTCGGCGACGCCGAGTCGCAAGTCCAGCCCCGCAGGGGGGGAACCCTCTCGGTCGGCGTCCGCCGGAATCGCGGCCACTGCGGCCCGAAGCCGCGCGTTCATGGGCTCCACGGCGCGACGAGGCGTGTGGGGAAGCATGATCGCGTAGCGAGAGCGCCGGAGTCGCGCCACCAGGTCGACGGTGCGGATGTTCGCCGAGATCACCTCTCCGACCGCCGCGAGGAGCTTGTCGGCCGGACCCTCGAACTGCGCCTCATCCAGAGCACCCCAGTCCTCGTTCGAGGAGACCTCACTCGGCTCAGGCAGGCCCACGAGGTCGGCGACGACGACGGTCATCGGGAGCTTGTATCGATCGCAGCGAGCAATCTCCTCTTCCAGGCGCCGAAGGAAGTACTGGCGATTCGCGACTCCGCTGAGGCCGTCAGTGATCGCCGCCTCGACCCCCTCCTTCTTGTGCGTGGCCAGCTCGATGTAGCGGTCACGAACCCGGATGAGCGCTTTGACCCTCGCCTCGAGCTCGCGCAGGTCCACAGGCTTGGTCATGTAGTCGTCGGCGCCGCCGTACAGCCCGGCGATGCGACTGCGGGTGTCCGAGCGCGCGGACAGAAGAGCCACGGGCGTCAGCTGGCCCTGGGGCGTGCCCTTGATCCTGCGGCACACCTCCATCCCGTCGATGCCCGGCATCATGACGTCGAGGACGATGACGTCGAAGGGACCGTCGTCATGGAAGCGTGCGAGGGCTTCGTGGCCATCGTTCGCCCCGGTGACTGAGAAGCCCTGGGCCTCGAGGAAGTCGGTGACAATGGTGACTGCGTGGTGGTCATCGTCCACCACGAGCACCCGCCGGGGAGGAGGCTCGACCGCGAGTGAGGGGTCTGTGCTCACGTGCTCTCCGAGGGCAGGATCTGACCGAAGGGGGCGCGGCCAGCGGGCTGGGATGTTAACAGAGCCCATGGCGAATCCCTCCCCTCTCGGCGAGCCCATCCTGGCGGCCTACGCGCAGTTCGTGCAGCGAATCGACACCCATGCCGCGCGCGTGGAGAGCGCATGGGGCGACGAGCTCGCCTGCCGCGTCGGATGCTCAGGCTGCTGCCACCGCGACCTCACGGTGTTTCCCCTCGAGGCCGCCGTCCTCGCGAACCACATCGATGGGGCCGGAGTCGAGCTGCCCTCCACTGCCCGGCCCACCCTGACGCCAACCGCCCTCGCGGTACTGGAGCTAGAGGGCGCCGAGCCCTGCGTAATGCTCGATGCAGAGGGCCGGTGTCGTGTCTACGCAGCCCGCCCTCTCATCTGCCGCACCCACGGGCTCCCCCTGGCGGTGCAGGACGACGAAGGGGTCTACGGCGATGTCTGTCCGCTCAGCTTCGACGGCGGGGCGGGGCTCGCCGACCTCCCAAGCGAGGACTTTCTGGCGCTGGAGACCGTGAACACGGTGCTGGTCGCCCTGAACGCGCAGTTCGTCGCCGCCACCGGCGCCGACCCAGCCCGAGTCTCCCTCAAGGAGCTGGCAAGGAGCTGAGCGACGCCGTCCCAGGCGTCACAACGAGGCCCTCAATTGGCGAGGCGGATGCCTTGGATGCGCTTGATGTGGAACCTCATGTCGGCCTCCATGCGCTGGTTCAGCCCTTCGAACCAGGATCCGCCGCCCTCCTCGCGCACCTTCTTCGGCGTGACGCGCGCGAGCCCTCCCGGGTCGTCCTTCCCGGTGCTCGGGTAGAGCACTTCGAGGTCCAACCCGAGGCGGATGGCGGCCTTGATGACCGACATCGTCTTACCAGGCGACAGGCGCAACAGGTCCCCCGCACCCGCAGCCGCCGGCTTGACGCTCAGATCCGCGCCGATGCGGTTGGCACCCGTCCGCCCGCTCCTCGACCCACGAGCGCGCATCACTTCGGTGCCTCCCTCGGCCGCCGGGGCCGCGAGGCTCACCAGACTCCGGGCGGGGAAGACCGCGTCCTCCTCCTCTTCCCCGAGCACCGGGTTCGACTCGGCGAGAAGCACATGCAGCGCGCCCTCCGAACGGCTCGGGTCGTCGCTGAGGTCGTGGGTGCGGACCTTCGGTGCCGGCTCCAGTCCCTTGCCGCGCAGCGCGTCGAGGAGCTGTTCACGCTCCTCGCGGGGGATCGCAAAGGCCCGCGCGCCGAGCGCCTCAAAGGAGATCTTCTTCGCCTTGAGCAGCTTGAGCAGGGCCTTCTCGCGGCCCTCCTTGGCCGTGACGACCAGAGCGTCGTGAAACTCGAACTCTCCGTGCTGCCCGACCCAATCCCGCACCGTGGACTCGACGTTCTGAGGCAGTCCCACCGCCGAGCCCTCGGCTAGGAAGGCCTCCACGTCCGCCGCGCGCCACCCTTCGTCGAGAGCCCCCCGGACCGACTCGCGCGTCAGGGTGTAGGTCGATGCTCGGTCCGCCTTGCGCAGCTCCGCCACCTCTCCGAGCTTCCACAGCAGCTGCAGCGGAAGGCCCACCGGCGCGAGCACGTCGAAGGTGGGCTGAAGAAGGAACTTGATGGACTCGTTGCTCTCGAGCCGCTCGAAGCCCTCTCCGGCCACGAACACCTTGCCCGCCTCGCTGAGGCGGACGTGGGAACCGCCCGTGGCGAGCCCCGACTCGAGCAGCCCCGCAAGCTGAAGAATCTCGAGGGGCGGGTTGGGGTCGTAGAACCCCGACGGAGGCAGGTAGTACGTCTTCCGTACGTACCGGCGGTGGAACACGTTGCCCATGTAGCGACGCCGGTAGAGCGTGCGCAGCCGCGTGAGCGGCACCCAGCCGTCGTCGGGCACGTCGCTGACGGCGTCGAGCATCCACCCGAGGAGTGGCTCCCGGCTGAGGAACGACATCAAGTACAGGTCGCGGCGCTGGCGCGGTCCCATGGAGAGGAACTCGCGCAGCGCGAGGTCGTCGGCCTCGAGGAAGCCACCGCGCTGCTGCGTCAGCCCGAGCTCGCTGAGCATGTCCAGGTGCCACTGGAGCACCTTCTCCTCACCACTCTCGCCCCACAGCGCGCCGAAGAACGTCAGCATGTCCTCGTAGGACTTCTTGAAGATCTCGTTCTTGCGAGTGACCCGGATCCGGTTCTGTCGGATGTAGGTGAGGAGCGAGACGAGGGAGAAGCCGACGGGGTGCCGGTAGTTCGTGTCCTTGCTGAGCCGGATGCCCCCTTCTTCCTTGCTCGCGGTGAGTCCGATGCGCTTGCGGAAGTGGTGGCTGAGCTCCCGGGCGATGGGGGCGGGGATGATGTAGAAGAGCGGAGGGCTCTGCCGCGAGTTTCCGAAGACCAGAAGGTCCGCCCCGAGCCGATGCAGCACCTCGGCCCATACGTCCTCGGACATGCCATGGGCCTGCGTCAGCTCCTGGAGTAGCCAGGTACCACCAGCCACTCCCCTGCACTGAAGCAACGCGACCAGGGCTACGTGATGGCTGCGGTCCATGCTCTTGAGCACGCCGCGGACGAAGTGACGATCGCCCAGCAGCCCCGTCATCCGATCGGCGAGTGCCACCAGATCGACCGAAGCCAACGCGTCTTTGCCCGCCGTCTCCCCCTCGGCTTCGTATCGATCCCGGTATTGCACCAGGATCTCCGCGGGGAGACTGCGGAAGAACCCGGCGAGGTCCATTCCAACTCCTCGCCGCGCCTCGGCGCGGCCGCCCTCGGGCACCCGACTAGACTTCGTCCGGCGGATCCCATTCCTCTATGGAGTAACTGTACCCCTGTTCGGTCAGGAACAGCTGTCGGTTGTGTGCGAACTCTTGCTCGCGGCTATTCCGGGTCACCAGCGAGTAGAAGAACGCCTTGCCTCCGCTGGGCCGCAGGATCCGGCCCAGGCGCTGCGCTTCCTCCTGCCGAGAGCCAAAGGTCCCGGAGATCTGAATGGCGACGTTGGCGTCGGGAAGGTTGATGCTGAAGTTGGCGACCTTGCTCACCGTGAGCACGTTGATCTCCCCCTGGCGGAAGGCCTCGTAGAGCCGATCCCGCTCGTCGTTCTTCGTCTTCCCGGTGATGAGAGGCGCCCCAAACAGGCGCGTGGCGATGGCCAGCTGGTCGAGGTACATGCCGATGACGAGAATCTTGTCGTCCTTGTGCCGCTCGAGGAGCTCGGCGACGACTCCCATCTTGAGAGGGTTCTCCGCTGCAATGCGCCCCTTGAGACGCTTCTCGGCCATCTGGTACTTCACCAGCAGCGCCCCGGGGAGCGGAATCCGTACTTCGGTGCAGAGCGCCTCCGCGACAAAGCCCTTTCGCTCCAGTTCCCGCCAAGGGACGTCGTAGCGCTTGGGGCCGATGAGGGAGAACACGTCCGCCTCGCGCCCGTCCTCACGCACCAGGGTTGCCGTAAGGCCGAGTCGGCGCCTGGCCTGAATGTCCGCGGTGACGCGGAACACCGGAGCCGGGAGCAGGTGCACCTCGTCGTAGATGATGAGGCCCCAATCGTTGGCCGTGAACAGCCCGAGGTGGGTGAACTGCGCGTCACGCGACGGGCGGTGGGTGAGCATCTGATAGGTGGTCACCGTGACGGGGCGAATCTGCTTGTGGGCGCCGCTGTACTCCCCAACCTCCTCGGGGGTCAGCTCGGTCTTGTCGAGGATCTCGTCGATCCACTGCCGCACGGCCGTGACGCCGGTGGCGAGGATCAGCGTCTGGCAGGACGTCGACGCCATCGTCGCGATGCCCACGATGGTCTTGCCGGCCCCACACGGGAGCACCACCACCCCGTGGCCGCCTTCCCAGGTCCCGTTCTTGTGCCAGGTCTCCACCGCGAGACGCTGGTAGCGACGTAGGTGGAACGGGCGGCCCGTCAGGCACTCCTGCCGCATCTGCACGTCGAGGGCCGCCCCCTCTACGAAGCCCGCGCGGTCGTCGACCGGATAGCCCAGCTTGAGGAGCGCCTGCTTGATCGTGCCGCGGTTCGCCAGGGGAACCCGGAACAGCCCCTCTTTCATCGCCCCAGATGTCTGCTTGTAGACCTTCGGGGTGGCGGCGATCTGGCGCGCAACGGAGTCCTGGGTCGTCTGGAGAAGCAGGGTCTGATTGCCGTCGTCGTCGTCCTCGCCACGCAGAAGCACGACCTTTCCGAACCGGCCGATCTTCTCCTTGATGTCGTCGCCCACGTTCGGGGGCAGCTCGTACTTCGTGAGGTCCGTGAGGCCGGCGACGATGTCCATCGCCCCCAGTCCCGCCGCCGCTGCATTCCAGAGCGAGAGCGACGTGATGCGGTAGGTGTGCATGTGAGCCGGCGACTTCTCGAGCTCAGCAAACCTCGCGAGAAAGTCCCGAGCCTCCTCGTACCGGGAGGTCTCCACCTCGAGCAGCAGCGTGCCATCGCCTTGCACGATCAGAGGATTCTCGGCTTTGAAGAACATGGACCTCCTCTTCCATTGCCCTACTCCGGACCTAAAAACATACAGGAGCGGGGCCAGATGGCTTCGACCGTCTGCGCCGGCGTACTCGATCAGTCCTGATCGGGGCCTGGAGCCTCTGCCTCGAGGCCGGCAGCGCGCAGATGGCGTCGGAAGGCCACGCCCACCTCCTCGATGGCCATGGGCTCGAACAACAGCAGGCGCCGGCCGGTCGCGGTGAACAGCAGCTCCCCCCCGACCCTCCAGCCCCGATCGCGCAGATCGGGCAAGACCCGGCTCGCTGCCCACGCATAAGCCAGGATCTGGGGCAGGTACGCCTCCGCGAGGGACTGAGGGTCCCCCTCGTCCGACTTGTAGTCGAGCACGTACCAGCACTTCTCCTCCGGGCGCCGGTAGACGGCGTCGATCACCCCATCGAGCCACGAAGCACCTCCGCCGGTCACCGTGGAGGCGGGCATGCGCAGTCGAAACGGCAGCTCCCTGAACACCGTGGCGTCCTCCGCGTTCAGCTCGGGGGGAGCCGCCTTGCGGTACCCGCGCAGGTGACGCACCAGCGCCGCGTGGAGCCAGGCTTCGGCTGCGTCGCTCAGCTGTCCCTCGGCGGCGAGAGCCTGCTTGACCCGTCGGCGAGTCATGGCGCTGGGCTTGGTGAGGCCATCCTCGAGGCATCCGTGCACCAGGAGGCCGCGAAGCAGCCCGGCACTGCGAGGGTCGAGCTCCGGGGGGGGACGGAGGTCCGCAGGAGTCGGCGCGGCCGGAGGCGCATCGCGCTGCAGAGCGTGGGGAGAGGTGTGACGCAGGGGCTCAGCTTCGATGGCCGAGATGGCGCGAGCCACGTCGGGGAGGTCGGCGAGAGCTGTGTGGTCGCGCTCTTCGGGAATCCAGCCATCCCCACGGGCCCGTAGCTCGGCGCCCATCTGGGCGGCCTCCAGCTGCTGACTCGTGGTGGGGAACCGGGCGTTCGGCCCCACGTCCATCAGCCGCGCGCCCTTGGACTGGAGCAGCCCTCCCCCCATGCGGAGCCACTCGGACCAGGAGGTGGCGGTGTCCTTGGGAGCTCCGCTCTCGACCCGGTCGAGGGCCGTCGCGGCGAGAGGCAGCGACAACGTGACCAGCCGATCCCGCGCCCGGGTCGCAGCCACGTACAGAAGCCGCCGCGCCTCAGCGATGTCCTCCCAGCGGTCCTGCCGCCGGATGAGACGGCGGAGCAGCATGTCTCGCCGCTCCCGCTTGCCGTCCTCGACGATGGGGATGGCGATGCCCGGCTCCCACCGATCGGGGGCGTCCGAGGGGCTCTCTTCGTTGGGGCTCGGCAGGCGCGCAAGAAGCATCGCGTCGTTCGCCCGGAAGCGGAGGAGCTGGGCGATGTCCGGCAGCACGACCGTCGGGAACTCCAGCCCCTTGGACTGGTGGATGGTCATGAGGACCACGGGCGCGGTGGCGTCGAGGGTGGCGTCCCCCTCGTCAGCACCCATGGCGTCTTGCTGACCGAGGAAGTCCGCGAAGTCCGCGAGCCCCTCGGCACCCCGCGAGTCGTAGGCCAGCGCGAGGGAGATGAGCTTCTCGACGTTGGCCATGGCCTGGCCGGTGGGGTCGGTCTTGGCGAGGCCGTACACCGACGCCGTCTCCGTGACGACCTGCCTCAAGAACCCCGAGAGAGGCAGCTCCCGGGTCAGGGCTCGCCATCTGAGGAAGCGGTGGGCCGCGTCGAGGAGCGCCGTCTGTCCCTCGGCGGGGAGCTCGCCCCACTCCAGCTTCTCGACGAGCTCGTCGCGCTCGGGGCCGGTGGCCTCGGCCAAGCGGAGGACGTCCCGCCAAGCGCGCTGCAAGGCAGACGAACGCTCGCCTCGGGATGCGTGGACGAGCCACACCAGCCAGGCATCTTCGAGCCGCAAGAGCGGCCCGCGCAGGGCTCCGAGCAAGGCGATGGCGTCGTCGGGATGAGCGAGGGAGAGCAAGAGGTTGCCCAGGTCCTGGACCTCTTGCCGCCCGAAGAACCCGCGCCCGCGCGCCACTACGTGCGGCACGCCCTCCTCCCGTAGGGCTCGGGCATAGACCGGAAGGTGGGTGCGCCGTCGCAGGAGCAGCGCCACGCGAATCCCTTCGTGGGACGCGGACGACGGCAAGAGCACGTCCCGCACCAAGTTCGCGACCATGCGCGCTTCGCGATGCACCGGGGGCAGATTTCCCAACACGGGAGCATGGGCTTCCCGGGCCGCAGCCCGCTCCGCGGCGTCGAGGGCGAGCACATCGAACCCATCCGCGGGGGGCGGTGGCTCGTCGGGCACTGCCGGGGCCGAGACGTCCCCCGCGAGGGACTCGGTTCCCGGCTCCTCGTCCTGCTCGTCGTCCTCTTCCGTCAGCCAGACAAGATCGATCTGGCCTCGGTGGTCGTCCCCCGGGGCCAACCAACGCTTGGCAGTCAGGGGCTCGAAGCGCGCCTCCCAGGAGGGGTCCTCGCTCTCCAGGGGAGGCATCAGCCAGCCGAACAGCGCATTGAACCCCTCGATGAGGGCCGGCCGAGAGCGGAAGTTCCAGGTGAAGGCGAGGTCGAGCCCCCCCACCCCTCCAAGCTCCCGGCGGGCTCGTTCGAAGACGGTCACATCGCCCCCCCGGAAGCGGTAGATCGCCTGCTTCGGGTCCCCCACGACGAACAGGCCCGAGGTCCGCATGGGCTGTCCGAGCAGGAGCTTCACCACGCGCCACTGGGTGGTGTTGGTGTCCTGGAACTCGTCCACGAGGACGTGGCGGAACCGACGCTGAAGGCGACGGCGCGCGGAGTCGCTCGTCGTCAGGAGATGCAGGAGTCGAGCCTCGAGCTCGGCGAAGTCGAGGCATCGGGCCTCGTCGAGATGCGCCTGGTAGCGATGGACGGCCTCGGAGCCCACCTGGTGCAGGGCCCGCAAGACGGGGATCCCAATGCGGTCGGGGCCCCCGAGCAGGGACTCGAGCCGCTCCCCGTGCTCTCCAAAGACCTCGACGAGCACTGGGCGCAGATCAGCCCACGCTTGGCGGATCTCGTTCTTGCGGTCCGGGTAGCGAATCTCGCTCTGGCTGCCCGTCCAGGACGCATGGGCCTTCGCTACGTGCTTGAGGCCCCCCCCCGTGCGAAAGAGCGCGACGATCGTGCGCAGTCGGTCCGCCCGCTCGACGGGGTGTAGCGGCGGCGGCTCCGCCATCATCAGCAGGGCCCGCTTCGTGTGGGCGATCGCCGTGGGAGGCCGGGTGGGGTCCCGGAGATCGTGCTCCAGATCCGCGAACGCCTCGAGCAATCCGAACAGGTGCCCCCCTGCGGACAGCTCGCGCTCGAGTTCATCGAGCGCGACGTCGGCGTATCGGTCGTGCCAGAGCTCCAACAGCGCCTCGTCGCTGCGGTCGAGGGTCGCGGAGAAGGCCCGTAGATCGTGGCGGCGGCGCACCCAGGTCCTGAGCACATCGAGCAGAGCCCGCCGCTCGAGCATGAACAAGGCAGCCGGCTGCCCGTGACGCTCGACGGGGAACAGAGCCTCCTCCACCGCACGCTCGCGCAGCAAGCTCTCGTCGGCCTGCTCGAGGATCTGGAAGCCCGGATCCAACCCCGCGTGCGCGGCCATCTCCCGCAGCGTCGACGCCGCGAACGAGTGAAAGGTGCCGATGCGCGCGCGGTCGAAGCCGCGCTTGCACGCCGCGAGATGGTCGAGCACCGCGTCGACCCGCTCGGCGCCCCCGCTCACCTTCTCCGCCAGCTCTTCGCGACGGTCGCGCAGCTCGCGCACCGCGACACCGAGCTCTGATCGGATGCGAGCGCGCATCTCGGCGGCCGCCCGTTCGGTGAAGGTGGAGACCAGGATCGCTTCGGGCCCCGGGGCCTTCTTGCCGAGGGCGGCCTCCCACGCAAAGGCGCCGAGGATCCGGAGATAGCGCCGGGTCAGGGTGCGCGTCTTCCCGGAGCCCGCGCCGGCCGCGACCAACACGTGCTGGCCGAGCTCAAGAGCCCGACTCTGCTCGTCGGTGAGTCCGTCCGCCCCGGGGAGGAGCACGCCATCTTCGACAGAGAACAACGCCATCAGAAGCCCATGTCCCCATCGAAGAAGTCATCGAACTCATCGGTGCTCGGCGGCCCCGGCGCCGGCAGCACGACCGCGGGCTGGGGGATGCTCACGCCGTCGTCCTCGGGGGCCTCGGGCTCTTCGTCGGGCTCGCCGCCACCGCGCGCCCCAAACATGGCGTCCAGCCCCTCCCAGACCGACACCGAGGCCGGCCAGAACACCGGGGGGGTGCGGCCGTCCGCGTTGGGCGGAGGGTTGAGGACGCGCTCGGTGCGCACCGGCTCGGTCCGGCACGCCCGCCGGAAGGGGCAGTACTGGCACCCGGCAACCTTGGGCTTGTGCAGCGTGGGCGGGAACACCCCCGAGGCCACCAGCTGCCCGTACCAGTCGGTGCGCATCAGCCAGGCCCGCCAAGCCCACATGGTCACCTCGTGAGTGGTGTAGCGGAAGCCGATGGGCCGGCTCAGGCCACGCTGATCCATCAGATACCGGCGGAGCCGGCTGGAGATGGCGAGGCGCCGACGCTGCCGACCCACATCGGAGCGCAGCTCCCAGTATCCCGACACCAGGCCCGAGGCGTACCAGGGCACATCAATGGCCATGGGGTAGACCGCAGGCTGGAGCTGGAGACCCTTGTCGACGTCGTCGACGAACGGGGTGTAGCCGGTCTTGTAGTCGTACACGACCGCCCGAAGCCCCCCATCCCCCCGGGGTCGACCCCCGTAGCTGCGACGCGCTGGCAGGTCGACGCGGTCGATGGAGCCTCGCAGCCGCACGTCCACATCGCCCGTTCCGACCCGAAAGAGGGGGTCACGGCTGTCCTTCGGGCTCAGGCGGTAGGCCGCGGATGCGGGCGACAGTCCCTCGAAGGTCCACTCCACGTGGGCCGGCTCCGCGTCCAGGAAGTGCCCGCGGGTCTCCTCGCCCAGGAAGCGGGCCAGCGGACCGAGCCAGCTGCCACTACTGCCAGGGAGTCCTGCGACGAGGTCCTCCACCAGGCGATCGACCCAAGGGCCACTGCGGTGGGCGAGGCGTTCGCCGGCAATCTGAAGCGCGAGCTCCCGCAGACGCCGCTCGGCACGCTCGCGCTCGGCGACCCCCATGGTCCACAGGGCGGAGGAGGGAATCGTTCCGGCGGCCTTCGCCGCGATGCGCTCCGCGAGGAAGTGCTCGAGGACTTCGTGCACCAGCGTGCCGCTCTCGTCGCGACCGGGCTCCATGGCGAAGGGCCGTGGCTCCTCCAGCCCCAGCACCGACTCGAAGAAGAAGCGGATTGGGCACTTCACCCAGCGCTCGAGGCCGGTGGTGCGGAGACTGAGGGTGGCTCGGCCCTGACGCCCCGGCTTCACCCCGAGCACCTCCCGCAGCCAGCCCAGCGCTTGCGGACGCCACGGTCGATCCATCCCGAGGACACCATCCCAGGCGCCAAAGCCGTCCTCGGCGCCCCGCGCTGCCACCAACTCGTCCCACGCACCCATGGCTTTGCGGTCTGCCGCGGTCAGAAGCGCCGGACCTTCGACGTCCGCCGTGGGGTCCGCCAGCGGGTCGTCCGCCGGCAGAGCCGTGCTGGCAGGCAGCTGCTCGCACAGGTCCGGTCGGGTCAGCAGCTCGTCGCGAGAGAGCAGGGGCGGCAGAGATGCCTCGGCGGTGGTCTGTTCGACGGTCCACCAGTCCGCGAGGGTGCCCTCGGACGTACGCAGGGCGCGCAGGTCGGCCACGAGAGGCGAAGGCACGACGTCCCGCCCGCCCTCGCTCCGAGGCCAGCTCAGCACAATGCGGGAGCTGGCCCGCCGGACGCCGTGCCCCGCGCTTCGGAGCAGAGAGGCGAAGATGGCTCGGTCCTCATCGGCGCGGTCGATGCCCGGCACCAGGGAAGGCACGGTCCGGGGCAACAGAAAGTCCGGTCTCGGACCCCGGGGGAAGGCCCCGTCCGTCAAGCCGCCGACCCAAAGCCACGGCACATCCGCCCCATGCAGATCGCGCAGGCCCACGATCTGCACTCCCACCCGGGGGCCGGCCGCCCGGTACCGGGTGCGTCGCACGGCCTCCTCAACGGCGTCTCGCAACAGGGACGCCGCGCCCGATCGGCCGAACGCTCCGGGCGCCGCCGCCTCGACCCCCTCCAAAGAGCCGGCCACATCACGCACAAGCTCCGTGAGCGCCTCGATGGCTGCTCCGTTGGCGCGCATCGCTCGAGTCCGCACTCGGTCGAGGTCGGGGCCGGGCTCCGAAGCCCGAATGCCCATCGACCCGAGCAGCTCTTCGAACCGCTGCGCCGCGTCCCGTGCCGTCGGCGCGTTGCTCAGGGGAGCCAGCGCCTCCAGCAAGCGCTCCAGTGCCAGCACCTCGACCACGTACGAGCAGAGGTCGCGGGTCAGCCGACCCTCAATCCTCTCGATCCGCGACGCATCGCCCCGAGACCGCGCCAGTTGGTCGTCTGCCTTCCGCAGGCGCCACGCGGCGATGTCCGGCAGCCAGTCCCTCGGCGCGCCGCGCGCGCCAGAGGTCACCACGATGGGATGCAACCGCTCGAGGTCGGCCCGGACGGTCACCTGCTCGACGACGGTCTCGAGAACTGCAGCGTGCACGGCCTCGAAACGAGAGCCCAGGGCGGCCTTCAAGGGCGCGACCAGGGGCTCGACCATCGCGCGGTCCACGGTGAACCAGGCTCGAATCCACCCCGAGGCGAGCAACGACCGCAGCGACGACGGCTCCGCAGGGGTGGTGGCGAGACGAAGCAGCTGCCGTGCCGCTGAACCCGGCGGGCTGTGGAGGAGCTCCTCGCCCTTCTCCACGACGAACGGAATGCCGTATGCCGAGAACACGTCTCGGACGAGGGGCGCGTAGCGATCGAGGTCGGGGAACGAGACGAACATCTCGTCCGCGGGGCGACCGCCCAGCAGCTCGGCCTTCAGGGTGCGGGCGATCCCGCGGACCTCCGCCTGCACCGAGGGGTAGCCACGGACCCTCACCCCTCCACA
The DNA here is from genome assembly GCA_023954745.1 of Deltaproteobacteria bacterium. Lineage (GTDB taxonomy): Bacteria > Myxococcota_A > UBA796 > UBA9615 > UBA9615 > JAGSHC01. The sequence goes on along the minus strand of JAGSHC010000003.1, from coordinate 59,629 downwards.
TGCGGCCGCTGCGTCTTCCACGACGGCGTCGCGAACGACGAGATCCGAGAGGTCCTCGACGTGCGGCTCGTCGTCGGCCAGGGCGAGGCGCCCTTCGGGGAGCCAGGAAGCCCAGTCTTCGCGGAGCTCGCGTGTGACCTCGAGCCCCTCCCCGTGCTCTTCGCCGGCGAGCCAGGCCCGCACTGTGTCCTGGTCCCCCGCGGTGGGGGCCTCGAGACACAGATGCACCGTGCCTTCGGGCCGGGCTTCGCGGTACGCCGCAACGAACGCCTTGAGGACCGCGCGGTCCAGGGGTGGCAACCACAGAAGGTCGTCGACGATCACGCCGCGCCAGGCGCGCAACGAACCCAGCAGCTGTGCCGAGGGGCTGCGCAGCGCCGCCAGCAACGCCCGACTGAAGCCTGGTCGATCGGTCCAGGCTCCGCTGTTTCGGAGGGCACGGCGCCAGGAGCGGAGGAAGAACCAGGCGTCCTGGCGCAGCGCAGGTCCCACGGCGCTCGTGGTCGCGAAGAGTGGCCCCCAGGTGTGGTCTGGCTCCCCCGGGAAGCGGAGGGAGTACGGCTCATCCCCCAAGGGAGGAGGCGCATCGCCGGTGAAGCCATGCCCCCAATCCTCGGCAAAGGCTGCAAGGGCGCGCCGCGTCTCGGGCCCATCCCGGAGCCCCCCCCAGACCCGGAACCGGGGCTGCAGTCCGCGGAAGACCGCGCCGGCCAGCAGCTCACGAGCCACGGGGCCCAGGAGGGCGCGCCCCTCACCCCAGCGGGTGGCGAGGTCGTCGCGAAAGGCGCCCCAGGGCCGCGCATCGGGGAGGAACGTGGGCGGCTTGTCGGGCTGGTCCCACCAGGCAGCGCGCACGACATCCGCCTTGCGCCGGGTCGCCGTCAGGTAGAGAAAGTCGGGCCTCTGGAACGAGTCGAGCCCCGCTACGGGCGCCAGGGCGCGCCGTCGCTGCTCTCGCGTCCTCCCCACCAGAACAACGACGCCCAAACTCAGCTCCCGCCCGGGTTCTCCGGGTCTTCGGCGAGCGCCGCCCCCGGCACGCCTTCCCCGCCGAAGCAGAGCTGACGGAATGCGCAGAAGCCACACCGCGTGCGGTCGTCGGTCATCGGGAAGTCCGGTCGGTCTGCCACGTTCTTCTCGACCTCCCGCAGCGGCTCCCGCATCGCCGCGATGGAGTCCTCGATGGCCGCGCGCGCCTTGGCGAGAGCCTCGGCGGTGACGTCCACCTGCTTCTCCTCACCGAGACCCAGGTAGACCAACACTCCGCGGCAGCTCTCGGGGGCCACTCCCCACTTCGATCCGGCGAACAGCGCGTAGGTCGCGACCTGAAAGTCGTCCTTGTCGCTCGGTAGGCCGGTCTTCCAGTCCACGAGCCACGTCGTGCCGTCGTCGGGGTGCTCGAAGGCGAGGTCGGGCTTCACGTAGACGGTCTGACCGGCGACCTCGAGGCTGTCGAGCCCTTCGATGGATCGCCAATGGTCACGGGGGAGACGCGCGAGAAGCTCCGGAAAGGGGCCGTTCACGAAGTTGTCCAGAGCGGTGTAGACCCGCTCGGCGATGGCGTCGGTGCGAGGCTTTCCGAGGCCGGTGGAGTCGGCGTAGTAGTGCTCCATCAGGTTGGTGCAGCGCTTCGGCTCGTGGCGCCAGTGACCATCCCGCGACTGCACCCAGCCGACGCGCAGCCGGGCGCGGGCCTGCTGCCGGAGCTCCTCACCCCGAATCGGTCGGCCCCAGCGCGCCTTCTTGATGGCCTGCTCGATGAGGTCGTGCACGATGGTGCCGGCCCAGGTGTCCAGGGTGTCCATCTTCCCGAGGCGATAGGCGATGCGGACCTTTGCAGGAGCGTCCACCTCCCATCCAAACCACTGGCCGTAGTAGCGATACCAGTAGGCCCGCCGGCAGTCCCCGAAGAGACGCGCGCGCGAGGGCGACCAGCTGAAGCGATTCTCCAGCGGGGGGCGGGCGGGGCGCTCCGTCCAGGCGGGCGCCTCTTCGATGGGAGGCGGCTCTGGAAACAGCGATGGGTCGGTGGGAATAGACAAGGGCCAAACAATAGACCTCACACCCGGGACAGGGATTGTCCCGGGTTGGTCTTGGGGACGAAACTCCGGGGAGCTTGGTGTCCTAAGCTCGCCGCATGTTCGAGCGCACCAGCCAAGACTTCCTCCTCCGACAGATCCAGCGCTTTGCGCTGGGCGTGCTTCAGGCACTGGGAGTGAAGGTCGAGGACGGCGAGGAGGACGAACTCGACGACGAGGAGGCCGAGGCGCTGCTGGGCTTTCCGGTCGACGTGGTCGCCGACATGCATCTCGATGGACTGCTCGCCTTCCTGGCCCGGGACGGGCGACCCGACCCTCCACGTCTCCTCCTGACGGGGATGATGCTCGCCAAGCGCGCGGTCGCGGCGGAGGAGCAAGGCCAGGACGCGGCGGCGCTGCGCGTGCGCGCGTTGAGCGTGACGGTGCGGGCCATCGAGGCCGACCCCTCCCTCCTGACCCCTCGCGTCTCCGAGGTTCTGGCGACTCTGGCGAGGCCGTCCGCCCCGGCCCCGATGCAATGAAGCGGGGCCCGCTGGGTAAGGTCAGGGCATGAACGCTCTCGCAATGATGCAGCTGCTCGCGACCGCGCCACTCTTTGCGTCTCGCGCTTTCCTCGCAGCCTTCCTCGTGGCGCTCACCGCCAGGTTCGGCGGGGCGATCCCCTTCTTGTCCGACTCCTCGGCAATCACGGCGCTCCAGGCCGCCCCGCCATGGTTCACCTCGGACGTGGCAGTCATCGTCCTGGGTGTCCTCGCGGTGCTCGAAGCCACCGCCGAGCGCAGCGTCGACGCCCGCCGCATGCTCACCGAGCTCGGCCCGTACCTGAAGCTCGGCGCGGCGCTGGCAATCAACCTGGGCCTCGCCGACGCCCAGACCTCGGCGATGCTCCAGGAGCTCACCGTCTACGCGCCCGAGGGGGTGCTGCACGCAGGGCTCGATGCCTCCCACGCCCTCGCCACGGGGGCCGCGCTGTTCACCTTCTGGCTCGCGGTGATGCGCAAGCGCGCGCTCTCGTTCCTGCTCGACGCGGACGAGGAGGACGACCTCGGCCTCCAGGGCGCGCTGGTGTGGGTCGAGGACGCGTTCGTGTTCGGCGGAGTCGCGGCCCTCGCGGTGTTCCCGGCCCTCGCCCTCGTGGTCCTCGGCATGACGGCAGCGGCGCTCTTCGCCCTCGACCGCTGGACCGCGCATCGAGAAGCATCTCGCCGAGTGCCCTGCGGGTCGTGCGAGGTGGAACTCCATCCCTCCGCGCCCCACTGCCCCTCCTGCAACGCCGCGCGCGACGCCTCAGCCCTCGGCTTCCTGGGCCGCCCCAAGGAGTCGGCCGCCGGACCACGTCACCCCCAGCTCCTCCTCGCGGCGAAGCGATGCCCGCACTGTGCGACGCGCCTGGGCAAGGCCCGGCTCGATCAGGTCTGCTCCGCCTGCGGCAAGGAAGCCTTCGCCAGCCGCGCGGACGTCGACGCGTACCTCAGCGCTGTGCAGCGTCAGCTCCCGAAGACCCTGCTGGTGTGTGCGTTGTTCGGCGCGATCCCGTTGCTCGGCCTCATCCCGGGAATCATCTACTACCGCCTGAGCCTCCTCGGGGGCCTGCGCCGCTATCTGCGCCCCGGCGCGAGCTTCACGACGCGGTGGCTCTCACGCTTCCTCACCATCGGCCTGTTGGCCCTGCAGTGGATCCCCGTGGTGGGCGCAGCGATGCTGCCCCTCCTCGCCCTGGCGAACTACGCGCTCTACCGACGCGCGCTGGTGGGCACCGCCGACACAGTCTTCGCCGTCTGAGACCGCCGCGCGCTAAGCGAGCACCAGCCACCCCGCGACGGCGATGAGCAGAACCCCGAGCCCTCGGTCGACCCAGGTCCCGTGATTGGCCAGCCAGCCCGCCGCGCCCGTCCCCGCGAGGACGACCGCCGCAAACATGTACCAACCAGCATCGATGCCCATGGCCAGCCCAGCCACGCCCGCGCGCTCGAGAAGCCCTGCCTCGACGGGCAGGAACGAGCCGAGCAGCGCGAGGAAGAAGACCGCGATCTTCGGGTTGAGGAAGGCAACGAAGAAGCCCTCCGAGAAGCCGGTCCGGCCGGCAACTCCGTGCTCAGCGCCTGCCTCGCCGGCATGTCGAAGCGCCGAGATCCCCATCCAGAGAAGGTAGAGCGCACCCACGACCTCGATGGCCCGGTGCAGACCCGGCACCCCGCCCACCAGCGCCGACACACCGGCGACCGCGCCGAAGGCGTAGATCCCAACGCCGATGCCGTGTCCCAGACCCGTGAGCACTCCTTGGAGCCGCCCTCCCGACACGGTGTTCTTCACCACCACCGCCAGCGACGGCCCGGGAGACGCAGCCCCGGCAGCACAGACCGCAGCAATGGAGAGCCAGGAAGCGAGATCCACAGCGCCGGCGCTACGCCATCCCCTCGCCGGTGTCGTCCCAGTCCCCCACGGCGCCTTCGACGCGCGGAGCGCCAGCGATGCCCCGCGCGAGCACCGCGTCAAGGACCCCCAGGAAGGTCTCCAGATCCAGCTCCGAGGTGATCGTGACCCTCACATACGGAGCGAGCGGCCCCACGTGGCCTCGCGTCCCCACGAGCACCTTTTGCGCCGCGAACGCCGCCGCCCAGTTGGAGATGGGAGGAGTCAGACGGATCAGAACGAACGCTGCGCGTGTCACTCGTGACTCGAGGCCCCGCACGCTGAGGGCCGCCGCCAGCTTCTCCGCGAGCATGCGGCGCGAAGCTACGCGGCCACGCATTGCGTCGAGGTCGTCGAGGGCCGTCATCGCTCCGTGCAGCGATGGCGCGGCGATGGTGTAGGAGGGCTTGACCACCGAGATGGCATTGAGCAGCTCGGGGCGACCTACGAGGTAGCCCACCCTCAACCCTGCGAGGCCGTGGTCCTTGCTGAAGGAGCGGATCACCACGACGTTGGGGGGCACGCCCCCACGCAGCCCAGGCTCCAACACCGAGCAGCCGTGGTAGCTCGCGTAGACCTCATCGATGAGGAAGAGGGTGCGCGGCGACTCGTCGGCCAGTTGCAGGAGCTTGTCCCGGTCCAGGGCGGTGCCCGTGGGCGAGCTGGGGTTCCCCACCACGGCGAGACGAGGCGTGCGCGCCGTCAGCTGCTTCCGGAAGGCCTCGAGAGGGAACGACAGGTCTTCGGCAAACTCCACCCGGTCCACGAACGCGCCACCCGCTTGCGCGGCGGCCAGGTAGGCACCTGCGGAAGGACGGGGCAGCAGGACGCGCGCTCCCTCCTCGACAAAACAATCGAACACGAGCCGAATCGCCTCGTCCGTACCCGCTGTGATGGAGATCCACGAAGACGGAACATCGTGGAGCTCCGAGAGCTGGTTGCGCAGGGGCCAGGGGTCTGGATAGTGCGCCAGGACGGAGTCCGGCAAGGACCGCAGGACCTCACCCACCTTGGGCGAGGCGGGCGTGTCCTCTTCACCCAGATCGAGCCGCAGGTAGGTGTGTCGATCAGGGAATCCCCGCGGGACTCGGTGGGCCCGCTGCACGGCGTCGCGTGGCTCGGGGAGAACCTCGGGGTTCGGCACGTCGGATGGACGCGCGTCGGGTAGAGGGGGGTCGCTGTCTTGCCGGCTCACTTCAATCACAGTAGGCCCCCCCCTGCGGGCCCTGCAAGAGAGCAGCTATGCTCCCGTGCTCGTGAACATCCTCGGCATCAACGACAACCACGACTCCAGCGCCGCCCTCGTCATCGACGGGGAGCTGGTGGCCGCTGTGGGCCAGGAGCGCGTCGACCGCGACAAGAACAGCGGGGCCTTCCCTTGGGACGCCATCACCGACGTGCTCTATCACGCGAACCTGGAACCCAAGGACATCGACCGGATCGTCTTCGGGAGCCACTTCACGCCAGCCACGGCGCTGCGTCGCTTCTCGGGGCTGCACCACGGCACGAAGGCAACGACGAGCCAGTACAGCCCCCTGCTCAACGCCTACATCACCTATCAGGTGGCGGTGAAGGAGTCCGGCGCCTGGCCCATGGAGGCCGACATCTCCCGGCGCCTGCTGCAGCGCCGCATGCGGGACCGAGGCTTTGGCGCCCCGGTGACCACGCTGGAGCACCACAGCGCTCATGCCTACTCGGCGTACCGTAGCCAGCCCCATCTCGACGCTCTGGCCTTCACCATCGACGCCATGGGAGACGGGACGTCCTGCACCGTCTCCGAGGGCCACGGCGGCGACCTCAAGCTCATCCATCGGCAGAGCGGCTTCGCCTCGATCAACACCTACTACTCGCGCATCACCGAGTACCTGGGGTTCCGAGCCAATCGGCACGAGGGCAAGATCACCGGCCTCGCCGCCTACAAGGAGGCCCCGCCCGAGCTGCTCGCGCACTTCGCCAAGCAGTTCCACTTCGAAGAGAAGCGCGGCGGCTTCAACCTGACGAACTACTTCCGTCGACAGAGCAAGACGGACCGCTTCCACCGGTTCCTCGAGACCTTCGATCGCGAGCAGATCGCCGCCGCGCTCCAGCGCAACCTCGAGACGCAGGTGGTGGCCTTCGTGCGCCACTGGGTGCGAAAGACCGGGCGCGGCCACATCGCTCTTGCAGGCGGCACCTGCGCCAACGTGAAGCTCAACCAGCGCATCCACGAGATCCCCGAGGTGAAGAGCCTCTTCGTCTACCCCAACATGGGAGACGGCGGCCTCGCAGCTGGTGCGGCCCTCGCCATGTCGGCGGTGGTCTGCCACGAGCTGAAGGACTCCTACATGGGGCGGGACTTCAGCGAAGCGGAGTATGAGCGCGCCCTCGAACGCACGGGGCTGCCGTACACGCGGCCCGCGGATCTGGCCGGCGAGGTGGCCGACAAGCTCGTGGACAACAAGGTCGTTGCCCGATGCGCCGGGCGCATGGAGTGGGGTCCTCGCGCGCTGGGCAACCGCACCGTGATGTTTCGGCCGGACGTGCCCGAGGTGAACGACTGGCTGAACACCAAGCTGCAGCGCACCGAGTTCATGCCCTTCGCCCCGGTCACCCTGTGGGAGAAGCGCGAGGACTGCTACCTCGGCCTCGAGGGCGCGGAGAGCGCTGCTCGCTTCATGACGGTGTGCTTCGACTGCACCGACCGGATGAAGAAGGAGTCGCCCGGCGTCGTGCACATCGACGGCACCGCGCGCCCCCAGCTGATCCGGCGCGAGGACAACGCCGACTACTACGACATCGTCGCTGCGTTCCACGAGCGCACCGGCAACCCGTCGGTGATCAACACCTCGTTCAACATGCACGAGGAGCCGATCGTCCGGTCGCCCCGAGACGCCGTGCGCGCGTTCGTTGCGTCGGGCATCGACCACTTGGTCCTGGGACCCTTCCTCGTGAGCCAGAAGCCCGCGTGACAGAGGTCCCCCTCGTGTTCGAGCGCCTCGACGAGGCGGAGATGCACGCCAGAAGCGAGGCCTTCCTCGAGCGCATTCGCGCCCGCCGGTCGGTGCGGTTCTTCAAGACCGACCCCGTGCCCCTCGAGGTCGTGCGTCGCTGCATCGAAGCCGCCGGGCAGGCGCCCTCGGGAGCCAACAAGCAGCCGTGGACCTTCGTGCTGGTGACGGATCCCGCGCTGAAGACCGCCATTCGCGAGGGAGCGGAGATCGAGGAGCGGGAGTTCTACGAGAACCGCGCCAACGACACCTGGCTCGCCGACCTCGCGGCCATCGGCACCGACGAGCACAAGCCGTTCTTGGAGGAGGCTCCGGCGCTCATCGTGTGCTTCGCCCAGAAGAATGGGCCCGACGGCGGCCAGCACTACTACGTGCAGACCAGCATCGGTATCGCCTGCGGGTTCCTCATCGCGGCGCTCAACGATGCGGGTCTGGCGACGCTCACGCACACGCCGAGCCCCATGAAGTTTCTGGGGACCATCCTGGGGCGGCCCCGCAACGAGAAGCCGTTCCTGCTCCTGCCGGTGGGCTACCCCACCGACGACTGCACCGTCCCGGACATCCGTCGCAAGGACCGGCCGGGGTATCTGGTGGAGAACCCCGGCGTCGAATAGCTCGGGGCGGCGGGCTCCTGCGGAGAGCTAGCTGCGCGCCTCGTGGTACCGGCGAATGCTGACCGACAGATTGCGCATGTTGCCCACGAGCTTGTCGCTGATGAGCTTCTCGGCCTGGGGCTTGATGCGCTTGGCGATGAAACGGGGCACGCCCGGCACGTTCTCGGGATAGATCACGAGGTCGATGGCCATCGTCAGGCGGGCTCCCCCGCCCTCCTCCACCACCGCAGTGGTCCCCGAGCAGTCGAACAGCCGCGTTCCACGCAGGGGCTGAAGCCGCCAGGTGCACGACTTCGTCGCCGCCGTCCAGGTGGCGTGGTCGTCCCAGCTCAGCAGCTCCTTCGTCGCGAACTTCTGGACCGCCGCCGGCACGCGGGACATATCCGCGACCCAGCGATTCACCAGGCTCACGGTCTCGTCTCCATCGCTGGAGTTGCGGTCGCTCACCGTGATGGACTCGCAGTCGTCGAGGTACGGGACCAGCGACGGCATGTCGTCACGCAGAAGGAGGAACGCCTCGTCGACGCTCAGAGGGATGGGGTCGGAGAGATCGATACGCATGACGGCATTGTGCGGCGGGGGAAGGAGCCGCGTCCAGTCAGGGTTCCGCCGCGCTCAGGATGTCGGGCGCCGCCGCCGAAACGGGAGGGGGGCGAGCAGGAGCACGAAGGCTCCCTGGGCGGGCTTCGCGATGGACACCCCGCATCCGCGGACCTCACAGCCGCCGACGGCGTCGTCATCGTCGCCTGGCTCCTCGAAGCCCTCATCGATGGTGCCGTCGCAGTCGCCATCGATGCCGTCGTCCTGCTCGAGCGCCCCGAGCCGGACCGCCGGGTTGCTGTCGTCACAGTCTCCAGCGCAGGGGGGCTGGCCATCCTGGTCGGAGTCGAGCTCCGCGTCGGTGGGGAGCCCATCGCAGTCGGTGTCGATCCCGTCGCAGCCCTCGGGAGCGGTGGGGAACACGGCGGCGTTCGTGTCGTCGCAATCGCCAGCGCAGGCGAGCCATCCATCACCATCGGCGTCCACCTCGGTGGGGCCGGGCCCCCCAGTGCAGTCGCTGTCGAGTCCGTCGCAGAGCTCGCCCTCGGGGTTCCCGGGCCGGACCCAGTCCCGCTGGTCGTCACAGTCCCCGGCGCAGACGCGCACGCCGTCGGCGTCCAGATCGATCTCGTCGGGCGGGATGAGACCGTCGCAGTCTTCGTCCTCTCCGTTGCACAGCTCCGGTGCTCCAGGATGCACGGAGTCGTCGCCGTCGTCGCAGTCCCCGTCCTCGACCGTGAAGCCGTCGCCATCCGTGCCAGCGAGGGCAAGCGATGGGATGAGCAGGAACAGGGCGAGGAGGAGGGCTCTCACTGGGTCCAGGGTACCGGGGCCCCTGCAAGGACGGGCGGGCACTGCGCGCGAGCTACAGGCCGACTTCGACCCCGACGGTGATGCCGAAGTCCACGCCGGGCTTGATGCCCTGATCCGTCACGTTCAGCCCCGTGATGCCCACCTCCTGGGCGAGGTGCAGGCTCCAGCGCTTTCCGAGGGAGAAGGACTCCTCGAGGGCGATCCCATGGGTGCCCCACAGCCACGCGTCACACGCGGCGACCCCGGCGCAGCTGTCGCCCTCGAGAGAGGTCAGGTAGGTGCCTGAGAAGCGGTACCCGACGCCGAGCATCGCGCCCCGCAGGAGCGCCCGGTAGCCGACCCCCACCCCGCCCGACACGATGTGCCGCGCCTGGAAGTCGACGGAGTCTCCATCCTCGAAGCGAGCCGAGTGCGGCGCATAGGCGAACCGCCCCTCCAGGGTGAGCCCCTCGACGGCGCCGACGAACCGATGGCCGCCGCGCACCTCGACACCCACGTTCGCGCGACCCACCAGAGGAAGGAGCGTGGGAGTGAGGGAGAAGCGGGCTCGGGGCGCGAAGCCAATGAAGCCGGGATAGTGACGGGGGCGAGTCTGCACCGCGACGGCTGCCACGGGCTCGTACGGCGCAAAGCTCACGACCCGGTCCTGCAGGGTCTCGCCCTCGGGAGACACGATCTTCACCCGGTGCCGTCCAGCCTCGACAGTGAACGTGCCTGGGAAGACCCCCTTCTCCCGGCCATCGATCAGAAGCGTCGCGCCATCGAGGCTCTCCTCGTCGCCGTAGTGATAGATGAGGCCTTCATCGGCGGTGGCTCGGTCCTCTTCCGACCCCACGAGGGCGAGGTCGTTGAAGCCGACCACGCGGAAATAGGCCTCGGGGATCTGTCCCCCGAGGGTGTACTCGATGGTCTTGGCGCGGGCGTAGTCGTGAGCCTCGTAGGCGGTGACGAGACCGTCGCTGTTGGCGTCACTGTCACCCTGGTTCCAGGTCATCGCCTCGAGCAGGTGGTTCGTGTAGACGCCGTGCTGAAGAGCGTCGTCCTCCCGGGCGGGCCTGCCGAAGGTCGACGCGAACAGGTGGGACTCGGCTTCCCCGAGGCGCACCTTGCGGGAGAGGACCGGTGACTCCTCCATGCGCGCCACGCGCTGCTTCACGGTGGGCTGCAGGGTCGACTTCCCCTCGCCGTTGTAACAAGCGTCGAGCACGAGGGCCTTGCGCTCGGACCGGATCTCGCTGAAGAAGCGCTGGAGCTCCGCGAGCTCGATGGCGGTCCCGCGAAGATCCGACGGGCTGGTGTCTGCCGCCACCAGGAAGAGCTGGGGCTCACCGCGGCCATCGAGCTTCATGGTCCCGTGCGTGCTGACGTAGACCACGAGGCTGTCCTGGCGGCGCAGGTCGTTCTTGAGCGAGACGAGCTCGGCCAGGATGCGGTCCCGGCGGGCCTTGCTCTCCCCGAGCAGATAGATGACACGGTCGAAGCCACCGTACTTGCTGTCCTCGAGGATCTTGCCCACTGACGCGGCGTCGTTCTCCGCCCACTTCAGCGGAGTGAAGGTCGGGTCGTCGTAGTGGTTGTTGCCGACCACCAGGGCGATGCGACGCGCCGCAAAGGAGGCCTCCAGCGTCTCCCGCGTGGACTTGCTCTCCTCGAACCCCTTGTTGCGCCAGCCCTCGTCGGCAGGTCCGCGCACGGTGGCGCAGCCCGGCACGGCCAGAGCAAGAAGCAGAAGGGGGAGAAGGACTCTCACCGGACTCTCAGCGCGCCTCCCAGGTCACCGTCACCGCGTCCACCGCGACGACAGGCCTCGGCCACAGATCGGCACGATGCAGGCCCGCTGCAAGCAGACCCGGCACCACTCGCGCCGGATCCACCGGCTCCGAGAGCACCACTGCGACGTAGTCCAGGGTACCCGCCTCGACTTCGTCGGGCCGGTAGACGAGGGGCGCGCCGGAGTCGCTGGCGAGCACGTGCGCGCCTTCCTCGACAGCGAGGGTGCCTCCGTCGAGGGGGTACAGAACATCCCAGTCCCCGTCGGCGTTCACCTCGAGCAGCGCCATGTACCCAGCGTCACCTGCGACGTCGAAGCGGAAGGCAAGAGAGTCGTCGGGCCCGTAGCTCGCGCCGTTGCGCCCGGGGAGCACCCCCGCGGTGCCCTCCACCGAGAACTGCAGGGCCACCCGCGTGGCGCTGGCGTCGCTCACCATGGACTTCGGACGCATGTCCTCGGTCTCCGCCGGGGTGTCGCTCATCTGCCAGGCGCCGAACGCCAGGGCCGCAATGGACGCGGCGAGGGCCACCGGTACCAACCACGGAGGGAGCGATCCCCCAGTGGTTGGTCCGGCGTGACCCGCTGCAATCGACGCCGGGCGCTCCACCGAATCGGAAGACTCGGGAAACACGTCGGCAGCGGGGGACGCGTCGTCGTTGGCCGCCAGCGCGAAGATGTCGGAGGCGGTGAACGACGGGGTGATCTCATCGGCCACCCAGTCGTCGATCATGGCGGCGAGCAACGAGTCTTCGGCCTCGATCTCGGCGCGGCCCTCGATGGAAGAGGCGGCAGCGCGCTCCGCATCGGAGAGGTCTTCGTCGCGCAGGGCGAGCAGCAGATCCAGGGCGTCAAAGGCGGGGGCGGTCATGGTCATGTCTCCGAAGAGGTGGCCTCGGGCACGTGGCCGGCGAGACGTTGGCGGAGGAGCTTGCGTGAATAGGCGAGACGGCCTTTGACTTCGGCCGCGGAGATCGAGAGCACGTCGGCGATCTCGGCGCAGCTGAGGCCTTGTCCGTAGTAGAGGGCGAAGGCGTCTCGATGGCCGTCGGGCAGCCGCTCGAGCTCGAGCTCGAGCAGAGCGACGGAGCGCTTCGCGGCGAGGCGGCGGTCCACATCGATGGACGGCCCCGGTCCCATGTCGAGCTCGTGCCCCCCCGCGGCGATCTCGAGCCGATGGGACATCCGGTCCTTGGCGTTGAGTCCGCGCCGGCGGGCCACGGTGTAGAGGAACGTCGTGAACTTCGCGGTGGGCTGGTATCGCGGAGCGGCGCGATGGACCTTCAGGAAGACGTCAGCGGCGAGCTCTTCGGCCCGCGAAGCCGGGAAGCCCATGCGCCGGATGAAGTTCACCATCTTGGTCTTGTAGCGCTCGACGAGGATGTCGAAGCAACCCTCGTGGCCGTCGCGATGCCGCTCCATCAGCTCCTCGTCCGAGAGCGCAGCCAGCGCATCGCGATCCGCCACGAGGCGGAGACGCTTGCGGGCGGGAGGGCTGGGGTCGGTCAACGTCTGACTCGCAATCCGCAGGCCCGCGCGTGTGGGTCGGGAAGAGGGCACCGATCCACTGAACCGGCGGAGGAGCAGTTGGGAAACTGCTTTTGTGTGTCCGAGCGAAGGGACCAGACGAAGCCTATACTTTGGACCGTGTCGTCGAAGCTCCCGGTCATCACCGACGCCCGCGTCGAGCGCTACATGCTCGACCTCACGGACGCTACGGGCCATCGCGGCTTGCCCGCCGAGTTCATGCCCACCCTCCTCGAGATGGAGGCGCTGGCGGAGCGCACGCACTTCCCCACCGTCGGTCCCCTGGTCGGCCGCACGCTGTGCATGAACGCAGGGCTCATCGGCGCCCGGCGCATCGTCGACCTCGGCTGTGGCTTCGGGTACTCGTCCATGTGGCTCGCGGCAGCCGCGGGGGCGGGGGCGAAGGTCATCTGCGTCGACACCAACGCAGACAACATCGAGCGAGCCAAGGCGTTCCACGCTCGCGCCGGGCTGCATGTCGACTTCGAGTACCGCTGCACCGACGCGCTGGACTTTCTCGAGCTCGATCCCGGGCCCTTCGACGTCGTCGTCTGCGACGTGGAGAAGGAGCTCTATCCGCGGGTGGGCCGCCTCGCCACGGAACGACTGCGGCCCGGCGGGCTGTACATGGCGGCGAGCGCGCTCTGGTACGGCAAGGTCTGCGTCTACGGCACCACGTGGGACGCGTGGACCAGCTCGGTGCATCAGCACAACGACTGGCTGTTCTCGCAGCCCAATCTGTTCTCCCAGATCGTGGACCAGGGGGATGGTCTCCTCGTGACCGTGCGTCGCTCGTGACCTGAGGGCGATCTCAGGCGACCCGCTCCTGTCGCGCGAGCAGACTCCGCCAACGCAGTTGGCCCTCCACCATCGTCTTGAGCCCCCTCGGGACCGGCCGCTCGATCGCCCGGTAGAGCGTGCTCCGGGACACCCGAAGCAGCGCCGACATCTCGTTCAGCCGCATCGCCGGCATCGCCAGTGATGCCGACGCGCTCAGGACGCGGGTCCTCCAGGCGAATCGCCTGCTCAGGTTGGCGTGTCCGAACACGGCCGCTGCCGCAACTGGCAGCTGACTCCAATCCGCCTCCTGCGCCAGGCTGTGCTCGTCCGAGAGCGGTGGGAAGGGCAGCGATTGGCTGAGCAGGGCACGCCCTCCTCGCAGGTACGGCGCCAAGGCTCTCAAGCCGAGTGCGTCGGGGAGGCTCGACGCCGTGTCCAGTGGACTCGTCACTTCCGTGAGCAGGAGCTGCTGGCTGAGTCGCGCCACCTGATCGACGCCACGGATCGGCCGCACCCTCGCCGGCGCCCACCGAGAGCCACCACCAATCACCTGCTGCGCGCCGATCGCCACCCGCCGGGCGGCCTCCGTCGCGCCTCTCGGCTCAGACGCCAACAGCAAACGAAGACTCGAGCCGCGCACGCGCCATGCGAGCAGGCCAAAGGGGCCACAAACCTTCGAGACCAGACGAGCGAGATAGAGGCGTGACTCCAGGTCTGGAGCCACGGGGCGGGAGTCGTCGAAGCGCAGGGTCACGAGTTGCATGGGTCGCATGGGGCCTCCGAGGCCGCGACGTGCGGCACACTCGGGGACGACATGACCAGGGCAGATCCACCAGGTTTCCCGGCTGTTCTCGAGGGGCGCGAGAACCTGTCCACCATTCGGCACAATCCATTCCGTCCGTCGCCATGGCTGCTTCTTTTCGGACCGGCTAGATCTTCTCCGCGTTGCCTACTGGCGGCGCAGGTCGCCAACGCGACGGAGGTGCGGTGCCATGGGCATGTTGATCGACGGAGTCTGGACCCTTGAGAACCACTTCCCCACAAACGACGGAGGGGAGTTCCGACGGAAGGCCACGACGTTCCGCGACCGCATCACCGCCGACGGCTCCTCGGGGTTCCCCGCGGAGAGCGGGCGGTACCACCTCTACGTCTCCTATGCATGCCCCTGGGCCCACCGGACCCTGATCCTCCGCTCGCTGCGAGGACTCGAGGACGTCATCTCGGTCTCCGTTGTCGACGCGTTCATGACTGCGGACGGCTGGCACTTCGAGGGCCGCAACGGCTCCACCGAAGACCACGTGCTCGGCAAGCGCTTCCTTCGCGAGGTGTACCAACAGGCCAAGCCCGACTTCACCGGTCGCGTGACGGTCCCGGTGCTGTACGACAAGCAGACGGGGCGCATCGTCAACAACGAGTCCACCGAGATCATCCGCATGCTCAATGAGGAGTTCGGCCCCGGGCTCGCCAAGAACCCCGAGGTGGACCTGTATCCCGAGGGGCTGCGCGAGACCTCCGACGCCCTGCGTGACCAGATCTACAACCGCTTCAACAACGGCGTGTACCGCGCAGGGTTTGCCCGGAGCCAGGAGGCCTACGAGCGAGCGGTGACCGACGTCTTCGACGTGCTCGACGAGCTGGAGGCCATCCTGGCCGAGCAGCGCTACCTCGCGTCTGACACCCGGATGACCGAGGCCGACATCTGCGCCTTCGGCACCCTCGTGCGCTTCGACCCCGTCTACGTGGGCCACTTCAAGTGCAACCTGCGCCGCATCGCGGACTACGAGCACCTGCCGAACTATCTGCGCGACCTCTACCAGACCCCGGGCATCGCCAAGACCGTGCGTCTCGACCAGATCAAGGAGCATTACTACCGGTCCCACGAGAGCGTGAACCCCTCACGCATCGTGCCCCTCGGCCCCGACTTCGAGCTCGCCGCTCCTCACGGGCGCGGCTGACCAGAGCGGTCAGCTCAGGCCCAGGCGCCGCAAACGGGCGTACAGGGTCGAGCGCGCGATGCCGAGCATCTCTGCTGCGGCCTTGCGGTTGCCCGCGGTCCGCTGCAGGACGGCCAAGATCCGGCGCCTCTCCGCGTCGAGGGGGTCGACTGCATCGGGCAGCTCCCAGGTGGGGAAGGCAGCGGAGGCGGCGAGCGAGCTCGCTGGAGACTCGGCGGCGAAGGATGCGACGGGCCGCGATCGCGCAGCCCTCAGGACAATCTGCTCTCGCCCCACCGTCCCGGACTCGGCCGCCAGGAGCGCCCGCAGCATGGTGGCCCTCAACTCGCGCACATTCCCCGGCCATCGGTGCGCCAGCAACAACTCCACGGCGTCCGGAAGAAGTGCAGGTGCAGGGCCCGACGCAAGCTCCCCCAGAAAGCCGCGAGCCAACGGCACGATGTCCGCCAACCGCTCCCGAAGCGGGGGGACACGCAGGGTGACCACATCGAGGCGGAAGTAGAGGTCTTCCCTGAACCGCCCCGCCGCGACCAGGTGGCGCAGTTCGCGATGGGTCGCCGCCACGAGCCGATAGTCGACCGCCACGGGCGCCGAGGCCCCCAACGGGACAACCTCCGCGAGCTCGAGGACACGGAGGAGCGCGGTCTGGTGGGAGAGGGAGAGTTCCGCGATCTCATCGAGGAACAGCGTGCCCCCCTCCGCCTCACGGAAGGCGCCCAACGCCGCCTTCTCCGCCCCTGTGAACGCCCCGCGCTCGTGTCCGAACAGCCGGGAGTGGGCGGTCTCGCCGTGGATGGCGCCACAGTTCACCGCGACGAACGGTCCGGCACCGCGGCGAGATAGTTGATGGACAGCGCGCGCCACCAGCTCCTTGCCCGAGCCTGTCTCGCCGTGGATGAGCACCGGCACGGAGAAGCCCGCCACGCGCTCCATCTGGCGGAAGAGGGCCTGCATCGACGCTGCCGCACCAGAGATCCCGCAGAGACCTCCCTCTTCGGGGGCTGAGTGGTCATCGGAGCGGCGGTCCAGGGTCGAGCCGAGCCGTCCCGTCGGGGCGCGCTTGAGGACGAGAGTCCAACCGGGCAGCGCGAGCTCCTGGCCTGGACGGAGCAAGCGTGGGGTGTCGCGCCGAAGCCTCGTCCCCCCGAGCCGAACCCCATTGGCTGAGCGGTCCACCACCATGACGCCCGCCGCCTGCCGACGCAGCTCGCAGTGCAACCGGGAGAGGAGGCGCTCGGGATCCGGCAAGCAGACCGCGCAGTCCGGCGCCCGGCCGATGCTCAGCGAACCCCGCGGAGGGAGGGGGACCTCGAACGCGTCGAGGCCATGGTGACGAAAGGCGATGGAGAGGCTCATGCAACCCGGGACGAAATCGATCCCGGGGATCCACCACGATTCTCTTCGGTCTGTAGGATTCGGGCCGTTTGGAGACCCACCCGATGCACGCCCACACCCGTCTCAGCTTCGCCCTTGCCGCACTGCTCGCCACTGGCTGCCCAGCCGCCGACGACGACGACAGCGCGGCCCCGACCGAAGAACGTGCGTACTCCGCCCAGGTCCGGTGGACGTCTTGGGGAGTTCCGCACATCGTGGCGGACGATTGGGGCTCCCTCGCCTTTGGGATGGCCCATGCCCATGCCCGGGACCACGCCTGCACGCTGGCGGATCAGATGATGCGGGTGAAGTCGGAGCAGGCCCGGTGGTTCGGGCGAGGCCCCAACGACGCTCACGTGGACTCGGACTTCGGCTGGTTGGGTCTCGGTGTAATGGAGCAGGCGGAAGCGGGGTTCTCCACCCTCGAGCCGGAGGTCGCCGAGGCCCTCAGGGGCTACTCGGCAGGCTTCAATGCCTACCTCGCGGAGGTCGGGGCCGGCGGACTGCCTTCCCCCTGTCGCGGCGCGGAGTGGGTGCAGCCCTTCGACCACATCGACTTGCTGGCCTACTACCTGTCGCTGGGTCTGCGGGGCTCCGGAGGCAACTTCCTCGGCGCCGTCGCCCAGGCCAGCCCTCCCGACGGCTCGCGAGCTCCCCGCTACAGCAACGACCTCTCTGATCCCGAGGCCGTCGCGGCCTTCGAGCAGATGATGGCTCCGATTCGCGACCCTCAGTGGGGCTCCAACGGGTGGGGCATCGGCGCCGACGACAGCGCCAGCGGCGGCGGGCTCCTGCTGTCGAACACCCACTTCCCCTACGAGGGGGAGCTTCGCTGGTGGGAGTCGCACCTCACCATCCCTGGCTCCATCAACGTGTACGGCGCCTCCCTCGTCGGCGTGACCGCCATCAACATCGGCTTCAACGAAGACATCGCCTGGACGCACACGGTGTCGGGCACGCCCCGCTTCACGGCCTACATGCTCGACCTCGAGCCTGGGGATCCCACCCGGTACCTCGTCGGTGACGACTACGTCGACATGGAGACGCGGGAGTACACGATCACGGTGCCTGGCTTCGGCGGCGACCTGACGGAGGAGACCCGCACGCTCTACCGCAGCCAGTACGGACCGGTCATCAACGCGCCCATCGTCGGCTGGACCGAGCAGGTCGCGTTCACCTTCCGCGACGCCAACGACAACAACCTGGCGATGCTTCCCACGTGGTTTGGCATGAACAAGGCCACCGACCTGGACTCCTTCAGCGCGGCCCACCGTGATCAGAACGGCATCCCGTGGGTGCACACGATGTACGCCGATGCGGCGGGGCGCTCCTGGTACACCGACTCGGCCTCGGCGCCGAACCTGAGCTCGGCCGCGTGGGACGGCTACGACGCGTTCGTGGAGGACAACACCTTCGCGAGCCTCTTCGCTGACAACGGCGCCATTCTCCTGCCTGGCGGCGACCCCACCTACGAGTGGGTCGAGGAGCCCGGAGCGCGGGAGCCGGGTCTGGTTCCCTTCTCCAACGCCCCGAGCCTGGAGCGCACGGACTACGTGTCCAACGCCAACAACAACCACTGGCTCACCAACTCGCAGCAGCCCCTGGTGGGGCTCGACCCCATCTTCGGAGCGGAGGGCACGTCCCGGTCCCCGCGGACTCGCATGAACCTGATGTACCTCGACAACGTCGGTGGATCTGCGGGTGAAGACGGGCAGTGGACCCTCGCCGAGCTCGAGGAGGCCGCCATGGGCAGCCGCACCTCCATCGCGGAGCTCATCTCCGGCCAGGTGGCCGCTCGCTGCAACGCCCTCGATGGGTCCGTGCTCGCGGCGTATCCGGTGGACTCCACCACCGTGGACCTGACCGACACCTGCTCAGCGCTCGCAACCTGGGACGGCCGATACGCCCTCGACTCCGTGGGGCCGCCGGTGTGGCGGGAGTTCATCGGGGGTGGTGACTTCGTGCGCGACGACGTCTGGGGTGACGCAGGCGGACTCTTCGCCGTGCCCTTCGACCCCAACGACCCGGTGGCGACACCGAACACGCTGGCGGCCGCTCCCGCTGAGGGCCCCGATCCCATCCTCGATGCCCTGGCGCGCGCGACGAAGCGCCTCACGGACACAGGCATCTCGATCACGGCGCCTCTGGGCGAGGTGCAGTTCCAGCAGAAGGGTGATCAGCGCCATCCCGTCATCGGGGGCCGCGAGATCGAGGGCGCCATCGCCATCTCCGACTTCACCAGTGCGAGCGGTGGTCCAGCCTTGCCTCGCATGCCTCAACCCGAGGTGGTGAACGCCACGACCGACCTCACGGTGGACGGATACGCCATCAACCGTGGCAACTCCTTCATCCTCGTGACGCAGTTCGTGGACGGAGCGCCGCAGTCCCGCGCGGTGATGACCTACTCCCAGTCGCAGGATGCGGACCGCGACTCCTTCGCCGATCAGTCCGCCGAGGTCTACGGCCTGGGGACGATGCGGGATGTGGCCTTCACCGAGGAGGAGATCGCCGCGGACCCGAACCTGGTGGTGGAAGATCTGGCCTGGCCATAGGCTGTGAATGAGGGGACTACGCCTCCTCGAAGGTCGGCTCGGGACCCTCGGGCACCGGATGCACGAACGTCTGCTGGTACCACTCCCCGTCGACGTGGTCCCTGGCGGCCGCGTCCACTTCGTGGGTCGGATCCAGGGCAGCGCGCAGTCGGGAGAGCGTCGCGAAGTCGCGCTGGGAGATGACGGGGATCCCGTGTCGACGCAGCAGGGCTGCCGTCACTCCGCTGGACGCTTGGTACGCCGGCTGCTCTGTCGCGCTTCCGTCGTAGACCACCGTGGAGCCGCACGAAGGACTGATGTCCGTGAGGATGGCGAGGACCGCGCCGTGGCGCCGTGCCAGCTGCAGCATGTTCATTGCCCCGAGGCGGAACGCATCACTGATGTCCCGCCCATCCACATTGACGACCTTGGCCGTGGCATCGAGGACGCCGTACCCGTCGCCATGGTGGATGCTCATCCAACGGCGAGGGGTGCCCAGCTGCACGGCCTCGGGGCAGAGCGAGTGGGCGGATACATTGGGGAGCGCGCAGATCGCCTGCACCGGGTCCGACGGGAAGGCGCTGCCGTCGTAGGCCACCTCCTGGCCCAGCAGACACGCGCTCACCACGACCACCAGCGGGTTCTCCGCGGTGACGTCGCCCACGTCGGGGAGCGGATCAGCTCCAGAGAGGCGGGCAGTCATGGGCTGCTCCTTCGCGTTGAGACGGGCAGATCACCCAGGCCCCACCTGCACGAGCCGGTCCTCGACCAGCACCGCGTGCGCACCGAGCACGCCGTTCACCGCCTGGGTCACCCGCAGGTCCACAGCCAGGCTCGCCAGGGCCAGCGCCCTCGAGCGGGTCAGTCCCCAGATCTCACCCATCCAGCTCAGCATGCCGTCCACCGCGATGGAGGCGGCGCGGTCCAGCGTGGGAGCCACACCGAACGTGATGCGGCCCGCCGGCGTCACCGCTCTCGGGTGGGACAGCGACAGCTCCGGGTGCAGCGTGAGCGTCACGACCAGCTTCTCCATGGGGCACTCAATGGCGATGCCAGACAGCTCTCCATCCCCCTGGGTCCCGTGTCCGTCTCCCAGAGAGAGGAGGCCCCCGTCCACCGGCACCGGCAAGAACAAGCTCGCGCCGGCGATCAGCTCGCGGCAGTCGAGGTTTCCTCCCCATCGACGAGGCGGGATGGTCGAGTGGCTCCCGCGCGCCGGGGGCGGCATCCCCACGACGCCGGGAAATGGACGCAGCTTGACCCGGTCCCCGAAGTCATTGCTCGCCAGCCCCGCTGCACGGTCGAGGTCCCACATGATGCGACAGCTCTCGGCGCCCTCGCCGAGACCGAGGGCCGCATTGAGCGGCGAATCCCAGCCCCCGCCTGCTCCCCAGCCCCAGCTGCCCGGGACCACCTCGTCGATGCGGATCTCCAGGGCCATCCCGGCCTTCGCCCCGCGCACGGCGATGGGGCCGATCAGGCAGTGCCCCACCACCCCCGGCTGCTCCCACGGCAGCTTCACCATGCCCTCGAAGCTCAGCGGACGCTCCTGCTCGAACGTGTGCCAGCCCGCGTCGGGGACCGCCACCTCCACGGTGTCTCCGCTGTCCACGATGAGCACCGGCGGCAGCTCGCGCGAGAAGGCGCCGTGGGTCGTCGTGGAGGAGGGGCTCAAGAGATGACGCATCCCCGGAGCATCGCACGAGGGCGGTCAAGACGCTCCGCACGATCTACCCTGATCCCGACGTGACTCGCCTCGCCCCCCTCGCCTGGGCTCTGCTCCTGGCCCTGTTCCTCCCGTCCATCGCCTCGGCCCTGCCCTGGTGGGTGGAGGATGACGCCGAAGCCGAGCGCCTCGCCGCCCTCCTCGAAGCGCTCTGGCCAGGTCACCCCGTGGAGGTGCTGCTGGGCGAGGCGGACTTTGGGCGTGAGGGCATCAGCTCTGATGGAGCGACCCTGACCCTGGTGCACGACGACCGCGTGCGCTTCAGCCCCACGGACGGAGACCTCGCCACGCAGGTCGCCCTCGTGCGGAGCTGGCTACGATCCACCGCCGTACAAGAGAGCAGCTGGCTCCCCGCATCGGAGCGCGACGACCGGCCTGGCCCCTTCGCCATCGTGCTCGTCGGGGGTGGCGCCCGCCTCCCAACGGCGGCCACAACAGCCAACGGCGGCTTCACTCTCGGTCCCGCCTCACCCTCCGGAAACGTGAGCGTGGGCGGAGGCTTTGCCTGGAAGCACCTGCGCCTCGGCGGGCGCGTGAGCACGAGCTTCGGGGAGCGTGCCGGGGTGGGCAGCCAGGCAATCAACCTCCAGCGCGTCTTCTTCGGAGCCACGGCGTCCTTGGTGGGACAGCTCGGTCGGGTGGAGCTGCAGAACACTCTCGGAGTGGGAGCCCGTCTGGCGGTCCTTCGCGCAGAGGGTGGGGACGCCAAGCCCGTGACCCGCACCCTGCCCGGCCTCTTCGTGGGCGTGCAGCTGTGGGGCCCCTTGGGAGACAAGGTCGACTTCGGTGGTGGGCTCGGAGCGAGCTTCGACACCGCGTCGCTCGCGGTCCGGGTGGGCGAAGAGCAGGAGACGCCGCTCCTCCTGTCCCCAGTGACGATCTACGGCGAGCTCGGCGTGCGCTTCGGCTGTCCGTGCAGCGGGGCGGCGCGCCCCTGAAAAAAGATTGAAGGATTCGGAAGGCCCAGCACACAAAGCCTTCGTGACCGATGCCCGAGCCCGCTTCTGCGAGCAATATGCAGCCGATGTGCTGCGGTGGGTCATTCGGCTCGGAGGCCCTCACGTGCACGCTGAAGACGTAGCCCAGGATGTGTTCACCGTCGCTCTGCGGCGGATGTCCACCTTCCGTGGCGACTCCAGCGAGCGCACCTGGCTCTTCTCCATCACCCGGAACGTCGTCCGCAACGCCCGTCGCCGCTCCGCGCTGCGTCGCTTCGTGGGCTTCGACTCGCTGCCCGAGCCACCAAGCAGCGAGCCCGGTCCCTCCGAGCGGCTCGAGAGCGCCCGGCGCCGCGCCGCGGTGCAGCGGTCCCTCGGCAAGCTCAGCACCGCCCATCGGGAAGCCCTGGTCCTGGTGGACATGGAGGGCCACACCGCCAAGGAGGCCGGCGCGATGCTCGCCGTGCCCGAGGGCACCATCAGCAGTCGGCTCCACCACGCCCGCAAGGCCTTTGCCGCCGCGCTGAAGCGCGAGGGGATCGAAGGATGAGCGAGATTCCCCAGTGGGCCCGCGAGGCCACAGAGCCCTCGGACATCGAGGTCGCGCGACTTCAGGCCGCGGTCCGGGCCGGGGATCGCGCTGCACCCTCCCGCGCTCCCCTCTGGGCCGCCGTAGGAGCCGCAACCGCCCTTCTCATCGTCGGCTTCCTGCTGCTTGCTCCCACTGGATATGGCCCCGCTCCGACCCCGGGCTCGCCCCTCACCCTGAGCGAGCAACCGGTCGAGCTCGGCCCGTCCATCGCCCTCACCGGAGACGGGGAGGCCACCGCGCTCGAGGCAGGCGAGGCCGGCACCGTCATCGCCCTGCGGACCGGCACCGTCACCGCCGAGGTGGACCCCGAGGGGGCCTTCCGCGCGTTCACCGTCCAGGCCCCAGGGGATGTGGCTGTGTCCGTGGTGGGCACGCGCTTCACGGTGAGCTGGGTCGACGACCAGGGCAGCGTCGCTGTCGAGCGCGGCCGCGTGGCGGTGAGCGAGCCCGCGGGCTCCCACACCCTGGGCGCCGGGGAGTCATGGAGTTGGAATGGCGGCGTCGCCGCTGGGGAGGAGTCTCTTGTTCGCCCTGTGCCAGGGGCGGCGGATGGAGCGCCCGAGCTCCCCAGCGGTGGCGATCGTCCGCCCGTGAGTCCGCGAGAGGCCCCGGACGCGAAGGCTCGCGACCCAAAGGCGCCCGAGCTCGGCATGTCCCCACCTGAGGCTGCGAGCGCAGATCCCGTGGTGGCCCCCACCCCTCGCCTGGCCCCCGAGACCCCCGCAGAGCCCGAGGCTGTGGCCGTGGTCGAGGCCCTCACGCCGTCGAACCCCGCCCTGGTGAAGAAGAGCGACCTCGCCCAGGCGAGCGCCTTTGGACGGGTCCTCGACGCGGCCGAAGAGGAGCGCTGGGCTGACACCGTCGACCTCGCGGAGCGCTTCCTGGCCACCTACCCCGTGGGATCTCTGGCTCCGGCAGCCGGCTGGCACCGCATCGAGGCGCTCCAGCACGAAGACCCGAAGGCGGCGGTGGCCGCGGCCGCCATGTGGCTCGCCACCTACCGCTCCGACACGCGTCGTGCCGACGTCGTCTACCTGCACGCGACCCTCGCCTACGACCGCCTCGAGGACTGCGCCACCGCCGCCCCCAGCTACGAAGAGGCGACGGCGATCACCTCGGGCGAGCGGCAGGCGAAGTCCTTCGCGTTCCTGGGCCTCTGCGCCAAGGAGCTCGGTGACGCCGCCCTCGCGCGCCGCTCCATCGACGCCGCCATCGCCCACAGTTCCCTCCCCCGTCCATTGCTGCCCGCGCTCAAGCGCGCCCGAGCTTCTCTCCCCCAGGAGGTCATCCGATGATGTTCCGCCGATTGCTCGTCTTGCTCTTCGCTTTCTCCCTCACTGGGTGCAGTCCCGTCTTGATCGACATCTTCCCGCGCGATGGCCGGGGCGACGACGACGACGACGCGACGAACCCGCAGGACGACGACGACGACGTCGTTGGATCGTCCGATCCGGAGGTGGAGATCCTGGGTCTGGACCCGTCGACGCTGCCGGTGACGGGCACGGCGGACGTGGTGATCCGGGTGTCGGACGAGGACAGCTCGCAGTACACGCTGCGGCTGGAGTTCGGGACGGAGGGCGCGTCGAGCAACTGGTCGGCGGCGACGGTGGACAACGCCACGACGGCGCCGAACGAGATCTTCGAGGACGTGGGGACCGAAGGGTTCAACGTGCAGACGGAGGCGACGTGGGCGTCTGCGATCGACATCCCGGTGACGTCGGAGACGACCGCGCTGCGGGCGTGCGTCGAGGACGAGTCGGGCAACGACGCGTGCGATGTGTGGCCGGACAACGGCGATCTGCCGGTCGACAACTACACGTTCAACGGCGGCGGCTCGTTCTGCCAGCCGGGGGACCTCGAGGCGCTCAACTGGGTGGCGGGCCGTGCGTTCGTGCCGCTGTCCGATGGCACCTGCCTCAACTACCAGGCCAACGATCCGCCCCAGGCTGACGACTTCAGCGCGCAGTTCCTGATGGTGCTCGTGAACCCGGACGCCAACGGCGTCGGCTTCCGCATCTCGGCCACCTCGCAGCCCAACTTCCCCGAAGAGGGAGCCCCGCTCCCCCTCAACCCGGCCGCGGCCGGCGCCTCGGCGTGGCCCAACGGACTGCCCGAGATCGCCGAGACGAACCGGATCGAGATCGCCAGCGGCATGGCTCGCGGGACCTCGAACGGCGCGAGAAGTACGCCAACAAGGCAGATGGCGCCTGCGTCCATGGGGCCGACGCCGTTCGCGAACACGCCGGGCTCTCAGCTGCCGGTGATCACCGAGCAGGTGGCGCAGGCGATGGCTGCGAAGTGGACCGCTCAGCGCAACGCGCCAGGTGAGCCCGCTGGGTTCGAGCCGCCTCTGGCGACCTGCGCGCCGGATCTCTTCCCGGCCGACGTCAACTTCGACGCCCGCAACTTCTACCTGCGCAACGAGCTCGAGTCCGAGGACCGGATCACCCGCGCTGCGAACCTGCGCGCCCTGGGCGACACCATCGCCATCTACGTCGATGAGGAGACGCCGATGGACGTCGACCTCGACTGCTCGGACCCCAACAACCCGATCCAGCCCAACCCGCTGCCGGCCTTCGGGTTCAACAACTGCGACCTCGAGCAGATCGTCGACATCGTGGACGACAACATCTACCCGACGTTGACGTCGCTGTACGGGGAGCCGAGCGACGTGGACCAGAACTGCCGAGTGACGGTGTTCCTGTCGCACCGCCTCAACTCGCTGACCAGCGATTCCGAGGACGAGGGCGCGGACAACGTCGTGCGCTCGCTGAGCGAGCCGAACATCGACCTGTGGGAGCGGAACCTGACGGAGAACCCGTTCTCCAACGAGCAGGAAGTCCTCTACATCTACGCGCCGGACCCGGTGGGCTTCTGGGGCAACCCGGTGCAGCTGGACGAGTACCTCAACTTCGAGGTGGCCGGTCGCATCGCAGTGACCCTGCAGGACCTCATCTCCTACTCCCGTCACCGCGGCGTGGCCAAGGAGCTGTTCGACCCGCTGGACGAGAACGACGTCAGCGCGCCCGACGCCGAGGCCGACTGGCTGAACGACGCCATGGGCCTGCTCGCCGCAGACATGGCCGGCTTCGGCTCCATCGCCTTCCGGGATGCGTGGATCTACATGGACCGCAGCCACCTGTTTGGTCTGCTGCCGGACAACGAGATCTCCGACTTCGAAGACCGCGGCGGCCAGTACCTGTTCGCCCGCTACCTGTTCGACCTCTTCGGGGACGTGGTGATCAGCCAGATCATCGACGCGGAGACGACGGGGACGGACACGATCCAGGCGCTGATCGGGGACGTGGAGCTGACGGACTTCATCCTTCAGTGGGCGACGGCGATGGCGGTGTCCGGGCGGACGAACGAGGCCGGTGGCCTTCTCGTGCCTGACACGGTGGTGCCGAACTACAAGGTCAGCACGACAGTGACGGTCCAGGACCCGGAGAACCCGGTCCCGGGTGAGCTCTTCGGAGCGAATGACTTCCAGCAGGGCTTCAACGTCCGCGGCATCAACCGGGTCTACGCCGGCGGCACGGATCCGTTGGGCGCGGTGGAGCAGCTCGACGAGCGTGTCCGCACCGAGAACCTGGACACGATGGTGTTTCATCCGCAGTCGGACTTCTTCTCCGGCGCGCAGGGCGAGGGCGGCATCACGCTGGTCCTCATCTCGGGCCTCGAGCAGCCGGTGAACTACCTCATCGTGGAGACCGAGGGCGGCGGCGAGCTGCTCGGCAACGTCATCCGCATCGAGGACACCGACCCGCTCGAGATGGCGCTGACCCTCGAGGACGTGGATGGAGCGAAGATCACGACGGTGCGCGAGCTCGGCGACCTGCTGAACAACGAGCTGGACCCGACGGGCTACGAGCGCCGGGTGATCGGCCGCATCGACCCGTCCGAGAGCTTCGAGGTGCTGGTGTCGGCCACGTCCCCCGAGCTGGGCGACGACGACGACGACGACGACGCGACCGGCGACGACGACGACAGCGCCCTCGGTGACGACGACGACAGCGCCCTGGGCGACGACGACGACTCCGCCCTCGGTGACGACGACGACTCCGCGGGCCCGGCTCGTGGCCCGGTGGGCGACGACGACGACTCCGCGGAGGAGGAAGAGGTCGAGATCGCCGACACGGACCGGTACTCGTTCTCGCTGACGTCGACGACGACGGTGGGTGTGTGGGTGGACCGGCGGTACAGCGACCTGGAAGGGAACGCCGCGCTGGAGGATCCGTTCCTTGCGGTGATGCCGGCGAGCGACGTGCCGGATGCGTTCAACTACCTGCAGTGGGACTTCGGTCCGAGCTTCGGCGTGTGCCCCGATCCGGGGACGTACATCCCGGGCACGTCGGTGTTCTTCTACCCGCTGGCGATGCTGGACTACATCGCGGCCCAGGCGAACCTGAGCAACGACCCGGTGGTGGGCAATGGCTTCGACGCGATCGTCGGCCCGGGCCCGAACCCGCTGCTCGACTGCACGGTGGACCACGACCAGGACGGCGTGCCGGACGACGGCGAGGCCTCTCCGATCAACCTCGCTGAGCAGATCGCGCAGCGTCAGGCGGAGAACCTGAACGACGACCCGAACTTCTACGTGGGCACGTTCGACCTGCTGCCCGGCGACCTCGCTCGGGACGTGAGCGTGCCGTTCTTCGACGAGACCTTCATCGACCTGGACTCCAACGAGGACCCGGACGACGAGCGCGCTACGGCTGCCTACGCCGCGAACGTCGGCGGTGGTGTGGTCGAAGGCGAAGAGGCCATGTGGCTCGGCACCCTGCCCCCCGGCGACTACATCGTCGTCGTCGGTGGAGCCAACGGTGCCATCGGCCCCTACGACCTCGCAGTCCGCGTCGTGCCGCCTACCTGGCTCGAGTAGACCCCGCCGACTCCGCGTCCAACCGTCGCAGCTGCTCGCGCGCGAGAGTGCCGAGCAGCGCGCGGAGCTGGAGCCGGTCGAGCCACGCCTGAGGCAGAACCACCCCTCCGGCCATCCCCGCCATGGAGGTCACGAGCCCGACGAGAAGGGACCGCATTCGGAGCCACACCCCCAGGGCGCCGAGGGCTACGAGGTCGGCAGCCATGGAGAGAGCCAGCTGGGGCTCCAGACTCTCACCTGCCGCGAGCATGGTCGCCGCGATGAAGAAGGTCGCTCCTACGCTGAATCCCACCGCCTGCACGACCCCCTCCGCTTCTGCCGAGGGCGGCTGAGCGTCCGACTTGGCGAGGCTGAACAGGTCCAAGAGCGTCCTCCGAGCGTCCGCCCCAGCCTATCCGTACACTCGGGCCCGTGAGCGACGCCCCCGAGCAACCGCAGGCTGTCTCCCCCCTTCGCCGCCAGCTGGCTCGAGGTCTCGACTTCCTGTGGCCCATGGGCCCGGTGCTCGCGCTCGGGATCACGCTGGGGTTCTGGGCCTCGGACCGAGGGATGCGCTGGGTGCCCGACGTGGGCCAGTACCTGCTCGGCGTGTGGGCCGTCACGGTGCTCTTCGCCTACGGCTCCCTTCGCATCGCGCGCAAGCACATGACCGAGACGCCGACGGGTCTGAGGCTGCGCCGCTCGATGCTCGTCCTCCTCGTCCTCTCTCTGGCGGGTCTGGCCGGCTGGGTCGCCATGGGGCACCTCGAGGAGCCCACGCCTCTGACCGTGATGCCTCCCGCCGAGTTCGACCGCGCATTCGAGCTCGACTCAGCCACCTTTCGAGAGCTGGACCAGGGCATGGCCTCCCTGGTCTCCCAGCTCGAGACTGCGGACCTCGTCCAGACGGACCGCGCCCTCACCGCCGACGAGGAGAAGGTCCTCCTCGAGGGCTGGGTGGCAGTGCTCGACTACAGCCGAGGGCTCGAGCAGCTCCGCATCTTCTACGAGGATTGGTACCGCTTCGACGCCTCACGCGCAGAGAGAGCGTCCCTGCTCCGTAGCTTCCTCCTGACCTACGCCGCCGAGCTGGCGCTGTTCGACCACGGCGGCCGCCTCTGCAAGCTCGCGCGACAAAACCCCAACGTGAAGAAGTTCCTGGACGTGCCCCACCCCGAACTGGGCATCGCCGCGAACTCCTTCTCCTACTTCTCCCAGGACTTCGAAGGCACTCGGGACCAAGCCCGAGCCATCGGGGGCGCCCAGTACATGCGCGCCATTCGCACGGTGCTCGGCTGGGAGCGTGAAGCCAACCGCCTCGGGCTGGGGTGGCTGTGGACGGACATCGAAGACCGCCTCGACCGGCTCGCCTCCCGAGGACTGCTCGACCGCGCCGCCATGACCATCGCCGGGGACGGGCAGCTGCTCCGGCGGGCCGTCCGGCGTCAGTGGCTGCCCACCCAGCGGCGGGTGGCGGAGTTCTTCGGGGACACGAAGTTCCGTCGCGTCGGCTGGTACCTCATCGACGAGCAGCTCCAGGAGGACCTGGACCCCAAGCTCGAGCCCGGCGACATCCTGCTCACCCGGAAGAACTGGTACCTGAGCAACGTGGGGCTTCCGGGCTTCTGGCCTCACGCGATTCTCTACGTGGGCAGCCCCGAGAAGCTGCTCGCCTGGGCCGACGACGAGGAAGTCCGCACCGCCCTGGCGCGACTCGAAGGGCTACCCGAGGGCGAGCAGGTCACGCTGCACGAGGTGATGCAGAAGCGGTACCCCGACTTCTGGCTGCGCTACCAGTTGGGCAAGGACGGACAGCCGCTCCGCCTGGTGGAGGCGCACAAGCCGGGGGTCACCCTGAGCACGCTCAGCGAGTCGGCGGGCGATGCCCTCGTTGCCTTCCGGCCGCTGCCGGCCCACGTCAGCAAGGGGGACAAGGCCCTGGCCATCGTCGAGGCGTTCCGGCATCTCGGGAAGCCCTACGACTTCGACTTCGACTTCGCCACGGACCACGCCCTCGTGTGCACCGAGGTGGTCTGGCGCGCCTACCGACCCGCCGAGGGCAAAGGCGGGCTCGACCTCCCCGTGGTGGACGTCGCCGGGCGCAAGGCCATCCCCGCCAACATCCTGGCCCAGCACTACGTCGATCACCGAGGCACTGACGATGCGCTCTTCGAGCTGGTCGCCTTCATCGACGTGAACGAGGAAGAGCGGCAGGCGGCCTTCTCAACCGAGGAGGTATTCCTCACGACTCCCCAGCGCGCCAAGTGGAGCCCGCTCAAGGGCGAGTGACCTCGCGAGGACTCAGGCTTCGCCGCCGATGAGGTCCAGCAGCTCCTGCGCGAATCGTTGCGCGTCACCCGGCCAGCGGGCGGTCACCAGGTTCCCGTCGCGCACGGTGAAGGGGTTGCCGTAGGCGGGGACCAGGGGCCCGGTCGCGAAGTCGCCATCACCGAGAGAGCCCCGGACCTCGTCCTGAACCCACTCGGGATAGGTGCGGAAGTAGCCGCCCATATAGGTGCAGGTGAGCAGCCAGGCCCCCATCTCCATCGTCTTCGGGAGCCCGGTGATGCGCCGGCCAGCGATGGCGGGGGTTCCGTCCGTCGCCTTGCTGCGGGCGAGGACCACGGCTCCGTGACAGATGCTGCCCAGCGGGCGGTCCTTCGCCAGGAACTCCGCCACCTTGCCCTGCAGGGTCTCGTCTTCGAGGTACTGCCGCATTCCCTGGGCATGACCACCAGGAAGGACGAGCAGGTCGTGGGCACCTTCCCCCTCGGTGCGGATGTCGGCGAAGGTGATGGGGTGGGCGAAGGCCTCGGTCTCAGACATGGCCTGGTAGAGCGCGACGTTCTCCTTCGTCGCCCCGATCTGGCCAAAGAGCACCCCCTTCAACATCAAGGGATCGCAGGCTCCCGGGGCACCGTCCGCAGTGGCGAACACGACCTCGTGCCCGGCGCCGCTCAAGACGTGCCACGGCACCGCCGCCTCGGTGGGATCGAAGTCCTTCGTAGCGAGGGCGATGACGACGCGCTTCTTCACAGGGGAGTGACCTTTCCGCCGGGGCCGACGCGCAGCACGGTATCCCGCCACCGAATGGTCTTCACGAACGGGCCCCGAATCCACGTGATCAGATAGACGAGGTCCACCAGCGGCAACAGCACCACGGTGTCCAGGGGAGCGAGGCGGCGGTTGACGATGCTGCTGAGGACCAACGCGTAGAGGCTACGCACCAGGAACAGCGCTGCGAGGGCAAGGGCGTACTCGACGACCCGGTCCGGGAACGCCAGCGAAGCGGCGACGAAGGTGCTCGGGGCAATGGCGAGGCCACACATCGTCAGGGGGTAGGGGTAGACGAGCAGATTTCGGAACCGCCAGATGATGGTGTTCCACCGCAGCTGCCGCGCGAAGAAGCCGTCGAAGTCGAGGCCTTCGAGGTAGCGGATGACTGGCTCGGGCGAGGGACCGACGGTCCAGCCGTTGGCCTGGATCCTCGCTCCAACCTCCATGTCCTCGGTGAGGTAGCCATCGCACTCACGCAGCCCATCGAGCTGGTCGAGAGCCTCCTTGCGCGCCGCGAACAGTCCGCCGGCCAGCATCGAACGCAGGCCGAGGATGCGGTTCGTCCCCTCGATCACGAGGAAGTTCGTCGAGGTGGCCGTCCAGGCAACGCGAGTCAGCCGAGCGCCCAGAGAGGAGCCCTCGGCCACGGTGTAGGGCGCCCACACCGCTCCGCGCTTGGCGTCACGCACGAGGGCGCGCACCAGCGCGGGCAAGGTGTCGTCGGTGAGGCGAGTCCCGCTGTCGCCGTTGACCACGATGGCGTGGCTCGCCGCAGCCAACCCACGCGCCATGTGCCAGACCTTGCGGGTGATCCAGGGCGCCTCCCCCTCGGGAGGGAGGAGCAACCTCGCGGTCACCCCCTCCTGAGGCTCCCGCGCCAGACGCTCCAGCAGCTCCTCGACGACCGCGATGCCCTCGACGTTCTCCCGGGCAGTGCAAAACAAGACCTCGCGGGGGGCTGCGTAGTCGGCTTCGACGTAGGACCAGAAGTTGTCTGCCAGTCCCGCGTCCACTCCGTCGAAGGGCTTGAGAATCGTGACTGGGGGGAGGGGCTCATCACCCCGGACCTGGGAGCGCCCCCGGGCCCACAGGGCGAGTCCGAGGAACATGAAGCTGCTGATGATGCCCACGGACACGAACATCCAGTGGATGTCGCCGAGCAGCTCGAGGAGGAACGGGCTCACGGCGCGGGAGCCTACAGCAAGGCATGATGCGCCTGTGTTCGACTCCCTGAGCCCTGAGCAGACCGCTCTGCGTCAGCAGTTCGTCGAGGTGGGTGAGGCCCTGAGCCCCCTGCTCGCGGCCGCCCCCCGCGGAGAGATGCCCCACGCGGCTTGGCGTTTGCTCGCCGAGACGGGCCTCTTCGGATTCCCCGTCCCTGTCAGCGCCGGCGGATCTGCCCGGGGGCCCCTGGACACCGTCATCGCGTTCGAGGGTCTGGGCCTCGGCTGCGCGGACCTCGGCTTTCTCTTCGCGGCGAACGCGCACGTGTGGGGCGCGGTGCTGCCCCTCGCTCTGCATGGCAACGACGCACAGATCGCGCGATGGCTGCCTCCGTTGCTGGACGGGCGGCGGGTGGGCGCGCACGGCGTGACGGAGCACGGGACGGGCAGCGACGTCCGGGCAATGAGCACGCGCTTCGATGCGCAGGGGGACGGCATCGTCTTGGGCGGCGAGAAGGCCTACATCACCTGCGCGCCCCGCGCCGAGACCTTCCTCATCTACGCCCGAGACGGCCGAGTCGAGGGAGAGCGGGCGGAGCTAGGCGCTGTCGTGCTGGAGCGGGCCGACGGAGTCACCACCGCGGAGCAGCCGAAGCTCGGCCTGCACGGAGCGCCCATGGGCACGGTGCAGTTGCCGGACCTGGCGTTGCCACGGGACCGGATTGTGGGCTCCGCCGGGAGCGGGATGGCGATGTTCACCACCGCGTTGGAGTGGGAGCGGGCCTGCGTCTTCGGGCCGTTCGTGGGCGCCATGGAGCGGCAGCTGACTCGCTGCGTGCGTCATGCGCGGCGTCGTCGCCAGTTCGGCCGGCCCATCGGCAAGTTCCAGGCCGTCAGCCATCGCCTCGCCGACATGAAGACCCGTCTGGATGTGTCGCGGATGATGCTCTACCGCGCGGCGACGGCGAAGGGGGCGGGGCGCGCGCCAGTGGAGGCGGCCCAGGCAAAGCTGACCATCGCCGAAGCCTTCCTCCAGAGCAGCATCGATGCGGTGCGCATCGCGGGGGGCTCCGGCTACCTCGAGGACGCGGCCGCGGCCGAAGAGCTCCGCGACGCCATGGGCGGACCGCTGTTCTCCGGCACCTCGGACATCCAGAAGAACATCATCGCGGGCTTTCTGGGCGTCTGAGCGGGGGTCAGGTAGTGGCGGCTGCGCCGCGCCCCCGCGCAGGTGACCCACACGAGGCGTCAAGCGGTGCCGGCTGCGCCGCACCCTCACGAGACCAACCGTGCGTTGGCGGGGGGCTTCAGACTCAAGTACCCCTATTACGCACGCTTCACGCCCTCCAAGGGCAATACGCACCTGGCCCGAACGTAGGACCACCCATGGAGCTGATCATCCTCGCCGCCATCGTCGTCGCGCTCATCTTCGCGCCGGGGCCCACCTTGGGCCCCAAGTTCGAAGAGCGGGGTCTCACCACCTGCCACCCCGACCCCTCGGACCAGGGGCACGGTCCCTGGGTCGGAGAGACGCCCTCGGAGCCTCTCCCGCGCCGTTGACCCCGGGATCGCGCTGGCGCGTCCGCAGATCGTGCTTAACCATGTAAGCCATGAGAAGAAACGCAGCGATCCTGGGCCTCGCGGCCCTCTGCATGCTCTCGCTCGGCGCCTCCGGATCGGAGACCGGGCCCGACTCCACGCTCTTGGAACGCGCCCGAGTCGCGCGTGACTGCGCGGTGGAGTCCGGCCTGCTCGACCACACCGGCGACCGCCTGGCCATCATCGACTTCAGCCTTCCGTCGGACGAGAAGCGGCTGTGGGTCATCGACAACGCCACCGGCGCCGTGCTCTTCCACGAGCTCGTGGCCCACGGCAAGAACACTGGCGTGAAGCTGGCCGAGGACTTCTCCGACATCAAGGGAAGCAATCAGTCCAGCCTCGGCCTCTACGTCGGCGCCGAGCCCTACATCGGAAAGCACGGCTACTCGCTGCGTCTCGACGGTCTCGAGCCTGGAATCAACGGGAACGCGCGCGACCGCGCCATCGTCGTCCATGGCGCCGAGTACGCCACCAACGAGTTCGTGCAGCAGCACGGCCGCCTCGGGCGCTCCTTCGGCTGCCCCGCTGTACGCCCAGAGGTCGCACGCCCCCTCATCGATGAGCTCCGTGAAGGGACTCCGCTGTTCGCATGGCACGCCGCCTCCGACTGGTCCGCGACCTCCTCCCTCTCCTCCTGCTCGGCTCGCTGACCCTCGGTCAGACCCCCGCAGAGCCAGCAGAGGCGGACCTCCTCCCCCGCGTCGAGACCGACGGCCAGGTGGTCGTGCACACGAAGCCGGACTGGAAGAGCGCGCGCCGGGGCGTACTGCTCGACTGCGCGGTCGTGGGCATCCGCATGAAGGAGGAAGGGCCCGGGTGCAAGGCGCCCTGGGGGCAGCTGCGCACGGACGGCTGGATCTGCCTCGACTTCGTGGCTGAGACCCAGGAGAAGCTCCCCAACGCGCACCCCATGGTGGCCTTCGACCACCCAACCCCCGAGGAGCGGCCCGAGTACCTCTCCACCGGGGAGTTCGACCGCGACATCGGCCCCGCTGCCGAAGCCTTGCTCCCCTACGTCTACGGACGACGCATGGGGCGCTTCGCCGGGCGTTGCTACGCCGACGTAGAAGCGGCGGCGAAGGGCTCCAACCCCGTCGGGCAGCTCAACCCGAAGCGACGCCAGGCGTTCGTGCAGGTCATCGACACAGAGGACGGGAGCTTCCTCGAGCGCCCCGACGGCACCGTGGTTCCCGTGGACGACGTGTTCCTCTACTCGCCGTCGCGCTTCGGCGGCGTCGATCTCGACGAGGACTGGGGCCCCGAGGACACCGTGCCCGCCTGGGTGCGACGGGGAGGCGGCCGACAGCGCACCGAGGCCACCATCGTCTCGGAGATCATCGCCGAGCTGACTCCTCGGACCCTCGTCTGGGTGAAGGAGGCGATCCTCGGGGATGACGGCCGCACGTGGATGCCCATCGTGCGGATCGGCGATGGGCCAGGCACCGGCTTCATCGCCGCTTCCCGGGTGAGACGCCTGCGGCCTCTCGACCCACCGGACGGCGTCACGGACGACGAGGTCTGGCTCGACGTCGACCTCGATCAGCAGGTGTTGACGGTGTTCCAGGGGACCACGCCCCAGTACGCGACGATGGTCTCCACCGGCACGTCACCCGACAACGAGACCCCCGTGGGGCTGTACCGCATCAAGGACAAGATGCTGCACTGGGACATGGCCTCGCGGGCGGACGCGGACGACTACTACCACCTCGAGGAAGTGCCCTGGGTCATGCACTACTGGCCGCGCTACGCGCTTCACGGCGCGTTCTGGCACGACGGGTTTGGGGAGCGTCGTAGCCACGGCTGCATCAACCTCGCCCCGAAGGACGCCCGCCAGATCTTCGATCGGACCGCCCCGGCCGTCCCCCCGGGCTGGCACAGCGCCTGGGAGAGCCTGGACGACCCCGGCAGCCTGCTCCGGATCCGACTGAGCGACCCGCACGTGCCGGACCGCCGCAGCGTGCTTCGCTAGCGCAGCTTCACTCGCTCGCCGATCTCCGGAACGTGGGCGGGCCAGCCCAAACGCGACTCGATCTGCACCCGCACCGCCTGACTGGCGTGGGGAGCGCCATGAGTCACGAACACCTTCTGGGGGGCCGCCGGCGCACCCTCCAGCCACGTGACGATCTCGTCGTAGTCGGCGTGGGCGGAGAGCCCGTCGAGGCGCGCCACCTCCGCTCCGATGGGCACCATCTCGCCGTGGATTCGAAGCAGCCGGCTTCCGTTGATCAGCGACGCGCCGCGGGTCCCCTCGGCCTGGTAGCCCACGAAGAGGATCGTGTTCCGCCCATCGGGCCCAAACGACTTGAGGTGGTGGAGGATCCGTCCACCAGTGACCATGCCCGAGGCCGAGATGATGACCATGGGGCCTCGCTGGTCGTTGAGCCGACGGCTGTCGTCCGCCGTGCGCACGTACTCGACGACCTCGCAGGCTTCGTCGCACTCCTGGTCGGTCAGCCGCACCTCGGAGGCATGGCGCCGCAGCACCTCGGTGGCGTTGGTCGCCATCGGGCTGTTCAGGTACATGGGCATCTCCGGGATGCGTCCTTCCCGTCGCAACAGAGCGAGTAGACGCATCAGCGACTGGGCCCGCCCCACGGCGAAGCTCGGGATGACGAGCACGCCCCCCCGTTCGGCGGTGCGGTTGACGACGTCAGCCAGTACGTCGGCCGGGTCCTCCGCTCCATGCTTCCTCTCCCCGTAGGTGGACTCGACCACCAACCAGTCCACCGCGGGCATCGGCGCAGGCGGCGCCATGACCGGGTCGTTGGCCCGACCCAGGTCTCCCGAGAACAGCAGCTTGCGCCCCTGGTGCTCGAGCAGGACCGACGCAGCGCCCACGATGTGGCCCGCGGGGCGGAAGCGCAGCGTCACACCAGCGGGGAGCTCGATGGCGTCACCGAATCCATGGGCCCGCAGCTGGCGCAGGGCGGTGGCGGCGTCGGCTTTCGTGAAGAGCGGCTTCGCCGGCCGGTGCTTGCTGAACTTGCGCCGGTTGGCGTAGTCCGCGTGCTCTTCGTTGAGATAGGCGGCGTCGGGCCACAGGATCTGGCAGAGGTCTCGCGTGCCGTCGGTGCAATGCACGGGGCCGCGGAAGCCGTCACGCACGATCACCGGCGTCCAGCCGCTGTGGTCCAGGTGGGCGTGGGTCAGGACCACGGCATCGATCGAGCCCGGAGGGACGGCCAGCGGCTCGCGGTTCCGGAGCCGCAACGCCTTGAGACCTTGAAACAAGCCGCAGTCCACGAGGATGCGCGCCGTTCCCTCGGTCCCTTTCACTTCGACGAGATACTTGCTGCCGGTCACGGTGCCCGCGGCGCCGAGAAATGTGAGGGTCATGGTCATGTCTGCACGATGCCGCCCTACGGGACTCGGATAGCTGATCGACGTCACAGGTCTCTCCCGCGGACTTTGCGATGCTGGAGATCGGCCAGCAGCCACCTGCGCCGGGGAGAGCAAGACGATGATAGCCAACGACTTGATGACCGGAGACCCCATCACCGTCGACCCCGACACCAGCATCCGCGAGGCCCGCTCGCTCATGTGGGAGAACGACCTGCGCCACATTCCGGTGATCGAGGACGGGGGCCTCGTCGGAATGCTCAGCGACCGCGACCTGCGTTCGTACCTGCCGCCCCCGGATCCGAACTCGGTGGTCGATGAGGCAACCAACGACCGACTCCGCGACCCCGTGAGCGCCTGCATGCAGTCCGACGCGGTCACCACCGATCCCGAGGCCGAGATGGACTCCCTCATCGACCTGATGCTCGAATGGCGCATCGGAGCCGTCCCCGTCGTGGAGGCAGGCACCGACACCCTCATCGGCATCGTTTCCTACATCGACATCCTCAAGGCGGTGCGCGGGCGGAGCTGATCCACCGGAACGCAGTCATGCAGCCATCCATCGAGACCGCACATCAGGCCCTCTCACGCGTGAGGTCGGGGCACCGTGTCTTCGTGCATGGCGCCGCCGCGACCCCCTTCTCCCTGG
Organism: Deltaproteobacteria bacterium; assembly: GCA_023954745.1. Taxonomy (GTDB): domain Bacteria; phylum Myxococcota_A; class UBA796; order UBA9615; family UBA9615; genus JAGSHC01. The sequence continues at coordinate 22,365 of JAGSHC010000003.1, read as the reverse complement.
TCGAGGCGCTGGTCGGCCACGCCGGGCGCCTCCGGGACGTGGAGGTCATCCACATCCACACGGAAGGTCCTGCTTCCTACGGAGACCCCAAGCACGCCTCCTCCTTTCGGGTCGCAAACCTGTTCGTCGGGGCGAACATGCGCCGCCAGCTCGACGGCGATCGGGTGGACTACCTGCCGCTGTTCCTCTCGGAGATCCCGGCGCTGTTCCGCTCGGGACGGCGGGCCCTGGATGTCTCCCTCATCCAGGTGAGCCCACCGGACAGCCACGGCTACTGCACCCTCGGAACCTCCGTCGACATTGCCCTGGCAGCGGTGGAGTCCTCGCGCATCGTCATCGCCGAGGTCAATCCACAGATGCCTCGCGTGCACGGCGACGGCTTCGTCCACCTCTCCGAAATCGATGCCCTGGTGGAGGTGGATCGTCCCATCCCCGAAGCCACGCCCAGCGCGCCCTCCCCCGAGGAGCTCGCCATCGGCCGCCACGCGGCGTCGATCATCGATGACGGAGCGACGCTGCAGATGGGCATCGGAGCGGTGCCCGACGCAGTCCTTCGCGCCCTCACCGGCCACCAGCGGCTCGGCGTGCATACCGAGATGTGGTCCGATGGGTTGCTGCCACTGCTCGAGAGCGGGGTCGTCGACAACTCCGAGAAGATCATCCACCCCGGCAAGACCGTCAGCGCCTTCGTGATGGGGAGTCGCGCGCTGTACGACTTCATCGACGACAACCCGTCGGTGGTCCAGATCGACGTCGCCTACGTGAACCGCGTCGACGTCATCGGGCGCAACCCCCGCGTCACCGCCATCAACTCCGCGGTGGAGATCGACCTCACGGGCCAGGTCTGCGCCGACTCCGTGGGGCACCGGGTCATCAGCGGCGTCGGCGGGCAGATGGACTTCATCCGAGGCGCCATGACGAGCGAGGGCGGCAAGCCGATCATCGCCCTCACATCGCGGACCAAGCGTGGGCTCCCCCGCATCGTCCCAACGCTACGCGCCGGAGCCGGCGTGGTGACGACCCGGGCCCACGTGCACTACGTGATCACCGAGCACGGCGTCGCCGACCTCTACGGCAGCACTCTCAATGAGAGGGCCGAGGCCCTCATCGCCATCGCCCATCCCGAGGACCGCGAGGAGCTGGCCAGGACCTGGCGAAACAGCCGCCTCTCCTAGCCGGCTTCTCAGAGCCGCGCGGCCATCCAGCGGGCACCCTCCTCGAAGTCTGCGCGCTCGTCGGCGCTGCCCTCGAACTCGCGGAGCGCGCTCTCGAGGTCGCCGCAGTGGCGCACCACCGAGGCCGCGCCGTACCCCCGCATCATGTCGGGACCGCTGACCGGCCCTGGGGGCTGCCAGCGCCGTAGGCGCGAAGCCCGGATCGGGCCCGGGTCCGAGCAGCTGATGCGCGGCAGGAGCGGGTCCGTGGCGTCACCAAGGCCGAGCCCAAACCCGAGGTCCGCATCCCCCGGGGGCTGCTCCTCCAGCCAGCGAGCAATCCCTGGGAGCTCCGCCCGAGTAAACCCTTGCATCGTCATGCTCTGGCGCCCTCGCGGGAAGCGCAGGATCCCCTGCTCGGCCAAGGTGCCCACCCCCGACTGGGGGGCATGGAGCAGCGGGACCGTGTCGAGGACCGAGCCGAGCAGCGGGAGCGCAGCGAGGGCGACGACGAAGCGCGCGCCTCCCCCTCGGGACACCGCCGCCGCCAAGAGCAGGGAGAGGGAGACCAGGCCACTGGGGATCAGCTGCTGCGCGTAGCGGGGCTCGATCTGACTCCCGGCGAGCAGGCCGAAGAGCAACAGCCCGTGGGAACCGACGAAGGAGGGCAGCACCCAGTGCGGAGCCGATCGCAAGCGCCGACTCACACCGAGCCCCAGCGCGCCCACGAGGCTGAGCAGCAGCAGGGTGCGCGTCGCCCCCATGGACACACTGCCCACATCGAGCAGCGTCGGCGAGAGGAGCTCCAGCCAAGGGCGCCCTTCGGCGTTGCCGAGCCAGGGCATGCTGGCGAAGGCGTCCCTCAGCGACGCCCCCTGCCGTCCGATGTGGCTGGTAAAGCTCAGCGGCTCTCCCAAGGCGCGGCGACACCAGACCCACGGAGTCAGTCCCACCGCCACGCCGACCGCGGCGAGGACCGCGAGACGGACTCTCTCCCGAAGGTCGTACGAGCTCGCCACCAGGAGCAGGCCTTGGAGACCCAGGACAAGGAGGTGCGAGTACACGAAGAAGCACGCCAGCCCGCTCAGGAGACCCAACCCGAGGGCGAGCCTCCGGCGCCCTCGGAGCGACCGCGTCGGGTCCAGGAGAAGCATCAGGCCCACCGCCGAGAGAGCGAGGGGCAGCGCCGCCTCCGCGTGGTTGCCGAAGAGAAAGAGCTGCAGAGACATACTCGTCGGCGGGGAGAGCGCGAGCAGCAGCCCCAACCCGAGGGCCGGACGCACGCCACAGGTCATGCGGAGGCCCACGACCCAGGTGGCAGCTGCTCCGAGGGCGATGAGGAGGGCGACACCCTTGAGGAGCCACCAGCTGGGACCGAACACCGCAGCGAGGGGCACCAGGAGCAGGTTCTCCGCCAGACTGCCGCCGGCGAAGAGGGGGTAGAGGTACCGCTCCAGCGGCTCGACGCCTTCCCCCCGAGCAAGGGCCACGGCGATGTCGGTCTGGTAGGTCTCCTCGGCCGCCCAGAAGCGCGACGGGTCGCCGAGGAGCAGCCACAGCCGTACACCCACGAAGAGCACCAAGAGGGTGGCCCAGGCCCTTGCTTCGTGGATCACCCGCCCACCGAGGCCCGCAACGCCGCCCGGTCCACCTTGCCCCGGGGACTGCGCGGCAGCTCGTCCAACCGCTCGATCCGGGCGGGGCACGCCCACGACGGCAGGACGCGCGCGAGGTCAGACAGCAGATCTTCCTCGAAGTCCCCCACCGCGAAGGCCACGAGCTCGGCGCTCTCCCTCTGGCCGACCACCACGACCGCCGCCGAGTCCACCCCCGACAGGGACTCCAGCTGGCGCTCCACCTCCTCGGGCTCCACCCGGTAGCCGCGCACCTTGACCATGCGGTCCGCGCGGCCGAGGAACACGAGCCCGTCGTCGTCCCATCGAGCGCGGTCTCCGGTGTGCAGCCAGCCCTCGGTCCAGGACGCTCGGGCGGGCTCGCCCCAGTAGCCGCTCATGACCGTCTCGCCACGCACAAGCATCTCGTCGTCCTCGCCGAGTCGCACCTCGACGTAGGGACATGGGGCGCCGATGGACACCTGCCCTCCATCCCACCCCCAGGGCACGAACCACGCGGTGCTGACGTTGGTCTCCGTCGGACCGAAGAGATTGGCCAGCAGACCCCGTTCCCCGAGCGACGCGCGCAGCGAGGCTGCCAGCCCCGGCGAAAGAGCCTCCCCCGCCGACAACACCACCCGGAGCGATGGGGGCATGGGGTCGAGGACCCTCGCGAGCAGCGACGGCACCGAGTAGATGCAGGTGATGCCACGCTCATCGAGATACTCGCCGAGAGTGTCTGGGAATGCGAGTCGCGCATCGGGAACCGGGACGAGGGTCGCGCCGCGGCTGAGGGCCACCCCGATGTCGAGCAGGGACAGGTCGAAGCTCAGGGCCGCCGTCCAAGCGAGGCGGTCGGAGGGTCCCACGTCGAGTCGCTCGCCCCACCAGTGCACGAAGGAGTCCACCGCCCGTCGGGGGATGGTCACTCCCTTGGGGGCGCCAGTGGAGCCACTGGTCCACAAGATCAGCGCGGGGGCGTCCGGAGGAAGGTCGACGCTCTCGGCGACATCGAGGCCGAGACTCCACTCCTTGTCGAGCACCGCCGCGGGACCGCCGACTCGTCGAGCGAGGGCCGCGCCGCGCCGCCCACTGGTGACGAACAGCTTCGCCCCGCTGCGCTCCATCAACGCCGCGAGGCGGTCCGGGGGATGGTGCAGATCCAGCGGCACCGCCACGAGCCCCGCCGACCAGCACGCCAGCAAGAAGACGGGAGCGTCCGCTCCGTGGGACAGGTGAAGGCCGACCCGGTCTCCCGGGAGCAAGCCTTGCTCGCGCATCCACCGCGCCGACGCGCCGACGCGCCCCCGCAGCTCCTCAGCCCCCAGGGTCTCACCGAGCCACTCGATGCGGGGCTCGCCGTCCTCGAACGCATCGAGCAGCCTCATGCCGCCTCCCCTCGCAGCAGCGCGAGCAGCTCCCGATGGAGGGCGTCACCCGAAGGTCCCTCCTGGCCAGGGACGACGACACTCAGGCGTCCAGCGCAGCCCGAGAAGACCCCGGCGAGCCCAGGCGGCGCAAGAATCGAGCTGGCGATCACGGCCCGCCGGAGCGGCAATCCGAGGAACGTCCCACTCTTGCCGGCGCCCAGCTCCACATAGCTGGTGTTCACCGTCGCGCCGTCCTGGAGGCGAGGGCCGTCGAGGAAGAACCGAGCCAGCCAGGGCGGCAGGGTGGCAGCGGGGCCCATCAGCGCCAGCGTCGCCGCGTCCTCACCCCGCTCCAGCGCCGCGCGCCATGCGGTGCGGCACGCCTGCACCGCGGACTCCAAGGACCCCAACGATCGCACCGGCACCTGGACGAGCACCATCGTGAACCAGTTGCCGAGCACGGGTCCGCGCCACGCCGGGGGCCGCAGCGAGATGGGCACGGGGATGCGCAGAGACCGCCAGGACGCGGGCGACCACGCCCGGACACACGCCCGCGCCAGCGCCCCGAGCAGGAAGGTGTTCCGGTCGAGGCCTCCGAGCTCACGGGCTCGTTGCCACAGCGCGGTGGTCTCTTCTCGACTGAGGGTGCAGATCCGAGCCGTCTGGCGGGCTCGACGGTCCACCTTGGCTTGAAGGGGTGGAGGGATGCTGCGCGCGAGGTGCCGCAGTGCCAAGTTGTGCACGCCCACCGCCCGCTGAAGCGCACTTCGGTCGCCGCGAACCCTTCGCGAGAGCGCAGCCGGCTGCTGCTCGAGCTTGAAACGGGCCGGGTCGTCGCCGTCGAGCAAGCGGAGCAGCAGGTCCATCCCCGGGGCATCCGAGAGGAGGTGCAGCCACCGCACCAGGAGCACGCTCCGGGCCGCTCCAGGCGTGCGGGCCAGCACCAGCTCCAGGGAGGGGCGCTCAGGAGTCATGAAGGGCTCCCCAAACCAGCGAGCGAACCAATCATTGACGGTGTCCTCGCTCTCACCTTCCAGGGACTCCTCACGCACCGAGACCGTGGCTGGGTCCTGCACGGTCCAGCGTCGACTCGGCCAAGGCCCGAGCCCCGCCGACAGCATGGGGAGTCGCTGCTGAAGCGCCTCGAGGCGTCCCTCCAACGCTGGCGTGTCCACGTCTCCGTCCACCTCGAACAGGAACTGGCTGCCGTTGCCCACCCCCCGCGCGCTCCGCATGCGGACGTCCAGGTAGCGATGAAACAGATCGGGGATCGCGGCGGCAGGAAGTGCAGCGTCTGGCAGCAACGGGGGCGTTGGGGGGTTGCTCACTGCAGAAAACCCTGGCAAACCAGACAATGGAGAGGAACAGATGAAGGAGGCTACACCGCGTCGGACTACGCGCGTCGCTGCCCTGTTGGGCGCGGCTGGCCTCTGCCTTGGTGGCTGCCTTCCCGAGTTCGACTTCGAGGCGTCGAGCTTTCGCGGGTTCGCCGAGGGGGACTTCGGGATCGAGACCCGTGACGGCCGGGGGGTTTGCGTCTTCGATGCGGACGGAGACCGCGACCAGGACGTGCTGATCACCCGCGCCGCCGGCCCCGACCTCTGGATCAACCTCGGTGAGGGGCAGTTCGACGAGCGCGGCGCGAGCCTCGGCATGCCGGGTGCCGGGCAGTGGATGGGCTGCGGCGCAGCGGACGTCGACGGGGACGGCGACGAGGACCTCATCCTGACCGATCACGACGGGCCCACCCTGCTCCTCCGTAACGAGGGAGGTGTCTTCGTTGATCGCACCGAGGCCGCGGGGCTGGCCGACAGCGTCAACCAGGGCTCAGTGGTGTGGTCCGACATCGACAGCGATGGCCACCTGGACGTGTTGCTCACCGGCGTGATGCCCGGCAACACCCGGCTCTACGAGGGTCGGGGCGATGGCACGTTCGCGAACCGCACGGACGACGCTGGCCTCGCCGACCTCGAGCGCTCATGGACCGCAGCCTGCTTCGACGCGAACAACGACCATGTGCCGGACCTCTATCTGATCACCGACGTCGCCCAACCCGCCGACGACACCACCGACGACCGCCTGCTCCTGGGCGTCGGGGACTTCACCTTCGAAGACATCACCGCCGATGCGTCCCTCGCCAACGTCACGGACGGCATGGGAGTGGCCGCGGCCGACGTGGACCAGGACACGTTCATCGACCTGTTCGTGACGAACATCGGCCCGCACTTCATGTGGCGGAATCTGGGCGGCCTGTTCCTCAACAGCACGACGGCCTCTCGCGTGGAGAACGGCGGCGGCCGCGTGGGGTGGGGCACGTTCTTCCTGGACCCGGACGAGGACGCCGACCTCGACTTGTTCGTGGCGAATGGTGGCTACTACGAGCGGGGGGAGGTCGAGGCCCTCCACGACGGCGCCGCACCGAGGAACCGGCTCTTCCTCCAGACGGACTTCACCGCAGACTTTCCCCAGTTCCGCGACTACGGCCGCGATCTCGGGCTGGACGTCCCGGCCATGTCCATGGGCGCCGCCTGGGGGGACCTCGACGGAGACGGCAGGCACGACTTCGTGGTCGCCAACCTGGAGGGGGAGCGAGCCACGGTGCGCCGCTCCCTCGGGCATGAGGTGGGTGAAGACCCCGGCGCGCTGCGGGTCGAGCTGAGGGGGACGGTCTCCGCCCGAGAGGCCCTCGGGGCCCGCATCGTCGCGGAGACCTGCGCCCGCTCGACCCTGCACACCGTCGGGACGGGCCCCTCCGTGTTCAGTCAGGGCGAGCGCGTCGTGCACATCCCCCTCGAGGGATGCCTGGGCGAAGCCCTGGTGCACGTGATCTGGCCGTCGGGCACCGAAGAGGTGTTCGTGGTCGACGAGCCTGACCGCGCTGAGGTCCTCCTGCTGGTCGAGGGCACAGGGGAGTAGAGCCCCCAGCGGGCCGACCAGATCAGCGCGAGGGCAGCCTGCGGCGACTGGTTCGCATGGGCGAGCACCGAGGTACCCGCCTGCGCCCGCTGGTACGCGCTTGCGCCCGCGGGATCAGGCCGCCTCGAGGATGAACAGAACATTCCGCGGCCAGAGGGCCTTCCCGAGATGGGCGCCGAGCTCTCGGGCCTCCACCACCCGCAGTCCCGCCTCGGCGAAGCGCTCTCGCCAGCGCTCTCGCGTCTTGAAGGACCCTGCCCATCCCATCCAGGTCCAGAACCACAGCCACACGTGAAAACCCACGGTGATGGCGCGCTGAAGCGGGGTCTCCACCATGTCCTCGGCCACGAGCACGCGCCCGTGCGGGGCGAGGACCCGACGCGCCTCGCGAAGCAAGGCCAGATCGTCCGCGGCGTGGTGCAGCACATAGAGGATCGTGACGACGTCGTGGCTCCCGTCGGCGGCCGGCAACGTGGCTCCATCAAAGGTGGCGAACGGGACGTCGGTGACGTTCTTGTCGACCACGTCGACGGCCAGGACGTCGCACCCCCTCTCTTCGCGCAGCAGCGCAGCCGTGCGGGCGTCCCAGCTCCCCACGTCGAGCAGGCGACTGCCCCGCGGAACGCTGGGGCCCACGGTGTCGGCGTTGAAGGCAGCACGAGCCACCTCGGTCCGAGCGATGCGCCACTGCACCAGCCGCACGGGAAACAGGGGGTGGAGCAGCATCGACCACCGGAACGGTGGTGGAGTACGCAGCCCGGGGGTCACCGATTCCTCAAGACCGTCGCGACGAGCGCGGCCAGGGTGCCGAAGTTCTCCGCCACCACCTCCGCGTCGGGGATGCGAGAGGCGAGGCTTCGTTCAGCGAATACGACCAGTCGGGTGACTCCCATGGAGTCCAGGCCGAGCTCGAAGAGGTCGTCGTCCAGCGCGATGGTTCCCGGCTCACCGAAGAAGAGGTCGTCGAGCAGACGCTCGTGGAGCAGGCGGGTCACGGTCTCTTCAGTCACGGGAGCTCCAGGGGTCCGCCGGCGCCGAAGCCGCGGTCAAAGCGGTTCATGAATCCGAGCAGCCCGAGCTTGCTCCCCTCGACCTCCATTCGGCCGTCGGCGATCGCGTCCTTGCCGGTCTCGATTCCCAGGGCGAGACGACGCCAGGTGCGCGCATCGGTGCGGACCGTCGCCAGGGGAGCCGGCGTGCCCGGCAACGACTCACCCCTCACGACCTCGGCGATGCCTCGACGAATGGTCACCACGAACCGGTCGGACACATCGGAGAACTCGAACACCACCGAGTCGTGGCGGTCCATGACTTCGGCGGGCCGCAGCTTCGAGGCCATGATCTCGAAGATCTGAGTCAGCGGGATGCTCCGCACGAACGCATCGGAGAGGGTGGGCTTGCCTTGACGCTCCACGGCCCCCGCCCGTCGCTCGATGGCGCTCTGGAGCAAGTAGCCGCGCCCGTTGGTGTTCGCCAGCTGCGTGGCCAGCGCCTCGAGGGACTGCGCCGTCGCCTCGCTGAGGTCGGGTGCGCCCTCCTCCGCCGCGTCGCCCACCAAGGCCAGCAGCTCGAGAGCCCACGCGTGCTCTCCCTTCGCTGCCGCCTGGGCCGCAGCTTCGATGACCGCTGGGCTGCCCCCCATCAAGGCCACCATCTTCGCCGCGCGCTCGGCGGGGGGTGTCGGGTAGAGGCGGTGCGCCTTGCTGTCGAACCAACCGAGCTCGTTGGCGTAGATCGCGCGCACCGACCAGTCGATCTGGCCATACAGCTCCGCGAGGGCCGGAACCTCGGCGAGATGCGGCGGGAGCCGCACCTCCGCCGCGATCATGTCGACGGAACGCCCCGCGTTGGCCGACCGAACCACCGAGTCACGCACCCACTGGATGCCGTCCCGGTAGGTCCGTAGAGCGGTCTCCACCTGCTCCTCACCCACCACGGGCACGGTGTGACTGGGGAGCAGAATGCGGGCTCCCCGCCGCCGCATCGCGTCGAGGCTCTCGATCCAGGTGTCCACCGGCCGGGGCCGGGCCCCGCGCACCGTGTAGAGGTTGGGGAAGGCCCGATACCAGTTGTCGCCCGGCATGAGCACGCCCTGGGCCTCGTGCCACACGAACAGCTGGTCGTCGGTCTCGCCGTGAGCCTCCACCAGGGTCAGCGTCACCCCCCCGATGCTCAGCTGGTGCTCTCCCGAGAACGTGTGGGTCGGGAGGACTGCGCCCACGTCGAGGGCTGCGGGGATGTCGACCTTGCGCCCCAGACCGCTGCACGGCAGCTGCTCCAAGGGCACGTCGCGTCCGAACTGGCGGGCTCCGCGGGCGTTCTCCGCCCCGAGGAAGACTCCGTACTGCTTGAAGAAGTGGTCCTCGAAGCGCTCGGTGGCCCAGACCTGCGTGGCTTCCTCCATCCACACGGACGCCCCACCGACGTGATCGATGTGCGAGTGGGTGTAGACGATGGCGGCCGTGGGACCCGGAGCCTTCTCGAGCAAGGCGGCCCGCGACACCGCCGAGCGGCTGGGACTCATGCCCGCGTCGATGACGACGTTCCCGTCGGCGGTCTGTACGAGGATGGTGTTGGCGAGGTCGTACCCCACCGCCGCCCAGACCCCTTCGGCGACCTCGAGCACCCGCGGCTCTCCCACCACCTCAGCGCAATGCTCGCTGAGCAGCGAGGGGGAGGGAAGGGCTCGCGGGGCCGGCGGCTCGACGGGCGCGCTGGTGCAGCCGACAAGGAGGACGAGGAGGAGCTGGGAAGACCTGCGCACGCGCAGAGCCTACTCCGGTGTGAGGGGCTGCTCACCCTTCACGCCGCGACCACAGCGAACGCAGCGGGGAGACCACGCAGGGAGGGGAGCCCGACACCGGCGCGCAGAACAGCGCAGACGCACACCCTTCAGCCCGGGAATGCGTCCGAGGGGGCCGCGGCGGGGTGCGACCACCCGATCGACGCCCAGCAAGTGGTCGAAGTCCGGGAACAGCTCGACCCCGTCCACGGTGAGACCCTTGCGCGGCGGCGGCATCGGGATGAAGCCCAGCTGGGCGGCCAGCGCGTCGCGGGGAGTGGCGAGAGCGCGGACTGCGTCCACGAACAGGGGGCGGAGCAGCCGGTCCAGCGTGCGCACCCGCCAGTAATGGCCATGGCCACGGCGGCTCCAACGCGTCGGGTGTCGCACGACGACTTGCGCCGCGAGAACGAACACGAGGTCCGTCGCGGTCAGGCGCTCCGCGGGCTGCGTCGCAAACGAGGGGCCCAGGAGTCGACCGAGATCGAGCCCTGGCATCAGGTCCCGACTCCTTCGCCAGTCCACCGACGGGTCCCGCGCTGCGTGCGTGGCGACGATCTCGCCATCCAGCCCCGACCGAGCCAAGGCGTGGTTCGCCAGGAGGGCCCCAAACCCCAGACTCACCGCCGTGAGATCGACGAGGCGCTCCTCCCGATGCTCGTCGAGGAGCACCCCCTGGCGCCGTCGCCAGGCCCTCGCGGCGCGCCTGCAGACAGGCCCCAGCATCATGGTCTGCGTCGTGTTCGCGGACGGCGGCGCAGCCCCGACGGCTACATCGCTGAACCCGAGGGCGGGGGTCGCGTCGGTTACACCGGCGTAGGCGTAGATGGTCTTGTGCATGGCCTGCACTGGATCCGCGTTGCTCGCCGCGGCCTCGGGGAAGAAGCGCGCGTAGGGCTCCACCACGACATTGCTCAAGAACGGTGCGGCGGCGCCGTCCGCCAACACCTCCACGAGGTCTCGAAGCAGCGCCTGCTGACGTGCGCGGGTCGGGAGAGCGGGGCGTCCGGAAGGCATGCGGGGGAAAGGTACATCGACCCTCCCCCCGCGCCTGAAGAAGGCGGACTGCGATCCGCAGCCGGCGCCCGCCTCACCCCACCCGGGCACGATCGCGCCCGGTACACCCGGCCCAGCCGTTGCTCTGTGTCTGGTGCATGAACGTCAACTCGTGTCTCCGCTCCCTCTCGCTGCCCCTCTTCGTCGGCGCCCTCGCCGTCGCATCGGTTCCTGACCAGGCCGAGGCGTGTGGCGGCTTCTTCTGCCAGATCACGCCCGTCGAGCAGAACGCGGAGCGCATCCTCTTCGAGATCGACCCCGCCGGAACCATCACCACGACCGTGGAGATCAGCTACGCCGGGGCGCCGGAGGGCTTCTCCTGGGTCGTGCCCGTGACGGACACCCCGGACCTGCTGACCGTGCCCCCCAGCACGCTGCGCCTCCTCGACGGCGGCACCGTTCCGACCATCATCGCGCCCCCCACGAAGTGCTCGGGCGCCGGGGGTGGAGGCGGTGTGTTCCGCAGCGCCGGTGTCAACGCGGAGAGCGACGACAGCTCCACCGACGGCGGCGTCAATGTCGAGGACCTCCCCCAAGTGGGGCCCTTCGACCCCGAGGTGGTCAGCAGCGAGGACCCCGAGGCCCTCATCGAGTGGCTCAACACCAACGGCTATCTGATCACCGAGCCCATGGAGCCCTTCATCGCCGACTACGTCGCGTCGGGCATGAAGTTCCTGGCGATGAAGCTGACGCCGGGGGCGGCCACCGCTGACATCACCCCGATCAGCATGACCACGCCTGGCACCTCGGCGATGATCCCCATCTCGCTGACGGCGGTCGCCGCCGAGCCGGAGATGGGCGTCATGGCCTTCGTGGTGGGCGAGGGCCGCTACGAGTCCGACAACTTCGGGAACATGGTCGTCGACGTCGCAGACGTGCAGGCGGACCCTCGCAACGGAGCCAACAACTACTACCCACTCCTGTCTTGGCTCATCGACGAGGCGGGCGGACGCGCGTTCGTCACCGAGTACGCCGACACCGCCGCGGTGACCCAGCAGAACCTGGACAACTTCTTCGGCTTCTTCGCCGACGACGACGCCGAGGCCCGCGCCCACCTCCAGGAGGTGCTGAGCAACAACGCGTACGTCACCCGTATGTACACGCGGATCTCCGGCTGGGAGATGGCCTTCGACCCCTCCTTCGCTCGCGCCGACTCGGACGCGACGGTCTCGCGGACTCTGGACCTGTCGGACCGTCCCGCAGTCGAGGTGTGCGGCCCGCAGAACGCCAGCGAGCCCGAGCCTTGCGGGCAGACGTACTGCGGTGTGGGCTCCATGTGCGCCACCACGGACGCCGGCATCGACGGCTGCGTCTGTGCCGAAGGCTCCAACGCTCGGGTCATCCGCGAGCCCGCGTCGGTGGGCGGCTTCCTGCGGGAGACGGTGGTCTGCCAGCAGACGCGGCTCGAGTTCCTCGAGGATGTCCTCGGCACCCCGGACGGCCCGGCCGACCCCTGCGATGCCTCCATGTGCGGCGAGTTCGGCACCTGCGAGGCAGTGAACGGCTTCGCCACCTGCTCCTGCAACGACGGCTTCGCCGCGGTGCCCGACGGAGCTGGGGGCGCGGTGTGCTCCCAGGTGGTCGACACCTTCGAGCCGAACCAGCTGCTGTGGGCATCCACGGGCTGCGGCGGCTGCAGCGCCGCTCCGAGCCCGGGAGGTGCCGGCGCAGCTCTTCTCTTCCTGGCCCTGATGGGGCCCATGGCGCGCCGCCGCCGTCGCTGAGGAACCAGTCGCGGTCCCGGGGGTGCCAGGTCCCGGGACTCGAGCCCCCCGGCGGCTTGCCGTCGGGGGGCTTCCTCTTGGAAGGGCCCAAACGCTCGCTTCCCCGCGGCGGGGTCCCCCTGTAGACTCCGCCGCTCCTGGACCGCCGGGTCTCAGAATTGGAGCCGCCTCGATGCATCAGTTGCTGCGTACTGCCGCCCTCGTGACCCTGTCCTCCGCCCTCCTCGTCGGGTGCCCCACCGAGGGCTCGAACGACGACGACGTCGCGGACTGCACGTCGGCGCAGCGTCCCACCCTGACGATCGTCTCCCCGGACACCGCCACGTACTTCGACGCCGACGAGATGATCAGCTGGTCGCTGACGGTGACGGACCCCGACACCCCCCCTGAGGACCTCTCCATCACGCTGCAGGACAACTCCGGCAGCCAAGGGACCGAGCTCGACGTCGATGTCCCGGTGCCAAACGCCCAGGGACAGACCACGTTCACAATGCCCGCCAACCTCCTCGAGGAGGGTCAGGCCGTGGTTCGCGTGTTCGTCGAGGACCCCGAGGGGTGCAGCACCAACGACCAGATCCTGCTCTGCGTCGACGAACTCATCGCGCCCTGCGAGTAGCTCCGGCTCAGCCGGACCCGAGCCCGAGGCGCTCTCCCCACATCCACAGCACCCGGAGTCGGCTCACGAGACCCGACCGCGCCCGCTTGCCGTCGCGCACCAATCTCAGGATGCGCGCGACACCTCGTGGGCGCAGGCCCAGCGCGTCCCACCGCTCCCGGCCGCCGATCATGTGATCCAGCTCCCGCCGCCAGGCGGGGCTCGTACTCATGGCGCGGTCGAGGTCGTGCACGGGCCCGGTGACGCCCGGAACGACCTCCGGGTCCACCTCGCGCCCGTGCCGGGCGAGCATCCGGCGCAACAGCGCGCGCCCGTTCCGGTCCACGCCGTCGAGGGCCAGGCAGAAGGACAGGAGCTCCGGGTCCCAGCACACGGGGACCACGGCGGTGTACGCGAGCCGGGGCAGGATCCCGTTCCACGTGACACGAGCCTGACGGGTCCACAGGTTCTGCCAGGCGACGACCCCGGCGGGGGTCGCCCAGGGCGGTGCCGGCGGAACATGGACGACGGGATCGGAGGCGACTCCCGCCCCCAGCTTCCGGAGTCGGGAAGCCGAACCGGGCCCGCGCAACGCCGTGTCCCCCCAGATGACGTCCCCCGACATGCCCGACAGCAGCACGTCGATGTCGCCGGACCAGCTCCGGTCGGTGAACGCGCCCGGTGCGGCGGCCGGACCACCGAGCCCCCCCGTCGCCTCGAAGACCCTGCGCTCCTCGAGCAGCGCCGCGTCGAGCGGCAAGGCCGACACGAGGTGCCGGAGACCGAGACGCCGCGCCACGAGTCGGGCACGGCCGAGATCCACCGCCCCCGAGTCACCGAAGGTGAAGCATTGCGCCGCTGGCTGTCCCTCCCGCAAGGCCAGGGCCACGGCGCGGGAGTCCAGCCCTCCCGACAGCGCCGCGCCCACCTCTCCCGCGGGTCGCCGAGCCACGGCCTCGCAGAGCAGATCCCAGAGCGCATCGGCGCGGGCGTCGGGCCCCAACTCGGAAGGATGGGGAGACGGCGCGGGCAGGAGCCATGGGGGGGCGTCGGCCCAGGAGATCGACGCGAACACCGTGTGCGGGCCCACGGGGTGGCCCCAGGCGAGCAGGTCGGTGACCCCCTGGGGATCGAAGCGCGCCTCGGGGCCTACGGCACCCAGGAGCGAGGAGTGCTCTCGGCCTCCCGCGTCGACGAAGCGGCGCTGGAGCGGCGGGGGGAGCGCGGACACTTCCGCTATCTTGGCCGAACACGAGGACGGGGAGGGCCCGATGAGTGAGAACAACCCCTATGCGTCGCCGCAGGCGGCGCTTTCGGACGGATTCGGCGAGGAGCGCATCGAGCTTCCGGCGGATCGGGGGACGCGCCTCGGCGCGCGGATGATCGACCAGTTCATCTACTTGCTGGCGGTCAGTCCTGCCTTCGTCCTGGTCCTCGAGCTCGACGGCGGCGGGGAGATGTCGACCGCAGCCATCTCGGCCGGAGCCCTCGCGGGGGTCCTCGCGCTCGCGGTCCTGGCAGTGAACCTCAACATGTTGAACCAGCGCGGCCAGACCATCGGCAAGCGCATCCTCGGCGTGCGCATCGTGCGCATGGATGGCAGCGACATCAGCCTCGGCCGCATCATCGGACTGCGGGTGCTGCCCATCCAGCTCCTGGGACTGATCCCGGGGGTCGGGGGGATCTTCGGGCTCGCAGATTCCCTGTTCATCTTCCGGGACGACCGGCGCTGCCTGCACGACCTCCTCGCAGACAGCAAGGTGATCCAGGCCCCCTAGAGACGCTCCACTGACCGTGCAGACGCCGCCCATCGACACGCTCCGGAACACCGAGACCCCGGAGGGGGTCGAGGTGGGGCTGCGCCTGGCCGGCAGCCCGGTGCGCTTCGCCTCGTGGCTCGTCGACACCCTCATTCGCACCGCGGTGCTCGTCCCCGTCGGCTCGGTCCTGGCGATCTTCGGCAACGCCGGGATGGGCCTCTTCTATCTCGTCGCCTTCTTCGGCGAGTGGTTCTACCCGGTGGTCTGTGAGGTCTATTGGAACGGCCAGACGCCCGGAAAGAAGCTGTTTGGCCTCAAGGTCGTCCGGGACGACGGCGCCGCCGTGGACTGGACCGCCTCCACCGTGCGCAACATGCTGCGCTTTGCCGACTTCCTGCCGGCGGGCTTTCTGTTCGGGTTTCTCTCGGTCCTCGCTACCGAAGAGAACAAGCGTCTGGGTGATCTCGCCGCGGGCACGGTCGTCATCTACGCCGACACCGACGAGCGCTCTGCCCTCTCCTCCCTCGCGGCCCTGCCAAACCTCTCCCCCGCCATGCCCCCGCTCCACCTCGCGCAGGCAGAGCAGGCAGCGCTCATCGAGTTCGCCGAACGCGCACCCCAGTGGACCGAGGACCGCCAGATCGAACTGGCCGACCAGCTGCAGCCCGTCACCGGCGAGCTCGGTCCCGTCGGCGTCAAGCGCCTGCAGTCGTACGCTCTTTGGCTTCTGGGGCGTCGCTGATGCGTCGAGACGACTTCATCGCAGCCCATCGTGAGCTCTGGACTGAGCTCGAGTTCCTCCTCGACGAGCTCGACGCGGGCAAGGATCCCGGCGCTGCGCAGAAGCTCCCGGCGGTGTACCGACGGGTCTGCCAGACCCTGTCGCTGGCACGATCGCGGGGCTATGGACGCGAGCTCATCGACGAACTCAACGGCCTTGTGCTGCGCGGCTACCACCAGCTCTACGGCCGGCGCGTGCTCGTCCCCGCCGAGTGGCTCCGCTACGCCCTCGTGGGGGTCATCCGGCAGCTGCGCAAGGATCGCGTGCTGTTCGTGGTCTCCATGCTTCTGTTCTACGGCCCGTTCCTGCTGACGATGGGGGCGGTCCAGATCTGGCCCGAGCTCGCCTTCGCCATCGCGGGCCCCGAGCAGCTGGCCAGCATGGAGGACATGCACGCCTCGGGGGACGTGCGCACGGGCCGCGAGTCCAGCTCCGACCTGGCGATGTTCGGGTTCTACATCCGCAACAACGTGGGCATCGGCTTCCGCACCTTCGCCGGGGGTGCCTTGTTCGGCCTGGGCTCACTGTTCTTCCTGCTCTTCAACGGCGTCTTCCTGGGCGCGATGATCGGTCACGTCATGGCCATCGGCCATGGAGCGGAGTTCTGGGAGTTCGGCATCGGCCACGGCTCCTTCGAGCTGACCGGCATCGGCCTCGCGGGGTACTGCGGCCTCAAGGTGGGTCTCGGCATGCTGTCCCCGGGGCGCCGCACCCGCGCCCGCGCCATGTTCGAGTCGGCGCGCGAAGCGATGCCCGTCGTGTGGGTCACCTTCGCGATGCTGACCATCGCGGCGTTCATCGAGGCCTTCTGGTCGGCCACAGGGGTGCCGCAGATCAGCAAGTTCCTGGTCGGTGGCTCGCTGTGGCTCCTCGTCATCGCCTACCTGGGTCGCGCGCTGCTCCCCGGAGAGACCCGCTGATGGATCTCGAACGTGCCATTGGCGTCCTGCGCCCACGGGCCCCCTGGGAGGCCGTGGACTTCGGCTGGCTCATCGGTCGGCGGCTCTATGGGCCGATGTTGCGCGCCTGGCTGGTGGTCGCCGTTCCCCTCGCCCTGGCGATCCTGGCGACGAACTGGAACCGGCCCTGGCTCGCCGTCGTCATCCTGTGGCTGCTGCGTCCCCTCCTGGAGACGCCGCTCCTCTTCGTGCTCAGCCGCGGCCTGTTCTCGCAGCCGTGCGACCTGAGGACCCTCCTGCCCCAGCTTCATCGGGTGGTGGGCGCCGACCTCGCGCCCCGGCTGCTCTGGAGGCGCTTCGACCCCCAGCGCAGCTACACGCTGCCCGTGAGCTCCCTCGAGGGCCTTCGGGGTAAGCGGCGTCGGCAGCGCGCCCGACTGCTCGCGCAACGACAGGGCAGCCAGGCCAGCGAGTTCACCTACGTGTGTCTCGGCCTCGAGTTCGTCGTGATCCTCGGGCTGACGGGCCTCGTGTTTCTGATGCTCCCCGAAGCGCTTCACCCGGACTGGCCCGTCTTCTTCGACCAGGACCTCTGGTACGTCCCTCTGTGGGGCCGACTCGCCTTTGGGATGGCGTTCATCGCCATGACTGTCGTCGAGCCGCTCTACGTGAGCGGGGGCTTCGGCCTCTACCTCAACCGACGCACGGTGCTCGAGGGCTGGGACATCCAGCTGGCGTTCCAGCGCCTCGCCGCCCGCGCCAAGCAAGCGACGGCGGTCCTGGTGCTCCTGTTTGGGCTCTGCGGGATGCCGGTCGTCAGCGTGCAGGCCCAGGAGCCGGCGGAGGGCGTCCCCAGCGCCGAGGAGCTCGAGGAGTTCTTCGAGTTGACCGACGAAGAGCCTTCGGACGCCATCGACCCCGTGGACCTGACGCCGATCGTCGACATCCTTCCCCTCGACGAAGGCGACATTGCGGCCGAGCTCGAGACCATCCTCGACGACAAGGAGTTCGGCTGGGAGGAGACCGTCACTCGCTGGGAGACCCGCAAGCCGGCGGAGGAGGCGGGCACCGAGTTCGGCTTTCTGGGCGGACTCCTCGGGCAGCTCCTGGAGATCCTGTTGTGGGTGGTCGCCCTCGCCGCCCTCGGCGCCCTCGGGTACTGGCTCGTGCGCAGCAGCCAGGCGATCACGCTCCCCCAGCGGGAGCCGAAGAGAGAGCTCCCGACCCAACTGATGGGCATGGACGTGCGCCCGGAGTCCCTGCCCGACAACGTGCCCGTGGCGGCTCGGGCCCTGCTCGGGCGCGGGGACCACATCGGCGCCTTGAGCCTCCTCTACCGGGGGGCGCTCGCCCGTCTGATTCACGGGTTCGAGTTGGAGCTGGAGGACGGCGCCACCGAGAACGACTGCATCCGAGCGGTGCGGGCCGTGCAGGGGCCCGCGCACTGGTTCGAGGGACTCACCCAGGCATGGCAGTCGGAGGCCTATGCGCGACGTCCTCTGGCTGAAGCGGACATCGACGGGATCATCGACGGATGGACCGCCGCCATCGAGAACTCCACCCCCGCGGTGGGGGCCACGCGATGAACGACCGGCGCCAAGGGCTACTGATCGCCTTCGTGCTCGTCGTCCTGGGACTGGGGGCGACGTTCCTGCTCTTCGAGGAGGTGGAAACCGTCGAAGAGCACCTCCCGTCGAGGGAGGCCCGGCTCAACGACCACCTCGCTCTCCTGCGGCTCATGGAGGAGCGTGGCTACAACGTGCGCTCCGTACCCGCGTTGACGAGCCAGATGCTCGCGACCACCGAAGCGATCGTGTGGGTGACGGAGGAGCACCTGGACCTACGCCAGCGCAACGCTGCCGTCGGAGACTGGCTCGCGGAGGGAGGCAAGCTCATCGTCGGTGACTCGGTGCCAGGCCCCGTCGATCCCTTCCTCAACGCCCTGATCGCGCGCCGGGGCGACACCCAGGAGGCCTTGTCCGCCACCCCCCTGGTAGGGCCCTACGCCCACGATGACGACAGCGAATACCTCGACCTCGCCGCCACTCCGGTGGGTGAGGGCGGCGTCCGCTTCGGCTGCCGGGTAGGCGACGCGCTGGCTGCGGTGGGGCCCTACGAGGACGGAACGATCGGGGTGATCGCCGCCATGTACCGGTTCACCAACGATCGTCTGCTCGACACCGAGGCCGGTCCCCTGTTCTGGGACGTGGTCCGACTCATGGAGCTCCCCAAGGACATCCTCTTCGTCTACAGCGAGAGCTCGCCGAGCTTGAGCGAGCTGCTGTGGAAGCACGCGCGCCCCCTCGTGATCTCGTCGGTCGTCCTCCTGCTGGTGTGGCTGCTGCACGTCTCCCGGCGGTTCGGCCCCCTCGTTCCCCCGCGAGAACGGGCCCAGCGATCGCTGCTGGAGCACGTCGCGGCGACGGGATCCCTTCTGTGGCGCCAGGGCGCGCGAGACGTCCTCATCGACAGCGTCAGGGACGCGGTGCGGCATCGCATCATGGTGTCCCGCGCCGACTGGGCCCACCTCGAGGAGCAGGAGCTCGCGGCACGCCTCGCCGAGGTCGCGTCCCTCCCCCAAGCGGACGTGCTCGCCGCCCTGACTGAGCCCGCCTCGACAAACCCTTCGCACTTCTCACGACAGATCACTCACTTGCAGCAGCTACGCGCTGCGCTCGGAGGCTCCACCTGATGGACGAGACGACCCCCACCGACCCTCCCCAGACCCCGCCGAACCTCGCCGAGGTGGCGGACGAGAGCCCCGCCGGGGACCTGGTCCAGCACTCGGCCCTCGCCAACCGCATTCGCGACGAAGTGGGGCGGGTGGTCGTCGGTCAGGACGACGCCATCACCCACGTGGTCGCTGCCCTCCTCGCCGGCGGACACGTGCTGCTGGAAGGAGTGCCGGGATTGGGCAAGACCCTGCTGGTGCTGGCCTTGGCACGCACCTTCGGCGGTGGCTTCGGGCGGGTGCAGTTCACGCCGGACCTGATGCCCAGCGACGTCACGGGGCACGCGATGCTCGACGGGGCCTCCGGTGAGTTCGTGGTGCGCAAGGGGCCGGCCTTCACGAACCTCCTGCTCACCGACGAGATCAACCGCGCCCCGGCGAAGACCCAGGCCGCACTGCTCGAAGTGATGCAGGAGGAGCAGATCACCATCGAGGGCGAGAGCTTCCCGCTGGCGCCTCCGTTCATGGTGCTCGCCACCCAGAATCCCATCGAACAGGAGGGCACCTACCCCCTCCCCGAGGCGCAGCTCGACCGCTTCCTCCTCAAGGTGCAGATCGGCTACCCCGACGAGACCGAGGAACAAGCCATCGTGAACGCCGTGACTCGCGGCAGCGTGGGGCAGAAGCTCGACGTCTCGGCAGTGCGCCGGGTGGCGGAGCCCGAGGACATCATCGCGCTTCAGCAGGCGGCCGTGCGGGTCGGGGTGGACGACCGCATCACCGAGTATGCCGTCCGCATCGTGCGCGCCACCCGCTCCTGGTCGGGCATCAGCGTGGGCGCCGGGCCCCGCGGCGCCATTGCCCTCATTCGCGTCGCCCGGGCCCTCGCGCTCCTGGCCGGCCGAGACTTCGTCTTGCCCGATGACATCCGAGACGTCTCCTACCCCGTGCTCCGCCACCGCGTCGTGCTCGCCCCCGAGGTGCAGATCGAAGGGCTGAGCGCGGATCAGGTCCTGGGAGCCTTGCTGAGCAAGGTCCCGGCGCCCCGGAGCTGAGGTGATGACCCTCTTCGCTGGAGCGCCCGCCGCGTGAGACCGTCCCGCCGCCTGATGCAGCTGCTGATCGCGTGGACCCTGGTGGGCCTGCTCGCGTCCGCGTGGCCGCTGACGGAGCCGTTCTGGCTGGTGATGGGGGGACTGCTCCTCCTGGCGGTGATGATCGATGCGGCCGACCTCTGGCGGCTTCCCCCCCTCACCGCGACCCGTGTGCTCCCCCTCTCCATGGCGGCGGACGCATGGAACACGGTGCGGCTGGAGGTGCTCAACGAAGCGGGCGCGCGGCGGGTCGAGTTCTTCGACCACCCTCCCGAGGACTGCGCGCTGGAAGGCCTCCCCCGGACGGTCGACATCCCCGGCAGCGAGAAGCTGGCCATGGAGTACCGGGTCCGCCCCCGCGTGCGCGGCCAACGAGACTTCGGGCGGTGCCAGGCGCTGGTCCACGGGCGACTGGGACTGCTCCGCCGCACTCACTGGCTGGCGGAAGCGGAGCAGGTCAAGGTCTACCCCAACGTGCAGCAGGTGGCGCGATACGCCCTGCTCGCCATGGCGGACAAGCTCGGCCAGCTCGGCATCGTGCGGCGACGGCGACGCGGAGAGGGCCTCGAGTTCGAGCAGCGCCGCGAGTACCGGAGCGGAGACCTCATCCGTCAGATTGACTGGAAGGCAACTGCGCGCCATCGCAAGCTCATCTCTCGCGAGTACGAGGACGAGCGGAACCAGCAGATCGTGTTCCTGCTCGACTGCGGGCGGCGGATGCGCGCGGTCGACGACGGGGTCGCGCACTTCGAGCACGTCCTGAACGCTGTCCTCCTGCTCGGGCACGTGGCCATCAAGCAGGGCGACTCCGTGGGCCTCATGACGTTCTCCGGGGAGGAGCGGTGGCTCCCCCCCGTGCGAGGTCCCGTGGGGATGTCAGCCATCCTCAACCGCGTCTACGACCTGCAGACCAGCACCGAGCCGGCTGACTATCGCGACGCGGCGAAGCGGCTGATGACGCGGCAGCGACGTCGGTCGATGGTGATCCTCGTGTCCAACCTGCGAGATGAGGACAGCAGCGAGCTGCGGCCTGCCCTGGCCACCCTGCGGCAACGCCACCTCGTGCTGGTGGCGTCGCTCAAGGAGACGGCGCTGGCCCACAAGGCGGCAGGGCCCGTGGACGGGTTCCGGGACGCGCTGACGGTGGCCGCAGCCAACCACTACCTGGCCGAGCGCAGCAAGTCTCACGAGGCGTTGCGGCGCGGCGGCGTGATGCTGCTCGACGCTGCACCAGCGGATCTGCCTGTCCACCTCGTGAACGCCTACCTCGATCTCAAGCGGTCCGGGAGGCTGTAGGGCGCCTCAGGGCAACGTGAACACCAGCACGTACTGGTAGGGCAGCACCTCCACCTTCGGTTGGACGACCCAGCCGGCGGCGACCAGCTCCTCGCTCACCTTGCTCGCGGCGATGCGGTGGCCCGGCGGCGGCCCCACGGGGATGTCTGCGTCCTTGACGAAGTCGACAACCACGAGGCGTCCGCCCGGCCTCAGGGTGGCCTTCAAGCGCGTGAAGTAGTCGGTGCGCGCGTCGATGTGGTGGTAGGTGTCGACGAGCATGACGAGGTCGGCCTCGCTTGCTCTCAGCTTGGGGTCGTCCGTCGCACCGAGGCGCGCCTCGACCTGCGGCGTCTTCTCCTTCGTCGCCCGGTCGGCCATGTGGTCAACGAGCGACTGCTCGATGTCCACGGCGATGACCTTGCCCTCAGTCCCCACCGCGCGTGCCAGATGGGGGTTGAAGTACCCCGTGCCCGCGCCGATGTCCGCGACGGTGGAGCCGGGGGCGATCTGCAAGGCGGGAATGAGCTCCGCGGGCTTCTGCCAGGCGTCTCGCTCCGGATCGTCGAAGACCATTGTCCACTTCTCCACGTCGTCGAACCGGTGGTGCACCGTGGCACCGTCGCCTCTCGCGTGGTGCTCGCCCTTCGCGTGGTGCTCGCCCTTCGCGTGGTG